>NZ_CP054839.1:2137306-2442636 GCF_018141105.1 Saccharopolyspora erythraea | reverse complement strand
CCGGAATTCGGTTCCGCCAACCGAAATCCGGTTCCACCGCGCGGAATCGCGCTGTCCGGTCCCCGTCGACCGGACGTTGTGGACGCACACTTCTCCCGCAGGAGCCCCACCTCCTGCGGGAGAAGTTCGGTCCCATTACCGCGGAACCTTCACATCGACTTCTTCGATGACGACCTGTCGCTGGTCCAGCGGAGCGTCGAGCTTCACGGCCAGCGGCGGGTAGCGCAGGTCCATGGTGCAGATTCCGGCCGGCTCGGGAGTTTCGTCGACCAGGCGGATCTTGACCTGCTGGGCGTTCTGCTCCAGGAGTTCGGCGTGGACCTTGCTGCATCCACCTTCCGAACCGGTGGCCACGACGACGCTGCCGTCGTCCTGGGTCCAGGTCTTCGGAGCACCCGGGGAGAGCTGTTGCTGGGGCACCGGAGTGCGCTGGTCCACCGGCTTCGGCGCCACGGGGGCGGGCGGCGGAGCGGGCGGGTTGCCACCGAATCCGACATCATCTGCGGGTTGCTGGGCGCAGGCGGAGATCGCGAAGAACAGGACCCCTGCGCCCACTGCGGTGTGTATGCGTCTCATGCCCCAAGGACGGAGCCACCGCCGGGGCGGGTTGCGCGGGTTGGCGGTCGGGCCTTCACAGCTTTCCCGGATGCTGGAACCGCTGGTGGCCGCGGCGCCCTGCGTGGTTTCGTCGTGGACGACGAAACCACGCAGGAGAAGAAGATGTCCGCCGGTACTGCAGCACCCACGACCTCCACCAAACCCGGGACACCGCCGCAGGCGCGCCCGCAGTGGCTGCCGCTGCTGCTCGGGATCGCCGGATCCGTGGCGCTCGTCACGGCGACCGCGTTCGTCGCGGGCGCGAAACTCGCGGTGCTCGCCGCGCTCGGCCTGGCGCTGGGACTCACGTTGTTCCACTCCCGCTTCGGTTTCACCTCGGCGTGGCGGCAGCTGGTCTCGGTCGGACAGACCTCCGGTATCCGCGCGCACCTGCTCATGCTGGCGGCCGCGTCGGTGCTGTTCGCGCCGATCCTGGCCGGAGGCGTGGCCTTCTTCGGCGGTACGCCGGAAGGCAACGTCGAGCCGCTCGGCCTCGGGCTGGTCGTCGGGGCCGTCCTGTTCGGAATCGGCATGCAGCTCGGTGGAGCCTGCGCCTCGGGCACCCTGTTCGCCGTCGGCGGCGGCAACACGCTGCTCGTGGTGACGCTGTTCTTCTTCATCGTCGGCTCGGTGATCGGTGCGCTGCACCTTCCGATGTGGAGCTCCGACGCGATCACGCTCGGCTCCTTCTCGATCGCCGAGGACACCGGCCTCGGCTACGGCGGCGCGCTGGTCCTCCAGCTCGCGGTGCTGGGCGCAATCGGCTGGGCCGCGACTCGCTGGGCGCGCCGCCACGACGCACCGCCCGCCGGTCGTCCGCCGACCGCTCGCGGCGTGTGGCGGGTCGTGCGCGGTTCGTGGCCGCTGTGGGTCGGCGCGCTCGTGCTCGCGGTGCTCAACGCCGCCGTCCTGCTCACCCGAGGCAGCCCGTGGGGCATCACGTCGGCCTTCGTGCTGTGGGGTTCGAAGGGTCTGCAGGCCGTGGGCGTGGACGTGGCGTCCTGGCCGTACTGGCAGGGCGAGAAGGCCGCCGCGCTGTCGCAGTCGGTGCTCGCCGACGGGACGTCGGTGCTGGACTTCGGGATCATGATCGGCGCACTGGTGGCCTCGGCCGCGTCGGGCGCCTTCGTGCTGGCCAAGCGGCTGCCAGCGAAGGTCCTGCTGGCGGCCGTGGTCGGCGGCCTGCTGATGGGCTACGGCGCGCGGCTGGCCTACGGCTGCAACATCGGCGCCTACTTCTCCGGGATCGCCTCGTTCTCCCTGCACGGCTGGGCCTGGGGCCTGCTGGCCCTGGTCGGCACCTGGATCGGCCTGCGCCTGCGGCCGCTGTTCGGCCTCGACGTGCCCAAGCCCACCGACTCGGTCTGCTGAGCGCGCACCGACCTCGTGGCGCCTCGGGTGCGGCCCGTCAGCCGGATGCGGCCCCGCCTCGACCTGCTGGATTCGGGCCGACTGCGCCGGCGGGACCCTCAACCGTGGCATCGCAGGAGGAGATCCACTCGCCGATCCACCGGGAGAGCTCGGCACTGCGGTAGACCCAGCCGAAGTGGCCGAGCTTCTCCGCTCCCGCGTCGGCGAGGCTGTAGTGCCGCCGGGTGCGCACCACGCGGGGTGCCTTGCCTGCCAGGTGGTCCGTCGAGGAAGGCGGAGCGAGCTCGTCGCCGTCGAAGGTGACCGTCAGCAGCGGCAGCCGCAGTTCTCCCAGCGCCTTCTCGTAGTCGGTCGTCGAGCCCGTGAGCGACCAGCGACCGGTGCGGGCCATCCTGGCCCAGTCGCGCATCAGGCCGGTCGGCTGACGCCCGCCGAAGCTCCAGCCCGGCCAGTACCCGAGCAGCGTGGAGACCACGGCGATGAACTGCGTGCCGATCAGGTTCTTGAACCCTCGGCTGCCGGGGAACGAGCGGAACCACACCGAGCCGGAAGCCAGCATTGCCGCTCCGTGCACCCCGTCGGGTCGGGCGGCGGCGTTGAGCATGGTGATCTGGCCGCCCAGGCTGTGGCCGACCAGGAAGCGCGGTGCCCGGGGGTAGCGCTCTGCGACCAGGTCCACGACAGCGTCGACGTCGTCGACGAGCGCCTGGTAGCCGAAGCGGACACCGCGAACCGCGCGCGGCCGGCTCTGGCCGTGCCCGCGGAAGTCGATGCTCACCACGGTGAGGCCCCGTTCCCGGAGATTCGCGATGAAGGGGCGGTAGTACGTCGCGGGTACGCCCATCGCGGGCAGGAGGATCACCACGGGGCTGGTGCGGTCGGCCTGCTCGGTGGCGCTGACCGCGAGCTGGTGCGCGCCGGCGTCGATCACGCCGAGCGTGGTCGGTTCATCCACCACCACAGATTAACGAAACTCCCCCGTTCCGCCTATGTAGTCCCCGTCGCATTTTCCCTGATCTTCATCGCATCGTGGGATGGCGGGAACGGCGAAGTCCTCGGGGCCGTCGCGTGTCGTTCCGGCTCGGCGCCCTCCCTCAACGGCCGTCCGGACCGCTCAGGCGGTCGCTGCGGGCCTGAGACGGGCCGCTACGGCAAAGACCCCGCTGCGGCAAGACCCCAGCCGCTGCGGCCAAGACGCCGTGCTGGTTTCCTCTCCGCCTGAGACGCCGGTTCTCTCCCGCCCAGTGCAGGGGTCACCGCAGGCGGCGCGGGCCGGTGTCCGGGACCGCTGAGGAACGCCCGAGACTCAGCCGGGCGCCGGTGACCGCGACGCCGTCCGACGACGCCAGCACCGGTTGCAGCGCGAGTTCCCGCACTTCCGGCAGGTCCTCCGCCAGGGTCGCGACCCGCAGCACGAGGTCCTCCAGGGCACCGAAGTCGGCGGGCGCACCGCCCCGGTACCCGGCCAGCAGCGGGGCCGCCCTGGGCGCGCGGACCAGCGCCGCGGCGTCCATGTCGGTCAGCGGCACCGCCCGGTACGCGGTGTCGCCGAGGAGCTCGCTGGCCACACCCGCCAGCCCGAAGGAGACCAGGGTGCCGAACGACGGGTCCTCCACCAGGCCGATCACGCACGACGTGCCCCGGCCCGCCATCCGCTGCACGTACACCTCGTCCTGGCCCGACACCCGCCGCAGGTCGGCGTACGCGCCGAGCACCGCCTCCTCGCCCGCCAGGTCGAGGCGGACGCCGACCAGGTCGCTGCGGTGGCGGAGCTTGTCGCTCACCGACTTCAGCACCACCGGGTAGCCCAGCTCCGCCGCGGCCGCCGCGGTCTCCTCCGGCGAGTTGGCCCGGCGGAAGGACACCAGCTCGATGCCGTAGCAGCGCAGCAGCTCCACCGTGCGGTCGTCGGTCAGCCGATCGAGGCCGTCGGTCAGCCACACCTCGACGAGCCCGCGGGCCCGTTCGGCGTCGATGCCCTCCGGCCGCAGCAGGTGGCCCTTCGGGGCGGCTCGCCACCGCGCGTACCGGGTCGCTCGGGCCAGTGCGAGCACGGCCCGCTCGGGACTCGGGTACGAAGGAACCGAACCGCGTCCCGGCGCCCCGTCGGCACCCGGCACGGCGAGCTCGTCGGGCACGCCTTCGGCCGCCAGGAACGTGGTCACCACCGGCTTGTTGTCGGCCACCCTGGCCTCCAGCAACGCTTCCCGCAGCGCACGCGCGTAGGCGGTGCCCGGCACCGCCACGGGCGGCGCGAACACCGTGACCAGCGCGTCGACGTCGGTGCGCAGCGCGGCCTCGCGCACCGCCGCCGCGAACTCCTCCGGCCCGGCCGCCGCCCCCACGTCGACCGGCTCACCCGCCAGCTCGAGCCCCTGCGCCTGCGCCACGTCGGCGGCCAGCATGCCGAGCGCCGAGGAGTTGCCGACGATCGCGACCCGCTCCCCCGAAGGCAGCGGCTGGTGCGCCAGCAGCAGCGCGGTGTCGAACATCTCGGCCACCGACTCCACGCGGATGACGCCCGACTGGTCGAACAGCGCCTGCACGCTGGTCTCGTCGACCTGCACCGAGGTCGCGGCCAGGCCCGGACGCACCGCGTTGCGCCCGGACTTCACCACGACGATCGGTTTCGTGCGCGCGAGCCTGCGCGCCAGCCGCGCGAACTTTCGCGGGTTGCCGAAGGACTCGAGGTAGAGCAGCACGACGTCGGTGCCGGGATCGGTCTGCCAGTACTGCAACAGGTCGTTGCCGGAGACGTCGGCGCGGTTCCCCGCGGAGACGAACGTCGAGAGTCCCAGCCCGCGCTCGGCCGCGGTCGCCAGGATCGCCACGCCCAGCGCACCGGACTGGCAGAAGAACCCGGTGCGGCCGCGACCGGGCAGCCGGGGCGCCAGCGTCGCGTTCACCCGGTAGCCGGGGTCGGTGTTGACCACGCCGAGCGCGTTGGGCCCCACCACCCGCATCCCGTGCACGCGCGCCGCCCGGACCATGCGCCGCTCGATCTCGCGGCCGTCGGGCCCGGCCTCGCTGAACCCGGAGCTGACGATGACCAGCGCCTTGACTCCCTTGGCCAGGCACGCGTCGAGCACCTCGTCGACGCCGGCGGCCGGAATGGCGACCACCGCCAGGTCCACGTCGTCGGGGATGTCGAGCACCGACGGGTAGGCCCGCACACCCCGGACCGACCGGTGCTCCGGGTTGACCGGGTACACCGGGCCCGCGAAATCGGCGGTGAGCAGGTTGGTGAGCACCGCGTGACCGATCTTGGCGTGGTCGGTGGACGCGCCGATGACGGCGACCGAACGCGGGTGCAGCAGGTTGTGCACGCTGCGTGCTTCGGCGGCCTGCTCGCGCGCCCTCGCGACCGCCACCGAGTCCTCGGTGGGGTCGATGTCGAACTCCAGGTGCACCACGCCTTCCTCCATCGCGCGCCGCACCTGGTAGCCGGCGTCGCGGAAGACCCGCACCATCGTGGAGTTCTCCGCCAGGACCTCGGCGACGAAGCGCCGCAGCCCGCGCTCCCGCGCCGCGGCGGCGAGGTGTTCGAGCAGGATCGAGCCGAGTCCGCGGCCCTGGTGCTCGTCCTGGACGACGAAGGCGACCTCGGCGGAGTCCTGGTCGCCGAGCCGGTCGAAGCGGCCGACCGCCACGATGTCGTCGCCGAGCAGTGCGACCAGCGCGACCCGTTTGACGTAGTCGACCTGGCTGAAGCGGTCGACGTCGCGCTTGGGCATCCGCGGGTAGGGCCCGAAGTAGCGGAAGTACCGCGTGCGGTCGCTGAGCCTGCTGTGGAAGGCGATCAGGCCCTCGGCGTCCTCGGGCCGGATCGGCCGCAGGTGCACCGTGCCGCCGTCGGAGAGCACGACGTCGGCCTCCCACTGCCGGGGGTAGGACTCCTGCTCGGTCTGCGCGTTCGGCTGGTCCTGCACTACTCCGTCCACTTCGGACTCCTCAGTCGCGGCTGTCGAGCGGGTCCAGACCGTGCAACGGGAACACCGCGTGCCTGGTGTCGCGGATCGCGGTGTCCACCGGGGTGTCGGTGACGCCGTCCCAGGGCGTGAACGCCGGGTCGGCCTCGTCGGTCATCGACGTCGGCAGCGGCACGTTGCCCGCGACGTTGACGGCGTGCGCCATCCAGTCCACGGGGATCGAGGTGTTCGGGTCGAGGTCGCGGTCCAGAACGGTCGCCAGCAGGTGGGTCCACGCGCGCGGAACCACGCGGAACAGCGAGTAGCCGCCACCTCCGAGCGCTAGCCACTTGCCGCCCGCGTAGGAGGTGGCCAGCTCGCGCAGGGCTCGGTAGCTCGCGCGCTGGCCGTCCACGGACATCGCGAGGTCGGCCAGCGGGTCCTCCCGGTGCGCGTCCGCCCCGCACTGGGTCACCAGGACCTGCGGCCGGAAGGCGTCGAGCACCGAGGGCACCACCGCGTGGAACGCCCGCTGCCATTCGGCGTCCCGGGTGCCCGGCGGCAGGCCGATGTTCACCGCGGTGCCGTCGGCCTTGGGGGAGCCGGTCTCGGTGGGGAAGCCGGTGAACGGCCACAGGGTCGTCGGGTGCTGGTGGAGCGAGATCGTGAGCACCCGCGGGTCGTCGTAGAACGCCGCCTGCACGCCGTCGCCGTGGTGCACGTCGACGTCGATGTAGGCGACCCGCTCCACGCCGTTGGCCAGCATCCACGCGATGGCGATCGCGCAGTCGTTGTAGACGCAGAAGCCCGCGGCGTGGTCAGCCATGGCGTGGTGCAGACCGCCCGCGAGGTTGACGGCCCGGTCGGCCCGGCCCGACACGATCTGCTCGGCGGCCTGGATCGACGCCCCCGCCACCAGCGCCGACGCCTCGTGCATCCGGTCGAAGACCGGGTTGTCGTCGGTGCCGAGCCCATGGCCGACGTCCCACGCCGCCGTCGGCGCCGACCGCACGGCCGACAGGTACTCGGGCCGGTGCACGCGTTCGAGGTCCTCGTCATCGGCCGGGCTGGGCTTGAGCACCTCCACGTCGTCCAGCAGGCCGAGCGACCGGGCCAACCGCATCGTCAGGTCGAGCCGGACCGGGTGCAGCGGGTGATTCCCGCCGAGGTCGTAGCCGAGCACGGAGTCGTCCCAAACCACAGCGCACTGGTTAGCCATACCTGGAAGCTACCTCCCCTGTGTCGACCGACACAGCGCCCGCGCGAAGATCACCTCCGCACCGTGAAGGTGATCTCCCCCGCAGGGCGGGCGGCGCGCCGACCGCATGCCGCAGGCGGAGCGAAGGCCGCAGATACCCGCTCCGGCCCAGGGCCGAACGGGACACTCCCCCACCTCGCCCCGCGCGATCCCGCCCCGCGCCGGATACGGCTCCGGCCAGCCCCACGTGCGGGGCAGCCGCACCGTGCGTGCCGTGTCGGTGCCCCGGCCAGCGGGCTGAGGTGGCCCAGCGGGAAGGTCCTCGGTAGCCCCTCGCCGAAGGCTCAGTGACTGGCTGGGTACGGACCCGCCGAGTCGACCCCGTGTTCGAACGTCAGCAACAGGTGGCCAGTGAGCTGGCCGGATGGTTTTCAGGACAGGTCAGCCGGGCTCCTCTCCGGTCGCCGCCGGACGCTGCGGGTCGGATGACCACTGCGACCACGACCCGGTGTAGAGCGCGGCCGGGCGCTGGGGGTGGCTGAGGCCGGCGTGTTCCAGCGCGAGCAGGACGGAGCAGGCGGTGACACCGGACCCGCAGTACACCCCGACCTGCTCGGCCGGGCCGACGCCCAGCCGGGCGAACCGGTCGGCGAGGTCGGAGGCGCTGCGCCACCGGCCGCTCTCGTCGACGTTCTCCGAGAACGGCGCGTTGACCGCACCCGGGATGTGACCGGCCCGCGGATCGATCGGCTCGGTCTCCCCGCGGTAGCGCTCGGGCGCCCGGGCGTCGAGCAGGCGCCCGGCACGGGCGACCCGGGCCGCGTCGTCGGCGTCGAGCACCGGCATCGCACCCGGACGCACCTCGAAGTCGCCCGGCTCCGGCTCCGGTTCCTCGGTCGTCACCGGACCACCGTCGGCCACCCACGCCGTGTAGCCGCCGTCCAGGACGCGGACGTCGGTGTGCCCCGCCCAGCGCAGGAGCCACCACGCCCGGGCCGCGGCCGACGCGTTGTCGGCGTCGTAGACGACGACGGCGCGCCCGTCGGTCACCCCGGCCCTGCGCAACGCCTGCTCCAGACGGGCGGGTTCGGGCAGCGGATGCCGCCCTCCTGCACCCGCCTCGGACGCCAGTTCGGTGGGCAGATCGACGAACACCGCACCCGGAACATGCCCCTGGTCGTACTCCTGCCTACCCGGCGGTCCAATCAGGAACCAACGGACGTCGAGCACGACCGGGGGCCGCTCCTCCCGGAGACGCTTCATGAGATCATCAGTACTGATCAAAGGATGCATGACAGCCTTTCGTACCCCGGCGACGAGGTCTGTCGGAAACCAACCTGCAAGTCAACTCCTGAGCCACTGACTGACTGTCGCCCGTTGGGACTAGCATCGTGGTTGGGACTGAATGGGGAGCCGACGTGAACGATCTCATCGATACCACCGAGATGTACCTCCGCACCATTTACGACCTGGAAGAGGAAGGTGTGGTTCCGCTCCGCGCACGCATCGCCGAACGCCTGGAGCAGAGCGGCCCGACGGTGAGCCAGACGGTCGCGCGGATGGAGCGGGACGGGCTGCTGACCGTCGCCGAGGACCGGCACCTCGAACTCACCAAAGCCGGGCGCGCCCGCGCGATCAGCGTGATGCGCAAACACCGACTCGCAGAACGGCTCCTGGTCGACGTCATCGGGCTCGAATGGGAGCAGGTCCACCTGGAGGCGTGCCGCTGGGAGCACGTCATGAGCGAAGCCGTCGAGCGCAAGCTCGTCAAACTGCTCGGCAACCCCACCACGTCCCCCTACGGCAACCCGATCCCCGGTCTCGACGAACTCGGTGTGGGTGACCCGGTCGAGCCCGTCGACACCGACCTGCGGCGCGTCGACGAGGTGGCCCGGTCCGGCGGCGGGCGCGCTCTGGTCTGCCGCATCGCCGAGCACGTGCAGCTGGACCCGGACCTGATGAGCGAGCTCAAGAAGGTCGGCCTGGTTCCCGGAAACGACATCGACATCGTCGCGGTCGCGGGCGTGAACAAGCCGATCGAGGTGCAGGGCTCCGAAGGCGGCACGCGGCTGCAGCCGGGCATCGCGCACGCGGTCATGGTGCGCGTCAAGTGAGCCCGGCGGGCCGGGCGACCGAGACCTTCACCGCGGAGCACGGCCGTGCTCCGAGCGCGGTCTGGTCCGCGCCGGGCAGGGTGAACCTCATCGGGGAGCACACCGACTACAACGACGGGTTCGTGCTCCCCTTCGCATTGCCGCACCGCACGGCGGTGGCGGTGGCGCCGCGCGCGGACGGGATGCTTTCGATCGCGACCCTCGGCAGCGACGGGGAGCTGCACCGCAGCCCGCAGCTGAGCATCGCCGGACTCGCTCCCGGGACCTCGACCGGTTGGGCCACCTACCCGGCGGGTGTCGCGTGGGCGCTTCGCGGGGCCGGTGTCGAGCTTCCCGGCGCAGACGTGGTGATCGTCGGCGAGGTTCCGACAGGGGCCGGGCTGTCGTCCTCGCACGCGCTGGAATGCGCCGTGGCGCTGGCCCTGCTGGACACCGCGGGCCGCGCGCCAGGCTCGCCCGAGGCGCCGAGCCTGGCCGAGATCGCGCTTCTGGTGCAGCGCGCGGAGAACGACTTCGCGGGTGCTCCGACCGGGCTGCTCGACCAGACCGCGTCGCTGTGCTGCACCGAGGCGCACGCGCTGTTCTTCGACGTGCGCTCCGGTGAGACCGAGCAGATCCCGTTCGCCACCCTCGATGCCGGGCTGGAACTTCTCGTGGTCGACACCCGCGTCAAGCACTCGCACGGCGAATCCGGCTACGGGGAGCGCAGGCGGGGCTGCGAGCGCGCGGCGGAACTGCTGGAGGTCAAAGCGCTTCGCGACGTGGCGGCCGAAGACCTGGACGGCGCGCTGGCCGGGCTTCCGGAGGAACTCCGGCCGCTGGTGCGGCACGTCGTCACCGAGAACGAGCGCGTGCTGGCAACCGTCGGCAAGCTCCGCGCGGGCGAGATCGCGGGTATCGGTGCCCTGCTGACCGCCTCGCACGCCAGCATGCGCGACGACTACGAGATCTCTTGCCCAGAGCTGGACCTGGTGGTCGACACCGCGCTGGCCTCCGGCGCGGTCGGCGCGCGCATGACCGGTGGCGGTTTCGGCGGTTCGGCCATTGCGCTGGTGCGCTCGGCCGACCGCGAGCTCGTCGAGAAGCGCGTCCTCGACGCATTCGCCGAGCGCGAGCTGACCACTCCCCGGTCGTTCACGGCGGTCCCGGCCGCGGGAGCGGGACGGGACCTGTGAGCACGGCAAGGCGGTGAGCCGGCGCCCGCCGGCGGCTGAATACGATTTCCGAAGGAAGGCAGTAGGCAGTTGAAGCTCCTGGTCACTGGCGGGGCGGGGTACGTCGGCAGCGTGTGCGCGGCACGGCTGGTCGAAGCCGGGCACGAGGTCGTCGTGGTCGACGACCTGTCCACCGGGCACGCCGACGCGATTCCCGACGGTTGCAAGTTCGTCGAGGCCGACATCGCCGAGGCCGCGGGCGACCTGCTGGCCGACTCCTTCGACGGAGTCCTGCACTTCGCCGCCAAGTCGCTGGTCGGGGAATCCATGCAGGAGCCCTTCAAGTACTGGCACGGCAACGTGGTGACGTCGCTGCGCCTGCTGGAGGCAGTGCGCGAACATGGCACGCCACGGCTGGTGTTCTCCTCCACCGCGGCGACCTACGGCGAGCCGGAGGTCGTGCCGATCACCGAGGACGTGCCCACCAGGCCGACCAACACCTACGGCGCGACCAAGCTGGCCATCGACCACGCCATCAGCTCCTACGCCGCCGCGCACGGACTGGCCGCGGTGAGCCTGCGCTACTTCAACGTCGCCGGTGCCCACGGGGCGTTCGGCGAGCGGCACGCCGTCGAGACCCACCTGATCCCGATCGTGCTCCAGGTCGCGCTTGGCCAGCGGGAGCAGGTCCAGATGTTCGGGGACGACTGGCCCACCGAGGACGGCACCTGCGTCCGGGACTACATCCACGTCACCGACCTGGCCGACGCCCACCTGCTGGCGCTCCAGCACGCCCAGCCCGGCACCCACCGCGTCTACAACCTCGGCAACGGCACCGGTTTCTCGGTCAAGCAGGTCATCGACACCTGCCGGAAGGTGACCGGTCACCCGATTCCCGCACTGGTCGCACCACGCCGCTCGGGTGACCCGGCGACGCTGGTGGCGTCGAGCCAGCGCGCTCGCGAGGAGCTGTCGTGGGAACCAGCCCGCGCCGATCTGGAGCGGATCGTGCGCGACGCGTGGGAGTTCACCCGCAGCCGCCACCAGGGTTGAGTCGTTCCGCCGGGGCTCCGCTTCACCACCGGCGACAGCTGCTCGTGAAGCGGAGCTGCGGCCCAGCACACCACGGCGCAGGCCGCTTTCGGAACACGCACCGATCCTCACCACGCACCATCCTCTTGCAGCAGGGTCCTGGCGTCCTCGGCCGCGTCACGGGCCAGCACGACCAGCTTCGACGGCGGCAGCCCCACTTCCAGGGACCGCCGCAGCAGGCTGGTGAGGCTGTGCTCGGGGCGCACCGCCTCGGCCCGTTCCAGCACGATGCCCGCGAGCACGCGGTCGCCGCGCAGGTACGCCGAGAACGCGAGCAGTGCCGCCACGTCGGCGAGCTCCGGCGCCGGGGCCTTGCGCACGAGCGTCAGCCAGAGCTGTTCGGCCGCCCTGGCCGCCGGTCCGATGCTCGTGCCGAGGGCGATGTCGCGGACCCGCGGATCGGAGACCGCGAGCATCACGCGGAGGTGGTCGTCCTCGGTGAGCGCCGCGCCTCGCGCGGTTCGCCTGATCGCCGCGGTCACGAGCTCGAGGTTCTGCCGGAGACCCTCGTGAGGTCCGCGTTCGGCTTCCAGGTCCTCGGTGAGGGCGTCCAGGCGGGCGGAGCGCCTGGCGAGTTCCCCCGCGGGCTCGGAGGCGACGAGGGCCTCGATCTCCGCCCTGCTGCCGAAGGTGACCGCTCCGGCGGCTGCGGTCGCGGTGCCCACCGGTGAGATCTGCGGGTCCGGCATAGCACCGCGGCACTCGTCCTCGTCGTAGCAGATCCACGGCCTGCCGGTGATGATCTCCGACGTCCAGATCGCGTGCATCACGGACGTGCCCGCGCAGCCGAGGATCTCCCGCACCACCTCGATCAGTCGCCGGTGCGGCGGATCCCAGGGCGGCGGCTCAGGTTCGTCCGGCGGCCGGTCGCCGGGTTGCTCACCGACGACGACCGCCACGACGGAGTCGGCGCGCTGGGACCGGACCGCGCCGCTGAGCAGTTGCTCGGCCACCTCGTACTCGTGGCCAGGGGGCGGGAGGTCCACGCGCAGCGTGAATCCGAAGACGGGTTTGGCCGACAGGTCGGACACCGCCATCAGCACCAGCGATTTCTCGGGTTGGAAGCCGAGCAGGTGCGGTACGGCGGCGAGGATCTCGCCGAGGTGGTCCAGACTTACCGTCGAATGCAGCGATCCGGTCATGGCATCCACGATCGGCCGCGAATCCCAAGCCCTGCCAGGGTCGATCCGCGAATCTGTGGACTAACCAGTCCCCTGTGGACAACTCAGCTCGAAAACCGCCGAAAATCCACTATGGAGTGACCATGAACCGGGTGGTCCGGTTCACCCCATTGACGACGACAGTCAGCACACCCGCCCCGGGGCGCAATCCGATCAGCAGACTCCGCGTCGGATCGAAGGCCGCGACGTGTTGCGGCCCGGCCTCTTCGGGACGCCCAATGTGCACGCTGGGCGAGCCGATCCAGTCCGCGCTGACGGGGTAGGCGACCGGCACGGACCGTCCGCCCTGACTCACCTGGGCGACGACCGGCACCGACGCACCGATCCCGAGCTCGGCCGGTGCGGTGAGCCGCAGCTCGTCCACGTGCGGCCGCGTCTCCCATCGGACTGGCCGCGCGTCGACCGGGGCGATCCGCAGCAGGCTCGTGCCGGTGAACCCGCCGTCCTGCGGGGCAAGTGCGGGCGCCTTCCCCGCGTTGCCGTTCACCTGGTACTGAACTCCATCCACTGTGGATGAATGGAACGCGCCGGCGTGCGCGGTCACCACCACCGCGGGTTTGCCGCTGCCGCGCTCGAAGCCGGTGAGCCAGCGGGTCAGCAGGTCCGCTTCCTTCTGATCCGACAGCTCCGAGGCGTCGGCCGGGGCGGGGTCTTCGATCGGGTGGTGCATGAACACCGCGACCGCCTCGACGCGCGGATCGCGCCGCGCCCCGTCCAATGCCGCGCGCAACATCCTGACCTGGTCGAAACCGCCCTGGCGGAGGGTGCCCAGCGACGAGTCGAGGGTGATGAACCTGGTGCCGCCGAGATCCGCGACGCGGTGCGTGGGACCGAACTCGGCGGTGAACTCGCGAAGATCACCGGGGCCGTAGGTCTCGTGGTTGCCCGGCACGTAGAACCACCGGACCCGGTCGCCGAGCTCCTCGTCGATGACGCGGCGGGCGAGGTCGAAATCCGCCGCGGTCCCCCGGTCGACGAAGTCGCCGTTGATCACCACGACGTCGGGTGCCGCGGCAAGGGCGTCGCGCAGGCTGCGGCGCGCCTGCACGACCAGCGGTCCGTCCGGGTCGTCAGCCGTGAACTGCGCGTCGCTGACCACCGCGACACGGGTGCCACCCCGTTCGAGCGTGCCGTCCTGCACCACGGACTCGTCCTGGTGACGCGGGTCCGGCGGGACAGGGGCATCCGGTGCGACCGAAACCGTCAGGTCGTCGAAGACGAGCCTGCCCTCGTACTGGCGGGCACCGTCGGGCTCCACCAGGTAGATCCGCTGGAGCCGGGCGGGTGCGGACACCCCGCTGGGGATCGGGGCCTCGACGTAGCGCCAGCCGGTCCAGTCGACCTTCCGCGCGAGGTCCGCGGTCGTGGCCACGCCCGCGCTGTCGACGACGGTGAACCGCAGCCAGCCGCCCTTGGCGTCGCCGTTGACCCAGAGCCCGAGCTTCTGGGTTCCCGCGGGCAGCGCGGGCATCGGGTCGGCGTTCACGTATGCGGCCCTGGTGGCGGTGGTGCCCGTGAGCGAGTAGTCCAGCGCGATCCCGGGAGTGCCGTCGTGCCCGGCCGCGGACGCCAGCGAGGCTCGCACGGGCTGCGGGTACACGCTCGCCTTCCAGCCATCGAGGGTGTCCATCGGCGAGAGAGGCCGCGCCTGCGCCCCGGCCGACACGCCGAGGTGCGTGACGTGGGCGCCCACCCTGGCCGTCACCACGGACGCGGCGAACGGCACCAGCGCGGTCACCGAGAAACCGTCCGGCGCGGGTTCGATCCGGAACTCGTCGGTGTTGTACTCCAGCTCGACATCGCCCGGTTCGACCCAGGTGCCGAAGCCGTCCGCGTCGTAGCCGCGGACCTGGAAGCGCCCCTGCACCCCGGCGCCGGGCAACCGCACCTGTTCGGTGTCGGTGTCCAGCCGGACCGGCGGGCCGAGAACCGCCAGCGGGGCCTCACCACCGGCGCGGCCCGCCTTCGCGGTGATCGTGCTGTTCCCCGGTCGCCGTGCCTGGAAAACACCGTCGCGCACCGAGCCGCGACCAGGCGGGGAGACCTTCCAGTGCGGCTCACCCGCCACCGGAGCACCGGTCTCGTCGTGCCCGAAAGCCTCGACGCGGCGGGTCAGCCCGGAAAGGACGCGGTCGGCGGCGGGCTCGACCCGGAATCCGGTCAGCGAACCGCTTCCCGGCGCGACGGAGAACCCGATGCCGTTCGGGACCGGGCGCTCGTGCCCGTCCGACGGCGCGTTGTGCACGACCGCGGCGGGGCCGCCCTCTTCTCGCGCCAGCAGGGTGGACGACCCACCTCCGTCGAGGTTGAGCGCGTCGTCGGCACCGAGGGACCGCAGGTGCTCGGCCAGCTCGCGCTCGGTCATGCCCCGGCTGTCGGCCTGCCGTCCGTCGATGGTGACCAGCCACATCCGCTTGCCGTCGGCCGAGAAACCCGCCGCCGTGCGGGGGTGCAGGGCGGTGTCGTCCACCTGCTGCACGACGCCGTCGCGCAGCAGCACCTTGTTGCCTCCGACCGCGGCCTTCGGCAGTTCCCCGTCGCTGCGCGGCGCGTAGTGCACCTCGACGCGTTCTCCCTGGCGCAAGGTGCGCAACACGTCGGCTCCCGCGTCGATGCCGAGGAGCCGTACCGTCCCGCCAGGTGCGGGGCCCTCCGCCGGCATGTCGCTGATGCGGGTGACGACACCGTTCGCCACCTCGGCCTCGGTGACCCTCGCGGCGCCCGCGACGGCTGTTGCCCGCGAAGCTGCTCCCCAGAACGACGTGTAGAGGGCGATGCCGTTCGGCGACACCTTGGGCGCGTTGAGGTCCGAGATCCGGTGCTTCGCACCGTCGGCCCTGGTGAAACCAGCCTCGAGAAAAACCTGCGCAAGGCCGCCGAGCCGGTCGCCGACCGCGGCGACGTGGTTGTGGCCGCCGCCGGGTGCGTTGAGCAGTTCTCCGCCGCTCAGCCCGACTCCGAGCGGTGCGCCCGTGGCGTCGATGTCGAAGAAGTCGCCGTTGACCCCGGCGACCGCACCGTTGCGCACCGCCTGCTCGGACAGCGGCGACCGCGCCGATGCGGCCCCCGGGTGCAGGTAAGCGGGTTCGAGGCGGGACTCGGCGAGGTCGACGGAGAGCACGTCGCCTCGAATCCATCCCGCCGGGCCGAAGCGGTCGAACTCGGTCAGTTCGAGTCCGGGCGCGACGGGCTTGGTGACGCTAGCGGTTGCGATGTCCTCGCCCGAACGGACGCGACCGGTCGAGATGTCGTCCGCGGAGCCCGCACTGCCCGTGCTGAGGACCGCGTCGGACGGCGAGGACGAGCCGGGGACGGTCTCGACCGGTGGCGGCCCCAGCGGCGTGGCGGTGCTCGGTGGACGGGCTCCGGACGGTGGGGCGGCCACCGCCAGCGCGACGGTGGTGGCAACCGCGATCGTGGTCCTGCGCCGAGGCAAGGGCACCTCCAGCTCGACTCGACGTACGCTCCCGGCAGGAGATCACTGCGGCCCGGCCGCAGCCCGAAACCAGGGGGAACGCCCGCCCAACTCCCGGCGACCGTTCCCCCACCACCTCAGGACTCGCGCACCACCGGCAGGATCACCCGGCTGCGCTCCAGGTCGAGCGAGATGCCCGCCCCGGGCTTCGGCCGCAGCGTGAAGTCGTGGTCGCTCGACAGCAGCACGACCCCCAGCCGGTGACCGGCCGCCACGACGTAGTCGTCGGGCTGCATCGCCACCTCGATCCGGTACTGCTCACCCGGCTCGATCGGCGAGGTCCGGTCGATGGCCTCCCTGTTCTGCGGATCGGTCCAGCCCCGGGTGACCACGGAGGTGCTGCCGTCAGGCGCCATGTCGACCAGCAGCGCGGTGACGTTGGCCGCCGGGCGGTCGAAGGTCAGCGCCAGGTCGGCGCGCACGGTGCCGCTCACCCGCACCGGCCGGGGCGTCGGCTCGCTGAAGTAGGCCAGCCGGTTCGGCGAACTCGGTGCCGCCGCCAGGTCCTCCGCGAGTTGCGTGGCGTCGTCGCGCAGGCTCTCGACCGCTCGGCTTCCCTCCCGCGCGAATGTCAGGCCACCGCGTTCACCTCCGCCCGGCGTCGGGCGCATGACCACGTCGGCGGTGCCCGGGGCCGGCCATTCGGCCTCCTCGACCCAACTGCCGTCCTCGCGCTGGACGGTGGCCCGCGGCTCGCGCTCGACGCCGTTGTCCTGGTCGTACAGGTACTTGGTGAACCAGCGGTTCACGGTGCGCAGCCACTCCTCCCGGCGAAGGGAGATCGGGTCGGTGTGCCCGGACTGGTGCCACCAGATCTTGTGCGGAACGTTGTTGGCGCGCAGCGCCTCGTACCACTGCGCGGCCTGCTTGGGCTTGACGTTCCAGTCGTTCAGGCCGTGCGCCGACAGCACCGCGGCGCGGACTTCACCGACGTCATCGAGGTAGTTGCGCTCTTCCCAGAACGGGCTGTAGTCGCCGGTGACGCGGTCCTGCTCGGCGGTGAGCCGGTCGATCACCGGCTTGCACGGCTCGCGGTCGGCCCTGGTGTGCACGTACTTCGCCAGGACGTCTGCGTCCTCGCCCTGGAAACCGCCGGGAGCCACGACGGCACCGTCGGCGCGGTAGTAGTCGTACCAGTTGGAGATCGCGCCGATCGGCACGATGGCCTCGAGACCCTGCACGCCGGTGGTCGCCACGGCGTTGGGCAGCGTCCCGTTGTAGGACACGCCCATCATGGCGACCTGGCCGGTCGACCACTTCGCGCGGGCGTTCCTGCCGTCGGCGAAGTGCCCGGCGGCACGGGCGTTGAGCCAGTCGACGACCGAGCGCGCGCCGATCGTCTCGTTGACCGCTCCAGTGGTCGGGCACCCGGTCGACTGGCCGGTGCCCAGCGACTCGCCGTAGACGACTGCGTAGCCGCGGGCGAGCAGGTAGTCCTCGTAGGCCCACTTACCGGCCGCGGCCGCGGTAACCCCCATCCGCTCGGCGCGCTTCCCACCGGGCCGCGTGGAGTCCTGGGGCACGTGCAACTCGGTGTCGACGTTGTGGTTCGGCACGTCGTTGCCACCGGCGAAGTAGGGACTCGCCTCGTAGACGACCGGCACCCGCAGTCCGCGCTCGGTCTCCTTCGGGCGCACGACCTGCAGGTGCACCTGGTCGGGCTTGCCGTCGCGGTCGCTGTCCACGGGCGCGGTCACCCACAGGTCCTCGCGCACGACCTGCGCGGGGTCGAAGACCGGCTGCGCCTCACCGTCCTTGAAGACGGGCTTCTGCGGCGGGGCCGGGGCCGCCGCGGCCGGCAGGGCGGAAAGCGGCAGTGTGCACACCGCCGCGAGCAGGCTGATCCGAGCTCGCCGCTTCACAGGCTCTCCCGAAAGGCATGTCTGACGAGGACATCGACATCAAGACCTTTGCCAGCGCGGCGGGCAAAGTCAATTCACCGGGCACGGCGGGTTTACGCCAGAACGGCGGAGGCCGAGGTGGGAGATCGCCACGCGGACGTCCACGGTAGGAGCGGGCTCGAGCGGGGACGCGGAAGAAGTAGAGTCGGGCGCACCCATCTGGACATGCGAAGGAGCACCCATGAGCACCGTTGCGGCCGGCGCGCTGACATCGGCAGGACTCGTCGGCGGATTCGCGGTCGCCCAGGCCACCAGGCACCGGTACTGGGGCGGTGTGGTGGCGGCGGGCGCCGGACTGGGCGCGATGCGGATCTGCCACCGCAACGCGGGGCTCGGCCGCGCGCTGCTGCTCGGCGGCTCCTACGCGGCGGCGCTGGCCGGATCGCACCCGCTGGCCAAGAAGGTCGGGGCATGGCCGTCGGTGTTCACGGTGACCGCCGCGACCGCCGTGGCGGCGGGTGTGCTGGCCCGGAAGCGGTAGCGGGCGGGCCTCACGCCCCGGCGGCCAGGTAGTCGCCGAAGGTGACGCGACCGATGGCCCTCTCGGGCGCGAGATGACCACCGCGCCGGAATGCCGCCGAGATCGCACCCGGCACCCGCACCGGCAGCACCAACCGACGGCGTCCTGTCGCACTCAGATACTCCCGCGTCAGGTCGCGATGCGAGCGGATCTCCGGTCCGCCCATGTCCGGCACGCGCCCGGCCGGTTCGTCCACCGCCAGCTCCGCCAGACGCGCGGCCACCTCACCGACGTCGATCGGCTGGAAGGCGGCTCCGCCGAGTGTCAGGTTCACCGGTGAACGCGCCTGCAACGACGCGATCCTGGCGATGAGGTCGTGGAACTGCGTCGTACGCAGGATCGTCCACGGCAGGCCGGATCCGGCGAGCATCCGCTCGACTTCCAGCTTCGCCCGGTAGTACGGCAACGGCACCCGGTCGACGCCGACGATCGAGATGTACACGATGTGGGGATTTCCGTGGCGGCGCGCGGCGTCGATCAGTTTCCGTGCGCTCGCGACATCGGCACGTCGGAGCGTCGTGGCGCAGTGGACGATCGCGGCTGCTCCCGATACCGCGGCATCCACGCCGGTTCCGCGCCGCAGGTCACCGGTCACCCATTCGAATGGGCTTTGCTCGGGACTGCTGCGACGGCTCAGCACGCGGACGTCATGGCCCGCGTCGAGCAGCTCGCGCATCACCACGCGGCCGAGCGTGCCGGTGCCTCCGGTGACCAGGATCGGTTCTTGCACAGGTCGTTCCTCCCGGATGGCCGGGTCCCGCGACCCGGTCAGGTGAACATCGGTCACCTGTGAGAACCGGGTGAGCCCGCGGGATGTGACACGGTAGCGGACTGGCGAGCGATGAACACCAGCTTGTCCGGGTTCGCGATGATGCGCAGGGCGCTGATCCGCCCGCCGGAGAACTCGGGCACGAGCACCCCGAACACAGCCCCGCCGACCAGCGCCAGCACCGCTGGAACCCCGTTCACCTCGTCGAACACGACGTCCACGCCGGCGGCGAACCGGGTGAACCCGCCGACGAGATAGCGGGCGACCCGGTCGCGTCCCAGCACCGGGCGCCGGGCCGTGCCGACCCGGCCGCCGCCATCCGCCCACGACGTGACGTCCGCGGTGAGCAGCTGTTCGAGACCGCCGAGGTCGCCCGCGCGAGCGGCCGCCATGAACCGCACCACGAGATCGTGCCAGCGGGCCCGGTCCGCGTCGGAGATCTCCGAGGCCGAGGCAACCGTCGCGCCTTCGAGCGATGCGCGGGCGCGGCGGTGGATCTGCCGCGAGTTCGCCTCGGTGATGCCGAGGACGTCGGCGACCTCGCGGTGGCCGTACCCGAACGCCTCCCGCAGGACGTAGACGGCGCGTTCGGTGGGCTTGAGCCGTTCGAGGAGCACCAGCAGCGCCAGCGACACCGATTCCCGCTGCTCCGCCGTTTCCAGCGGCCCCAGCACTCCGGTTGTCGTCAGCACCGGTTCTGGCAGCCACTGTCCGACATAGCGTTCGCGGCGCACCGGGGCGGAGGTCAGCCGGTTCAGCGCGAGGTTGGTGACGACCTTGGCCAGCCAGGCCCACGGGCTCCGCACCGCCGCGCGGTCCGCGGCCTGCCACCGGAGGAAGGCGTCCTGAACGACGTCCTCAGCGTCGTGCGCGGAACCCAGCAACCGGTAGGCCAGTCCGAACATGCGCGGACGCAGCGCTTCGAACTCTTCGGTCTCCGGGGAGCCACCGGTGCGGCTCACGGCCAGGGGCCGAGCTGCGGGGCCGCACCGCTGCTGCTGACCAGCGGTCCCGTCGGCGTGCGGCCAGCCATCCACGCGGTCAGGTCGGTGAGCGCGCCGCGCACTTCGACCGGTTCGCCGCTACCCCACTGCCGCCGCAGGTCGGAGTCGTCGGGGCGGAGGGTCAAAGCCATGCCTTCCGGCGTCCGGGGAGCCAGGAAGTCCAGGGCGTGCGCGCAGAAGTCCGGGGACCAGTCGGCGGGCACGCGTCCGAGTGCCAGGTCGGCGGCGTGGATCTCGACCTCGCGCCACCGGCAGTGCAGGACGTCGAGCAGCACGCCGTCGCGGTAGGTCACCGGACGCTGCCAGCCTTCGGAGTCCACCTGCTTCCAGGCGTTGTCCAGCTCCTCGGCCGACTCGACGACCTCGGCACGCAGCTCGGCCGCCGACCGTCCGGAACCCGCCTCGATCGACGCGTCCCGCGCAGGCCGGCCTCCCTCGTAGACCTCGACGAGCCGTCCCCGCAGCGCGTGTTCCGTGACCCGGGTGAACGCACGCGCCAGGTCGGCGAGATGCGTGAGGACGTGCCCGCGCGACCAACCCGGCAACGCCGAGCCGCCGCGGGCCTGCGCGTCGCCGAGTCCTTCCACGAGCGCGGCGATGCGGGCGTGGCCCGCGCGGACCTCGGCGACGACGTCTTCGGTGCTCAGGGACATCAGGACTCCTGTTCGGCCTGCCGCTCTCACGGGTGGGCGGCGCATCCGAGAATAGCGATCAGTGGCGCCACGCCGGTGCGACTTCAGGTCACCCCACCGCGATCGGCATTCGTCCACAGTGTCCTCCCCGGGCTTTCGCCGCCCGGGCGAGCAGGTAGCGCAGGATCAGGTGATGCACGGGCACGAGGAGCGGCCGGAGGAAGCGGCTGGCACGGCGGTGGTGCTCGACGAACGTGGCCAGAACGACCGACGTCGGCCGCACGCGCAGCACGAGATTTGCCGCTAGGCAATCATCTTCGACGAGTTGGCGGAGCTGCGGCGCAGCATGCTCGAGTCGTCGGAGTTCGCGGACCTGCCCCGGGAGGTCGTGTCGGCCACCCTGCACGCCTGGCTGGTGTTCGTCCGGTCCATCTGCGTGGAATGGCTGGTGCACGAGAGCTTCTCGCGATCGGAACTGCGCGAGCTGTGCCTCGGCGCGCTGTTCGGCGCCCTGCACGCCGTTGGCGGGGATCAGCGGAGCTGAGTGCCCGCTGCCCTCTTGGCCGGGCAGTCCCGCGGCTCAGCGCTCGATGGGGTTGGACGGACTGTCGGCGGCGCCATGGGCCGGGGTGATCCGGCGGACGTGGATGATGGCGTCGAACGCCTGCCGAGGGTCGAGGTCCACCAATGCGTTCTGGGCGGACATGGCCGTGGCTGCGCCGATGGTTTCCGGAGGGGTGCGGCGCAGGTCCACGAGGTGGTGCGGGAGCTCCGCCGCGTCCAGGACCGCGTCCAGCGAGTGAGGTGGCGGCGGGGATTCGCTGCCCGGGGCGAAGAAGCGTCTGGCCGGGTCGGCACAGAGGTCGAGATCGGGTACGGGCCCGGCACCGCGGGTTGTGCCGATGACGACCAGATCATCGCCCAGCACGGGCGCCAGGAGGCTTCCTACGGGAGCGGTGCCGTCGAAGGACGGGGCGCGTTGCAGGTGGACGTTGTGGGCACCGACAACGATGCGGTCCTCCCGATCGAGGATCCACCGGAGGTTGTCGGCCATGACGTCGTTGCGCAGGTTGCGACCCGGGCCCGGGTAGAGGCCGTGCGAGAGGAACTCGACCACCCGCTCCGCGCCGCGGGCGCACTGCAACGCGAGATCGTCGCCGACCGCACTCGCCCGCGCGGTGAGCTCGGCCATCTTGCGCGCAAGCCCCGCCGGCGCACCGGTCGTACCTCCCGCGTCCGGGGAGGGCGCGCCAGTGGGTTCCCCCAGATCAGCGGCGGCCAGCAGCTCCCGGTCCCCGGGCATGGGGTCGAGCCTCGCGAGGCATGCCGCGACTCCAGGACCCGGATCGGCGCACCAACCCGGCACATCCATGCCGTAGAAGCCCAGCTTGCGCTTGCCGGCGGCGTTCCAGCTCCGCATCCACCGCAGTTGGACGTGCATCTCTTCACACCGGCCGAAGGCGTAGGTGATACCGCGGCGCGCGACCTGAGCGAGATCGCCGGGCCCGCCACGGACCCAGTCGTCGACCAGCAATCCCTCCGGCAGGCCGGACTCCAGGACGAACGCGGAGAATCCGAGCTCGCGCACCAGGAAACGCAGCACGCGGTCGCGCAGCCGGTAGAACTCCGAGGCGAAGTGCAAGCTCTCGCCGAGGCAGACCACGCGCGCGTCCCCGACCACATCCCGCAACACCTGCAGATCCGAGTCATCACACGCGTCGGGGTCCAGGGTGTGCAGCGGGAACACAACATCGCGGATCGACACTGCCGCCATCGCCCAGTGCAGTCCTTCCAAGCCAACACGAGAGGGGAGCCGGCCGGATCGGCCGACTCCCCTCCCACCGCACGGGATCTCGCGATCAGCTGCAACCGGAGGTCGAGCCGCAGCCCTCGCACAGGTAGCAGGAGCCCGACGGACGCATCTTCGTGCCGCAGGTCATGCACAGCGGAGCGTCCGCGGCCTTGCCGAGCCGCAGCTCCAGCAGCTCGGTCGAGCTGCCGACGCGCTTGTCGTCGTCACCGTCCTGCTCGGACTCCCGGGCCTCGCGGACCGAGGAGTCCACCGTGGACCGCAGCGTGTCCAGGTCGACGCCGTCGTCGTCCGAGGAACCGGACTCGTCGTAGCCGTTGACCTGCGCGGTGCGCTCCTCGATGGTGAAGATGCCCAGCTGCGCCCGCTTCTCGTACGACAGGTAGTCCAGGGCCAGCCGCCGGAACAGGTAGTCCAGCACGCTGCTGGCCATCCGCACGTCCGGGTCGTCGGTCATGCCCGCAGGCTCGAAGCGCAGGTTCTGGAACTTCGAGACGTAGAACTCCAGCGGGATGCCGTACTGCAGACCCACCGAGATCGACATCGAGAAGGCGTCCATCACACCGGCCAGGGTCGAACCCTGCTTGCCCAGCTTGACGAAGATCTCGCCGAGACCGTCGTCCGGGTAGGAGCCCGCGTGCAGGTAGCCCTCGGCACCGCCGACGGTGAACGACACCGTCTGGCTCGGGCGCTTCTTCGGCAGGCGCTTGCGGACCGGGCGGTACTCGATCTGCTTCTCGACCGCCTTCTCCGACTCGCCCTTGTCGCCCTTGCCCGCCGACAGCGGCTGGCCGACCTTGCAGTTGTCGCGGTAGATCGCCAGCGCCTTCAGGCCAAGCTTCCAGCCCTCGAAGTAGATCTCCTCGACGTCGGCGACGCTGGCCGACTCCGGCATGTTCACCGTCTTGGAGATCGCACCCGACAGGAACGGCTGCACCGCGGCCATCATCCGCACGTGGCCCATGGGAGCGATCGAACGCTCGCCCATCGCGCAGTCGAAGACCTCGTAGTGCTCCGGGCGCAGTCCCGGCGCGTCGATGACGTGGCCGTGCTCGGCGATGTACTCGACGACCGCCTCGATCTGCTCCTGCTGGTAGCCCAGCGCCTTCAGCGCCCGCGGCACCGTCTGGTTGACGATCTGCATCGAGCCGCCGCCGACCAGCTTCTTGAACTTCACCAGCGCCAGGTCGGGCTCGATGCCGGTGGTGTCGCAGTCCATCATCAGGCCGATGGTGCCGGTGGGAGCCAGCACCGACGCCTGCGCGTTGCGCCAGCCGTTGCGGGCACCGATCTCCAGGCCCTCCTGCCACACCTTCGTCGCCAGCTTGTGCACCGCGACGTCGTTCTTGTGGTAGGTGCGCACCAGGTCGTTGGCCGCCGCGTGCTTGCGCATGACCCGCTGGTGGCCGTCGGCGTTGCGGGCGTAGCCCTCGTACGGGCCGACCGCGCCGGCCAGCTCCGCCGAACGCTTGTAGGCGGTACCGGTCATCAGCGAGGTGATCGACGCCGCCAGCGCCCGGCCGCCGTCGGAGTCGTAGGCGTGGCCGGTGGCCATCAGCAGCGCGCCGAGGTTGGCGTAGCCGATGCCGAGCTGGCGGAACTTGCGGGTGGTGTCGCCGATCGCCTCGGTCGGGAAGTCGGCGAAGGAGATCGAGATGTCCATCGCGGTGATGACGAACTCGACGGTCTTCTCGAACAGCTCCGCGTCGAAGGTCAGGTCCTCGCGCAGGAACTTCATCAGGTTCAGCGACGCGAGGTTGCAGCTGGAGTTGTCCAGGTGCATGTACTCCGAGCACGGGTTGGACGCCGAGATCCGGCCGGTCTCCGGCGAGGTGTGCCAGTCGTTGATCGTGTCGTCGTACTGGATGCCCGGGTCGGCGCACTCCCACGCGGCCTTTGCGACCTTGCGGAACAGCTCCCGCGCTCCGACCGACTCGATGACCGAGCCGTCGGTGCGCGAACGCAGCCCGAACTTGCCGTCGCTCTCCACCGAGCGCATGAACTCGTCGGAGACCCGGACCGAGTTGTTGGCGTTCTGGTACTGCACCGACGCGCTGTCGGCGCCGCCGAGGTCCATGTCGAAGCCCGCGTCCCGCAGCGCGCGGATCTTGTGCTCCTCCTTGGCCTTGGTCTCGATGAACTCCTCGATGTCGGGGTGGTCGACGTCGAGCACGACCATCTTCGCCGCACGGCGGGTGGCGCCACCGGACTTGATGGTGCCGGCGGAGGCGTCCGCGCCGCGCATGAACGACACCGGCCCCGAAGCCGTGCCACCCGAGGACAGCAGCTCCCGCGACGAACGGATCCGGGACAGGTTCAGGCCCGCGCCGGAACCGCCCTTGAAGATCAGGCCCTCTTCCTTGTACCAGTTGAGGATCGACTCCATCGTGTCGTCGACGGAGAGGATGAAGCAGGCCGAGACCTGCTGGCGCGAGCTGGTGCCGACGTTGAACCAGACCGGGGAGTTGAAGCTGAACACCTGGTGCATCAGCATCCAGGTCAGCTCGTGCTCGAAGATCTCCGCGTCCGCGTCGGTGGCGAAGTAGCCGTGCTCGACGCCGTTGCGCACGTAGGTCTTGACCACGCGGTCGATGAGCTGCTTGAGGCTGCTCTCACGCTTGTCGCTGCCCACCGCACCGCGGAAGTACTTGCTGGTCACGATGTTGACCGCGTTCAGCGACCAGAACTCGGGGAACTCGACCCCGCGCTGCTCGAAGTTGACCGAGCCGTCCCGCCAGTTCGTCATCACCACGTCGCGGCGCTCCCACGTCACCTCGTCGTAGGGATGCACCCCCTCGGTGGTGTAGACGCGCTGCACCCGGATGCCCTGCTTCCGGGCACCTGTGTCCGGCTCCCCCGCAGCACCGACGGTCTCTGTCATGACCTGACCCTCTTCCTTGTCGCTCACTGGTCGTGCGTTGCCCCCGTCCGGGCTCCCCGTCCGGTTCGGTCGCGTCTCACTGTCACGTCGCGCCCCGCCGAGGGGCGCCGACCGCCTCCGGAGTCCCGCCGCCCCTCGGCGGGATGTCCGTCGGCGTGGCTTACTCACTGCTCTTCTCCGCCTTCACACCTTCGGGATCGCTCGATCCAGCTCCCGGCCCGTCTCCCGCCTCGGAACCGGCTTGCGCGGTTCCAGACCCCTCCGGGGGCCGCGCGGCTCCGCGCAGCGACCGCAGATCGGCGATCTCCTTCTCGAAGTCCTCCACCGAGGAGAACGCCCGGTACACGCTGGCGAAGCGGAGGTAGGCCACCTCGTCCAGCTCGCGCAGCGGCCCCAGGATCGCCAGCCCGACCTCGTGGCTCGGCAGCTCCGACACTCCCAGCGAGCGCACGGTGTCCTCCACCTGGTGCGCCAGCTGCTGCAGCGCGTCCTCCTCGACCGGGCGGCCCTGGCACGCCCGGGCGACGCCGCGGACCACCTTCTCCCGGCTGAAAGGCTCGGTGACGCCGGAGCGCTTGACCACCGAGAGCACGAGTTCCTCGATCGTGGTGAACCTGCGGCCGCAGCCAGAGCAGGACCGCCGTCGCCGGATCGCCTGACCGTCCTCGACTTCCCGGGAGTCGACGACCCGCGAATCATCACCACGGCAGAATGGGCACCGCACCGGCACTCACCCCCTTCCCCAGTACCACGCGCGCACGCCCGGAAGCGGTGCGCGACACTCACTGTCCGTGGACGGACAGATACCCCGCAGGCCCAACCTGTGGAGTAAACACATCGACGTAACTACTAGATGTTGTGGTCGACTCTAAACCTGCCCGAACGGCGAGGCAAACCGGGGTGACCTTCCGCCGACGGCCGGGCGAACAACGCCGCCGACCCGCGGGGAACGCCCCGGAGGGGTGGTCCGGCGGGCCTGGGGCGGGGACGTGGAGAGCCCCGGAGGGGCGGCCCAACGGAACCAGAGGGGCCCGATGAGCCCCCGAGACACGTACGGCGGGGCCCCGCGGCTGCGGCCGCAGCGGTGGCCGGTCGGGCTGCCCCGAGGACGACCGGCGGGCCCGGGCGCAGACCGGGCGTCAGCTGCCGGGGGCCAGGAGTCAGCGGGCTGGGCGGCTCGCCGGGACGACGTCGGAAGGCGAGCGGACGGCTGGGAGGCTCGAGCCGGATACGGACGGCGAGAGCGGGGCGGAGGCAGACATGGAGCGAGACGGCCGACACCCGCGAGGACGGCCCATCGGCGATCGGGCGCCTGCGGACGGCCAGTCCGGACTGAGCGCGGAGTCGGCGCGACTGTGGTCGGCACGGGCAGGGGAACCGCGGAACCCGCACTCGCCGAAGCCCATCCGTGCGGCAAAGCCGGGCGCTATGGCATGACGCCTCTGATCGAACACCGACCAACCGCACAGGCTGATCGGAACTGACGCTCCCCATGTGCGTGACACCCATTCATGTGACACCCGATCGGGCGCAGTGCCCTCACGGCCTTTCCATCGGCACCACCAGGGGCCGACCCACCTCCGCCGTCACGCCGCTCAGCCCGTTCATCTGCGCGATCCGGTCCACGACCAGGCGAGGATCGCTGGCCGGCGCGAACCTCTCCGCCAGCTCCCAGAGGGTGTCGCCCGTCCGAACCTGCACGACGGCGGTGCCGGCCGGTACGGGCTCCGCACCCATCCCGCCAACGGGTCCGACGAGACCGACCAGCAGAACCATGAGGAACGTGAACGCACCGACCGAGGCCAGGCACATCCACTCCCCCGCGATCCGAGACCTGCCCACGGCGCGCGCACGCGGGAGTTGCCCAGCACGCGAAAGCCGGTCGCGGCGCGATGCCGCGCGCCACCGGACGACGGCACGCCCCACTTCCGGCGGCGGCGCACCACCCTCCTGACCAGCAGTTCGACCCTCGGCCGAGCGTGTCCGCGCCGTCGCACCGACCAACACCGCCATGGCGCCTCCCGCACACGTGATCAAGATCGAATAGATGTTCGATCGAACCTGCGTGCGATTGTGTACCAAGAGTGCCGTCGAAAGCGAGCCTTTCGAGCCAAAATTAACTCGAACAGGTGTTTGATCTCTGCCTACCTCCCGTCTACTGTGGAAACTGATACCAGCAAGGCGCAATCGACCCGCGAACACGAAACCTGGAGGCAGTGGTGGCGAGTGATGCGACCGGTTCGATCAAGGGCGCCGTGCGCGACGTCGACAGCGCGGAGGCCGACGTGCACACGCTGCCCGAGCAGCCGAACGGCACGGAGGAGCTCAGCGAGCGGCAGCTGAAGGTGCTCGACGCCATCCGCGACTGGATGCGCGACCACGGCTACCCGCCGAGCGTCCGCGAGATCGGTGACGCCGTGGGGCTCACCTCGACCTCGTCGGTGGCCTACCAGCTCCGGGTGCTGGAGCGGAAGGGCTATCTGCGGCGCGACCCGCACCGTCCGCGCACCGTCGGTGTGCTGGTGGCGGGCGGCGAGCAGAACGGCGGAGACCTGGGCACGCAGACCAAGCCCACCTACGTGCCGGTGGTCGGCCGGATCGCGGCGGGCGGTCCGATCCTCGCCGAGGAGTCGATCGAGGACGTCTTCCCGCTGCCGAAGGAGATCGTCGGCGAGGGCTCGCTGTTCCTGCTGCAGGTCGTCGGCGACTCGATGATCGACCTGGCGATCACCGACGGCGACTGGGTCGCGGTCAGGCAGCAGCCCGACGCCGAGAACGGCGACGTCGTCGCGGCGATGATCGAGGGCGAGGCGACGGTCAAGACGTTCAAGCGGACCGAGGACCACGTCTGGCTCGTCCCGCATAACCAGGCTTACGAGCCCATCCTCGGCGACGACGCGACCATCCTGGGCAAGGTCGTCGCAGTGCTGCGCAGGCTCTGACGATCGCCGCCGCCGGGTCACCGGCGGGTGCCGTGCGGGCGACCGGCGGGCCGGGTCACCGGCGGGCTGACGACCGGCGGGCTGATGGGTAGCGGGCAGCGGGCGGAGGTTGGTGGCAGGGCTCTGCTGGGCTGGCTTCCGGCTGACTTGGCTGAACTTGGCTGGCTGGGGCTTGGCTGAGGCTGGCTGGGGCTTGGCTGAGATGGGCTGGGTTTGGCTGCGGCGGGCTGCGTCGCTTTCGCAGCGGCGACAGGCTGAGCTGGGTTTGCTAGCGGCTCGGCTAAGGGGACGCTGAGCTGGGTTGGCAGCGGCTCGGCTAAGGGGACGCTGGGCCGGGTTGGCAGCGGCTCGGTGAGCGCAGCTGGGGAGTTTGGCGGCGGTTCGGCTGAGCGGGGCTGGGGCTGGTTTGGCCGCGGCTCGCTTGAACGGGGCCGCCAGCGGGTTTGCTGCGGCTCGGTTGAACGGAGCCGGGCGGGTTGGCGGCGGCTCAGCTGAACGGAGCTGGGGCGGGTTTGTTACCTGGGGATGAGTTGGGCTCGGTCGGGTTTGGCTGCGGGTGAGCTGGGCTGACGCTGGACGGAAGCCGGGTTTGCCTGGGCTGGGTTTGCTACGGCTGGGCTTGGCGAGCCGTGCTTGGGGCAGCGGCGGCAGCGGCTTCTCCTCGGGTGGGAATGCCTGGTCAGGGAGTAGCTGGGCTGGCTCGCTGGAGGACTTTGGCTGGGGTTGACCTTTCAGCGGTTGGGATGCCGGTGGCTGGCGGGCAGTGCTTTGCGGCTTGTCAGCGGAGCCTGGAGGACCGCAGCTCAGCGGTACCGGGCGGAGCGCGGCGTGCTCGCTGCGCGGTCCCTGTCGGCTTAACGACGTCCTCGCGGCAACGCCTTACGGACTTGCGGAGCGGGGCAGGCGGTGCCCATGCGGCCCGAGCCAGCGCTTCCGGTGGCGTACGGGGTGTGCCAGGCCAGTAGGCTCGCGCAACTGGCGGCGCGCCACCGCTGACATGGGCTCTACTGCTTGCGGCGGGCTCTGCGGGTGAAGAAGACGAGGACACCTGCCACGCCGAGGCACAGGAGCAACAGCTGGCCGTTCGACAGGCCCTCGTCCCCTGCTGATGGGGCCGGTACGGGCGGGGCGGCGCTGTCGCCGCTACCTTCGCCACCGCCGTCGCGTGCGGGGGTGGGTGGTGCGTCTGGTGGGTGGTTCCGGGCGAGGTCGGCCGCACCCGCGAGTGCGCGCACTGGCTCCCCCGTTCCCTCCGACGCCGTGAGCAGCGTGCCGTCAGGTTCCCAGGCGATCGCCTCGCCCTGGGGTTCGCCCGGCACCGACACGCGCACCGGCGGACGCGCGAACGCCGCCGCCAGGTCGCCGTCCGGGGCGTCGAAGAGGTACAGCTCCGTGTAGGTCCGGATCGCCGCCACGGTGCCGTCGCGGCTGGCAGCGCCGCCGGTGACCAGCACCGACCCGATGCTCCCCGAAAGCGGTCCGCCCGGCGTGTTCGTCGAGCGCAGCGAGATCGTGCCCACCCGTTCCATCGGCACGGTGCCGCCCGGGACCAGGGTTCCGGTCGGCCGGTACACACCCGCCGGGCCGATGGGTTCCTTCGTCACGATGTAGGGCACGCCCGCGCGGTCCAGCAACAGCGCCTCGGCGTCGCGCGGGCCGTTCGGATAGGTCAGCCGGTACAAGGTCGAACCGCCGCGGGGCGACAGGGCGTGCAGCGCGATGGAGTCGCGGTCGCGGTCGTTGTCACCGGTGTCGGCCAGCCAGAGCGTGCCATCGGCACCGAGGGCGAGATCCTCGATGTCGTACGGGTTGGCCGACCCGGTGCGCACGTCGCGCACCGAGCAGTCCGACGGGTCGAGTACGTAGACCTCCAGCGAGCTGCCGCCATCGTTGACGGCGTACCAGGAGCGTCCGTCGGAGGCCAGGCCGGACAGCTCGTCGAGGTCGGAGTCACCGACGCGGCACCGCTCCCGCAGCTCCGGCACCGACGGGGCCTGAGCGGTCGCCACCGCGCCGGACAGCATGGCCAGCAACAGCGCGACCGCGGCCGCACCGCCCCAACGGGCCGACCTCACCCAGCGCCCACGAACGGCTTCAGCGCGCTGGCCAGGTCGGAACGGACCTTCGCCCGCAGCCGGGTGCCTTCGGCGGTGTGCTCCTCGTCGACCAGTTCCCCTTCGGAGTGCACTCGCGCCACCAGCTCACCGCGCGTGTAGGGCACCAGCGCGTCGACGAAGACCTCCGGCCGCGGAAGGCGGTCGGCGATGATCTCCCGCAGCGCCTCGACGCCCTGACCGCTTTGCGCGGAGACGAACACCGCGCCGGGCAGCAGCCTGCGCAGCTCGGCGATCCGGGTCGCGCCCACCGAGTCGATCTTGTTGACGACCAGCAGCTCCGGCGGGACCGGGGCCCCGTGCTCCTCGGCGATCTCGCCGAGCACCTCGCGGACCGCCGCCACCTGCTCGTGCGGCGCCTGCTCCGCACCGTCGACGACGTGGACCAGCAGGTCCGCCCCGGTGACCTCCTCCAGCGTCGAGCGGAACGCCTCGACCAGCTGGTGCGGCAGGTGGCGGACGAAGCCCACCGTGTCGGTGAGCGTGTGCGGCCTGCCGTCGGGGGTGTCCGCGCGGCGGGTGGTCGGGTCCAGGGTGGCGAACAGGGCGTCCTCGACCAGCACGCCCGCACCGGTCAGGGCGTTGAGCAGGCTGGACTTGCCCGCGTTGGTGTAGCCGGCGATGGCCACGCCCGGCACGCCGTTGGCCTCGCGCCGGCCCCGCTTGGTGCCGCGGACCGTGCGCATCGCGGCGATCTCCTTGCGCAGCTTGCTGATGCGCTTGTGGATGCGCCGCCGGTCGGTCTCCAGCTTGGTCTCACCGGGACCACGGGTACCGACGCCGCCGCTCGCGCCGCCCGCACGGCCACCCGCCTGCCGGGACATCGCCTCACCCCAACCTCGCAGCCGTGGCAGCAGGTACTGCAGCTGCGCCAGCTCGACCTGGGCCTTGCCCTCCTTGGAGCTGGCGTGCTGGGCGAAGATGTCCAGGATCAGCGCCGTACGGTCGATGACCTTGACCTTGAGCTTGTCCTCCAGCTGCCGGAGCTGGCCGGGCGAGAGCTCACCGTCGCAGATGACGGTGTCGGCGCCGGTGGCGACCACGACCTCCCGCAGCTCGCGGACCTTGCCCGAGCCGACGTAGGTGGACGGGTCGGGGCGGTCGCGGCGCTGGACCAGCCCCTCCAGCACCTCCGAGCCCGCCGTCTCGGCGAGCCTGCCGAGCTCGGCCAGTGAGTCCTCGGCGTGCTGGGCGTCGCCCTCGGTCCACACACCGACCAGGACGACCCGCTCCAGGCGCAGCCGCCGGTACTCGACCTCGGTGATGTCGGCGAGCTCGGTGGAAAGGCCGGACACCCGCCGCAACGAGTTGCGGTCGGCGAGCTCCATTTCACCCGTGGAAGGTTCCTCGGCGAGGATGGGGTCGTAGACGTCGGCTTCAGCCTGGCCGAACCCGGAGTCGTGGGGCACGGCCCCGTTGCTCTCGGCGGGGTGGAAGTCGGCGGACCTGATTGCGGATTTCTTCATATCAGGTCCATTGTCCCACGCCACGCGACTGGATTTCAGCCTTCGGACGTGGGAACCGCCGGTCACGCCAGTTCCCACCACAGCGCGTCGAGCCTGCCGGCGGCCACGAGCACGGCGGGTCCGGTGAGGGTGGAGGTCTGCTCGGTCACTTCCACCTCGACCGTCCCACCAGGCACGTCGACGATCCGGTGCCCTGTGGTGGCACCGTCGGCGTCCAGCGCGGCGACGGTGGCGGCGACGGTCCCGGTGCCGCAGGAGCGGGTCTCTCCGACGCCCCGCTCGTACACGCGCATCCGCACCCGGCCGGGACCGGTGCGCTGCACGAACTCGATGTTCACCCCGTTGGGGAACACCTGCGGGTCGAACGGCGGCTGCGACGACAGGTCGAGGCCGTCGAGGTCCGCTTCGGTCACGCAGGCCAGGTGCGGGTTGCCGAGGTCGACGGCGACGCCGGGGAAGTTCTCCTTGCCGACCGCGGTGCGCGACCGGCCGAACAGGGCGGCGGGCCCCATGTCCACGGTCACCCGGCCGTCGGCTCGCGTCACGACCGGCCGCACGCCTGCCCGGGTGCCGACCTGGATCTCCCCCGGTTCAGCCAGCCCCGCGTGCACCAGGTAGTTCGCGAAGACCCGGACGCCGTTGCCGCACATCTCGGCGACCGACCCGTCGGCGTTGCGGTAGTCCATGAACCACACGTCGCCCGGGACCGAGTCGGGCGCGTCCTCCAGGGCCGCGGCGCGCACGACGCGCAGCACGCCGTCGGCGCCGAGCCCGCGCCTGCGGTCGCACAGGGCCTGCACCCGGGAGTCGGTGAGCTTCAGCTCGCCGTCGGGGTCGGGCAGGATCACGAAGTCGTTCTCGGTTCCGTGGCCCTTGAGGAACAGCGGCCCCTCGCCGAACTGGGACCCGTCGGAGTAACGCACGCCGCCAGTCTACGTATCCAGCAGCGCCCGCACGTCGCCTGCCAGGCCTTGCCGGGCGGCGTCGAACCACCGGATGCGCTTGTCCCGCCGGAACCACGAGCGCTGGCGCCGGACGAACCTGCGGTGCAGCTTCGCGGTCTCGGCCGCGGCGGCGGCCATGTCGCCCGCACCGTCGAGCTCGGCGAGCACCTGCTGGTAGCCCAGGGCCCGGGAGGCGGTCCGGCCGCGCCGCAGGCCCTGCTCCTCCAGCTCGCGGACCTCCTCGACCAGGCCGTTGTCGAACATCCGCGTCACCCGCTGGTCGATGCGGTCGTCCAGCTCCGCGACCTCCCGGTCGAGCCCGACCAGCACCGCGCCGTAGCGGGGCGGGCCGGGCTTGGGCAGGTGCGCGGAGAACGGCTTGCCGGTGATCTCGATGACCTCGAGCGCGCGGACCAGGCGCCTGCCGTTGGTGGGCAGGATCGCGTCGGCGGCCACCGGGTCCAGCTCCCGCAACCGCCGGTGCAGGACGGCCGCGCCGTGCAGGTGCAGCTCGTCCTCCCAGCGCGCCCGGACCTGTTCGTCGGTGCCGGGGAAGGCGAGGTCGTCCAGCACGGCCTGGACGTAGAGGCCGGAGCCGCCGACGAGCAGTGGTGTGCGGCCCGCTTCCAGCAGCTGCTCGACGGCGTGGCGGGCGTGACGCTGGTAGGCGGCGACCGAAGCGGTTTCCGTCACGTCGAGGACGTCGAGCAGGTGGTGCGGGACGCCGCGCCGCTCGGCGGTCGTCAGCTTGGCGGTCCCGATGTCCATGCCCCGGTAGAGCTGCATGGCGTCGGCGTTGACCACCTCGCCGCCGAGCTGCTCGGCGAGGTCGACGGCCAGGTCCGACTTGCCGGTGCCGGTGGGTCCGACGATCGCGAGCAGGCGCGGCGCGGACCCTCGGGATGAGGACACTGTGGACACAGCTCGACCTTAGAACCTGTGGGAACGGAGTACTCGGGGTGGCGTCGCGGGACTTCGTGCTAGAGCCGCGACCAGACGGCCACGTGGTAGGTCACGCCGAACGGCACGTCCGAGTAGAGCAGCTTGCCCCGCCACCGGCCGCCCTCCGCCGCCCCGGCCAGCGCGTGCAGCGCCGCCCGCCCTTCGACACCGACCTGCGCGGCCACGGTGGCGTCCAGCTCCAGCAGGCGGCCTGCGTCGGCCTCGGCGAGGGCGGTGCGCAGCAGTTCGTCGACCGGCTCGGCGCGCTCGTCGGGCGGGTTCGGCGAGCGCTCCGTGCGGCAGTTCGTGCCGTCGGCCAGCACCAGCAGCCCCACCGGTTCCGGACCGGCGGCCAGTTCGCGGCCGTACTCGCGGCACCGCTCCGCCTCGAGGTCCGGCGCGAGCAGGTGGGCCGTCGCCTGCGCCGCACCGGCCTGGGCGCGCAGCCAGCCGGTGACCAGCGCGGGCAGCGGCAGCAGCGGGTCGGCTCCGCAGGCAGCCGGACGCCCGGCGCTCAGCGAGACCGGCACGTCGACTCCGAAGGAGGAGAAGCTGCCGGTAGTCGCCGGTCCGAGCACGGCGGGACCGAAACGATCTACGCCAACCGCCACCCATTCGGCCGCGACTTCCGTCAGACTGGACACGGCGCGCAAGCAGGCGCCCCGCAGTTGCCCTGTTTCCGCTCCCGACCGCACGGTCAGTTCCGGAATCAGCAACGGCGGGTACGGCACCACAGCGACACGGGTGATCACACCTGTCCACGGTAGAGGTCACGGACGAGAGTGAGCGGAGCAGGGACTCGGCGATCGGGCGACGCCGTGGCAGCGGCTTGTCGCCACCACCGTCTGCGACCTCGGACCCGGGCGATCACAATGAACGCCGTGCGGGTCACGAGTCCGGTTCGCCGCTTCGGCGCCCGGGGCGCAGCAAGCGCGCCTCGAGGTACCGGTTCGCGCCGCCACCTGTTTGAATGCGCCAGCGGAGGCCGGACCGGCATCGGGTTCGGGTCGACGCTTGCTGGGCCCCGCCGCGGCGGGGCGCCCGTGCTCGACACGGGCACCGGAGCGGGCACGCAAGGAGGAAGCCGGCCATGACGCACCAGGACACGACCCCGGAGACCGCCGCCAACAAGGCTGCGGACTCGACCACCGGCAAGGCCGGTACAGCCGGCACCGCGCCCGCAGTGCCTGCCGCGTCCGCCGATCCCTCGAAGTGGGGCCGGGTGGACACCGACGGCACGGTGTACGTCAGAACCACCGACGGTGAACGCGCCGTGGGCTCGTGGCAGGCCGGTGACACGGCCGAGGGACTGGCGCACTACGCGCGCAAGTTCGACGACATGCTCACCGAGGTGGAGCTGCTGGAGACCCGCCTGAGCACCCACGCCGGGGAGCCCAAGCACACCCTGACCAGCGCCCGCCACCTGCGCGACGGCCTGGCCGAGGCCGCCGTCGTCGGCGACCTCGAGGCACTGGCCGCGCGGGTCGACCACGTCGTGGCGAGCGCCGAGCAGGCCGTCGAGCACGCCAAGGCGGAGAAGGAGCAGGCCAGGGCCGACGCCGTCGCGCGCAAGGAGGCGCTGGTCGTCGAGGCCGAGCAGATCGGCGCCGAGGCCACCCACTGGAAGAACGCGGGCGACCGGCTGCGCGCCATCCTCGACGAGTGGAAGACCATCCGCGGCGTCGACCGCAAGACCGACGAGCAGCTGTGGCGGCGCTTCTCCAAGGCCCGGGACGCCTTCAACCGCAGGCGCGGTTCGCACTTCGCCGACCTCGACCGCCAGCGGGCCGCGGCCAAGTCCCGCAAGCAGGAGCTGGTCGACGAGGCCGAGTCGCTGACCGAGTCCACCGACTGGGGTCCGACGGCCAGCCGCTACAAGCAGCTCATGGCCGACTGGAAGGCGGCGGGCCGGGCGCCGCGCGACACCGACGAGGCGCTGTGGCAGCGCTTCCGCGCCGCGCAGGACCGGTTCTTCGCCCGCCGCTCCGAGGCGTTCAACGAGCGCGACGCCGAGTTCGCCGAGCACGCCAAGCTCAAGGAGGAGCTGCTGGCCGAGGCCGAGCAGATCGACCCGTCCGCCGACCTCAAGACGGCGCAGAACCAGCTGCACCGCGTCCAGGAGCGGTGGGACGAGATCGGCAAGGTGCCCCGCGAGCGGATGCGCGAGCTGGAGGGCAGGCTGCGGGCGGTGGCCGACAAGGTCCGGTCCGCCTCCGACGCCCAGTGGCGCCGCACCGACCCGGAGGCCCAGGCCAGGGTCGACCAGTTCCGCGACCGGGTCGAGCAGTTCGAGGCGCAGGCCAGCAAGGCCCGTGCGGCCGGTGACGAGCGGCGCGCGAAGAAGGCCGACGAGCAGGCCCAGCAGTGGCGGGAGTGGCTGTCGGCCGCGGAGCAGGCGCTGGCCGACCGCTGATCCGCGCTGAGGCGCTTCCCCAATACGCCCGCCGAATGCTGGGGGGGCTCGCCGAGAAGCACTTCTGAACTGATCAAGAAGTCCGATGTCCCGTCCGGCGGGACAGGGACCGCATGCGAAAGGCCCCGGAGCGATCCGGGGCTTTTTCACAGCTCGGGGGTCAGTCGCGGGACCAGACGATCCGCAGCCACTGGATGGCCAGCACGAACATGCACACCACGGCAAGGACCAGACCGATGCCGGGGCCCGCGTTGGGCACGGTCTGGCGCGACCAGATGGCGATCACGCCCTCGAACGACACCACCACACCGGCCAGCGCGGCGACCCAGGCGATCGCCCAGCGCCGGGTCACCAGCGCCAGCGCCCCGACCGCGATGCCCACGATGGTGGAGTTGATCGAGAACAGCCTGGGCAGCAGGCCGACGTGCAGCGCGGGGTCGGCCTGGCCGACCAGCACCTGCCAGCCCGCCGCGCCGCCGATCCACGGCAGCACCGAGCTGAGCACGAGCACGAGCATCACCCCGGCGATGACCAGGGCGCGCGAGCCGGGGTCGAACCTGCGCAGCAGCTCCCGCTCGGTCCTGGCCAGCTCCGCTCCCCCACCGGCGGTCTCGGACACGTTCTCCTCCTCTTCCGGCTGCCGCGGTTCGCGCTCGCTCAACACGCACATCCCTGCTGTTCGGCAGGCTGCGCGGGCGGGGCGCCGAAGGAGGGCAGGCCGAGGCTGACGCCGGAGGTCTTCGGGCGCACGCCCTCCTCCCAGTGGTCGCCCGCGCGGGTGCGGCGGTGCGCGGTGATCTCGGAGTCGGCGACCAGGTGGTGCGGCGCCGCGCGGGTGATCGTGGTGTGCACGACGTCGCCGGGCCGCACCTGCCCGTCGACGGCTCCGACCGGGGTGAAGTGCACGAGCCTGCCGTCGCGCGCCCGGCCGCTCAGCCGGTGGGTCTCGGTGTCCTTGCGGCCCTCTCCCTCGGCGACCAGCAGCTCCACGGAGCCGCCGACCAGCTCCTTGCCGACGTCCCAGGAGATCTGGTTCTGCAGCTCGATCAGCCGGTCGTAGCGCTGCTGGACGACCTCCTTGGGCAACTGGCCCTCCATCTCGGCCGCCGGAGTGCCCGGCCGCTTGGAGTACTGGAAGGTGAAGGCGCTCGCGAAGCGGGCTTCGCGCACGACCTCCATCGTCGCCTCGAAGTCCTCCTCGGTCTCGCCGGGGAAGCCGACGATGATGTCGGTGGTGATGGCCGCGTCCGGCATGGCCTCGCGCACCTTGCGCAGGATGTCGAGGTAGCGCTGCGAGCGGTAGGAGCGGCGCATCTGCTTGAGCACCTGGTCGGAGCCGGACTGCAGCGGCATGTGCAGCTGGTGGCAGACGTTGGGCGTCTCGGCCATCGCGGCGATGACGTCGTCGGTGAAGTCGCGCGGGTGAGGCGAGGTGAAGCGCACCCGTTCCAGGCCCTCGATCTCGCCGCAGGAGCGCAGCAGCTTGCCGAAGGCGAACCGGTCGCCGAACTCCACGCCGTAGGCGTTGACGTTCTGCCCGAGCAGCGTCACCTCCAGCACGCCCTCGGAGACCAGGGCCTGCACCTCGGCCAGGATCTCGCCGGGCCTGCGGTCCTTCTCCTTGCCGCGCAGCGCGGGGACGATGCAGAAGGTGCAGGTGTTGTTGCAGCCCACCGACACCGAGACCCAGCCGGAGTAAGCCGACTCGCGGCGCGCGGGCAGCGTGGAGGGGAAGACGTCGAGGGACTCCAGGATCTCGACCTCGGCCTCCTCGTTGTGCCGGGCGCGCTCCAGCAGCGTCGGCAGCGAGCCGAGGTTGTGGGTGCCGAACACGACGTCGACCCAGGGCGCGCGCTTGACGATCTCGCCGCGGTCCTTCTGCGCCAGGCAGCCGCCGACGGCGATCTGCATGCCGGGGTTGCGGTCCTTGGCGGGACGCAGGTGACCCAGGTTGCCGTAGAGGCGGTTGTCGGCGTTCTCCCGCACCGCGCACGTGTTGAACACGACCACGTCCGGGTCGGCGTCGGTGCCCGCGCGCACGTATCCGGCGTCCTCGAGCATGCCTGCGAGGCGCTCGGAGTCGTGCACGTTCATCTGGCAGCCGTACGTGCGGATCTGGTAGCTGCGGGTCACACCCAACCTTCTCTCACGCTGTCGGACTCACGATCGAGTTGGCGCCGGTCTCGGCGGGTCCACCACCGCTGGAGCCGCGCCGCGTCACTCCGGTGGCCCACGCCCACCGGGTCCTCCCGGGCCCTGTTACCCAGGGTAGAGGCGTTGCCGGAGACGGGTGAAAGCGGCTCGCCCGGCAGCGCGGACACGGGGTGTAACCGAGTTGCAATCTGCGTTGACCCGTTCCATCTGGACTATCCCCGCCGGGCGGCTTAGGTTTCGGCCATCGTGTCCGAATCCCTCGCCCAGCAGGAGAACGAATGACCGCAGCCGCGACGGATGCGCCGATGATCCGGATGTCCGCGGTCGACAAGCACTTCGGGGCGCTGCACGTGCTGAAGGGGATCACCCTGGACGTGCCGCGGGGGCAGGTCGTGGTCGTGCTTGGTCCCTCCGGTTCCGGCAAGTCGACCCTGTGCCGCACGATCAACCGCCTGGAGCCGATCGACGCGGGCTCCATCGCCGTGGACGGCACGCCGCTGCCGGCCGAGGGCCGCGCGCTGGCGGCCCTGCGCGCCGACGTCGGCATGGTGTTCCAGCAGTTCAACCTCTTCGCCCACAAGACGATCCTGGAAAACGTCACGCTCGGGCCGATCAAGGTCCGCGGCCTGGCGAAGGAGCAGGCCCGCGAGGAGGCGATCGGCCTGCTCGAGCGGGTGGGCATCACCGACCAGGCCGACAAGTACCCCGCGCAGCTGTCCGGCGGCCAGCAGCAGCGGGCGGCCATCGCCCGCGCGCTGGCGATGAAGCCGAAGGTCATGCTGTTCGACGAGCCGACCTCGGCGCTGGACCCGGAGATGGTCAACGAGGTCCTCGACGTCATGACCAGCCTGGCCGCCGAAGGCATGACCATGCTGGTCGTAACGCACGAGATGGGCTTCGCGCGCCGCGCCGCCCACCGGGTGCTCTTCATGTCCGACGGTGAGGTCGTCGAGGACTCCACTCCCGAGAAGTTCTTCAGCGCGCCGAAGAGCGACCGTGCCAAGGACTTCCTCGGCAAGATCCTCACCCACTGAGACGGACGATCTCCAGAGAGGGGAAACCGACATGGGAGCCAAGGGTTTGCGGTTGGGGGCGGTGCTGGCGGCGACGCTGGCGCTGGCTCTGACCGGATGCGGGCGCGAGGGCGCACCGGGCGGCGGTGAGCCGCAGGTGCAGCAGAACGTCGCCCAGAACGTGCAGGTGCCGGGCTCACCGACCTTCGACCGGATCAAGCAGCGCGGCCGGGTGACCATCGGGGTCAAGGAGGACCAGCCGGGCCTGGGCTTCCGCGACCCGGTGACCGGCCAGTACTCCGGTTTCGACATCGAGATCGCCCGCCTGGCGGCCGCGCAGCTCGGACTGGACCCCAACACCCAGATCGACTACAAGCCGATCCCGAGCACCGCGCGGGAGCAGGCGCTGGCCACCGGTGAGGTCGACTACTACGTCGGCACCTACACCATCAACGACAAGCGCAAGGAGCAGGTCGGCTTCGCCGGCCCGTACTTCATGGCCGGTCAGGACGTGCTGGTCCGCAAGGACAACACCGACATCACCGGCCCGGAGACGCTCAAGGGCAAGAAGGTGTGCTCGGCGACCGGGTCGACCCCGATCCAGCGGGTCAAGGAGCAGCAGCTCACCGAGCCGCAGAACATCGTGGAGTTCCAGCGCTACTCCGAGTGCGTGCAGCAGCTCCTCGACGGCCAGATCGACGCCGTCACCACCGACGACGCGATCCTCAAGGGCTACGCCGCGCAGGACCCGGACAAGCTGAAGGTCGTCGGCAAGACCTTCTCGCAGGAGCCCTACGGCATCGGCGTCGCCAAGGACGACATCGCCCTGCGCAACAAGATCAACGACGTCCTGGAGCAGGCCGCGAAGAGCGGCGAGTGGAAGCGCGTCTACGACGCGACCCTCGGCAAGTCCGGCACCGGCGCCGAGCCGCCGCCGGTCGACCGCTACTGACCCGTCAGTCGGGTGCCCGGAGCCGTCGGGTTCCGGGCACCCGATTCCGTCCTGGAGCAACAAGTTGATCGACATCTTGGTGGAGTACGGGGACGTCCTCGCCAGGGGGTTCCTGCATACGATCGAGCTCTTCCTGCTCGCCGGAGTCGGTTCCCTGGTCCTCGGCACGGTCCTCGCCACGCTGCGGGTGAGCCCGGTGCCTGCGCTGCGCGCGGTCGGCACCGGCTACGTGACCCTGCTGCGGAACACCCCGCTGACCCTGGTTTTCTTCTTCTTCGTCTTCGCCTACCCGAAGCTGGAGCTGCTCCAGTTCCCGTTCTTCACCGCCGCGGTCATCGCCCTGACCATCTACACCTCGGCCTTCGTCTGCGAGGTGCTGCGGTCGGGCATCAACACCGTGCCGGTCGGCCAGGCCGAGGCGGCGCGTTCCATCGGCCTGGGCTTCGCCCAGTCACTGACCAACGTGATCCTGCCGCAGGCGTTCCGCGCGGTGGTCCCCCCGATGGTCAGCGTGCTGATCGCGCTGCTGAAGAACACCACCGTGGCCGCCGGGTTCAGCGTCAACGAGGTCGGTTCGGTCATCCCGTTCCTCAACGAGGAGGGCGAGCCGACGACCAACGCCTTCATCTGGATCGCGGTCGGGTTCCTGATCCTGGTGATCCCGCTGACGCTGGTCCAGCGAAGCTTCGAGAAGCGCTGGAGCGTGGCCCGATGAGCAACGTCCTGTTCGACTCCCCCGGGCCGCGCGCGATCTCCCGCAACCGGCTCATCGGCGCGATCAGCATCGTGGTCGTGGTGGGCGCGGTGGGCTACGTGCTGCTGCGCTTCTACCAGACCGGCCAGTTCGACGCGAGCAAGTGGGAATGGCTGCTCTACGAGCAGGTCCAGGTCGAGCTGCTGCGCGCGCTGGGCAACACGGTCGGGGCGTTCGCCACCGGCGCGGTGCTCGCGCTGGCCTTCGGCGCGGTCTTCGCGCTCGGACGGCTCTCCGACCACGCGTGGCTGCGGGTGCCGTGCACCGGGATCGTGGAGTTCTTCCGCGCGATCCCGCTGGTCATCCTGATCTTCTTCCTGTACTACGCGGCGCCGGGGCTGGGCGTGAACTTCGGCCAGTACTGGTCGGTGGTGCTCGGGCTGACCCTCTACAACGGCTCGGTGCTCGCCGAGGTCTTCCGGGCCGGGGTCCACGCCCTGCCGAAGGGCCAGACCGAGGCGGCGTACTCGATCGGCATGCGCAAGAACCAGGTCATGCGGTTCGTGGTGCTGCCGCAGTCGGTGCGCATGATGCTGCCCGCGATCATCAGCCAGCTCGTGGTGCTGCTCAAGGACAGCGCGCTCGGGTTCCTGATCACCTACCAGGAGCTGCTGTACTACGCCCGCTACCTCGGCGGCGTGCCGACGCTGGACCGGCCGATCATCCCGGTCAGCATGGTCGTGGCGGCCCTCTACATCTCGATGTGCCTGCTGCTGACCTGGTTCGCCAACTTCCTCGACCGGCGCAACCGCCGCGGCAAGAAGACGCGGGTCATCGCCGCCCCGGCGGAGGACCGGCTCGCCGCGACCGGCGGGGCGCCGACCGGCGAGTGACGGCCGGCGAGTGACGGCCGGGGCTCGGACCGTTGCGGTCCGAGCCCCGGTTGCGCCGTGGCGTGGCGGTCGTCAGTCGCGCTCGGCGGTGACCATCTCTCCCGCCGCCCCCAACTTCTGCGCGCGGCCGCTCAAGGGTCGCCGGAAGCCGGCGGCGAGGTCGCCGACCGGGTCCCGGTGCACGCTCCAGCCGCGCTGGGCCAGCACGCCGCCGGGGTCAGGGCGGTCCTCCAGGCTGAACAGGCCCTTGAGGTCGATGCCCCACTCCCGCGTGGTGTCGTCGAGGTCGGCGCCCAGCAGCGCCGACCTGGCCAGCGCGATGCTCTCGATCGCGATGCGGCTGCCCCGGGCGGACAGGTCGTGCACGGTGGCCAGCAGGTTCGCCTCGGCCTCCGGCGGCAGGTACGGCAGCAGTCCCTCGGCGAGCCATGCCGTGGGCAGAGCGGCGTCGAACCCGGCCTTGACCAGCGCGGACGACCAGTCGTCGCGCAGGTCCACCGCCACCGCGTGGCGTTCGCAGGAGGCCCGCACGCCCTCGGCGGCCAGGGCGCCGTCCTTGAACTCCAGGACCTTGGGCTGGTCGATCTCGAAGACCCGGAAGCCTTCGGGCCACTCCAGCCGGAACGCCCGGGTGTCGAGCCCGGAGGCAAGTACGACCGCCTGGCGGGCACCGGCGGCGCAGGCCCGAGCGAACCAGTCGTCGAAGAAACGGGAACGGATGCTGACGTAGTCGGTCATCTCGTGCCACAGGGCGTCGGCTTCGCCGCCGGCATCGACGGCCATCGGTGTCGGCGGCTGGGCCGCGCGGATCAGCGGTTCCGCGTGCGGGTCGTCGATCAGCCGGTCGTCGCGCTGGCTCTCCCGGGCACGGGCGACGGCGACCGCCACCGCGGTGATGCCGACGCCGGAGACGATGTCCCACTGCTCGTTCGCAGACATTGATCTCCTCACCTCGTTGTGGTTCCCCAGGCTAACTAAATGGTTGCTCTACACAACTAGATGTGACGAGGCCGATCGTCGTGCAATTCCGTCAAGTCGGTCGATTTCCGACGTGGCGCACCTGCCCCAATGAAAAACGCCTGCTCAGAGCGTTATACATGAGGGAAAATCACAGGAGTGAACAGCAATTGATAATTACCGGAGGTACTGCGGCAGCTATTCCGGGCGTTGAACCGCGGAACCCATACCCCGGGCGCATTACGGCGCCGGCCTGGCCCGGACGCCGCTCGGCGCGAGCGCGGTGTCGTAGGCCCGCTGCCAACGACCGTCGGCGACCGCGGCGTCCAGGATGCGGTCCAGCTCCTCACCCATCGCGTCGTCACCCGGACTGAAACCGACGTAGTGCTCGACCTCCGCACCCGGGCCGCCGACGACCGCGTACGGGCCCGCGCCGGCGAACTGCGGCGCACCACGATCGAACCCGCCGAGCAGGACGTCGACGCTGCCCGCGCTCATCGCGTTGGCCCGCAGGTCCGACGGCAGCCAGCGGTAGGAGACCTGGGTGCGCGGGTCCAGGCCCATGCCCGCGGCGAGGATGCCCGCGACCTCCACGTCGAAGCCCTGGTACTCCCCCGGGCTGACGCGGCGCACCATCTCGGGCGCGTCCGAGCGCAGCCCGACCAGCAGCTTGCCGCGCTGCTTGATCTTCTCGACCGTCGGCGAACCGTCCAGGTCCACCGAGCCGTCCGGCGGAGCCGCCGCGCTGGTCGGGGCGGGCGGCAGCGGCTGCGGAACCACGGCGTTCGGTTGCGTCCCGCCGCCACAGGCCGACAGCGTCGCGCAGGCCGCAAGCGCGGCCACAAGCACCCGGATGCGCATTCGCTTCCCCTCGCTCGATCGGTCTCCAGCACATCATGGCCGATCTTGCCGCCGCCGTGCGGGCGAACTCGCGTGACGAAGATCGAGTACTGAATCGGTTTTTGAAATCGGCGTCACACCCGTTAGTGTGGCTGCAGTCACGGCTCGAACTGAGGCGCCAACGTCGTCGCCCTCGATCGTCACCACCACCAGCGCTCCAGGAGGCGACGAATGACGGCGAACGCGCCCATTCATCCTGTCGTTGAACAGGTCACGCAGCGGATCGCAGACCGCAGTGCGGCCAGCCGCAGCCAATACCTCGACCGGATCCGCCAGGCGGCCTCGGACGGCCCGGTGCGCGCCGGGATGCCCTGCAGCAACCTCGCCCACGGCTTCGCCGCCTGCGGCGGCGCCGACCGGATCGCGGTGCGCGGCGAGACCAAGCCCGGCGTGGCGATCGTGTCCGCCTACAACGACATGCTCTCGGCGCACCAGCCGTTCGCCGAGTTCCCCGACTGGATCAAGGACGCGGTGCGGGAGGCCGGCGGCGTCGCGCAGTTCGCCGGCGGGGTGCCCGCGATGTGCGACGGGATCACCCAGGGCCGCACCGGCATGGAGCTCTCGCTGTTCTCGCGCGACGTCATCGCGATGGCCACCGGCGTCGCCCTGTCCCACGAGATGTTCGACGGCGCACTGCTGCTCGGCGTGTGCGACAAGATCGTTCCCGGTCTGCTGATCGGCGGGCTGGCGTTCGGGCACCTGCCGACGCTGCTGGTGCCGGCGGGCCCGATGCCCTCCGGCCTGCCCAACGGGGAGAAGAGCCGCATCCGGCAGCTGTTCGCCGAGGGCAAGGCCACCCGGGACGAGCTGCTGGAGGCCGAGTCCGCCTCCTACCACTCCCCCGGCACCTGCACCTTCTACGGCACCGCCAACTCCAACCAGCTGGTCGTCGAGGTCATGGGCCTGCACCTGCCCGGGTCGAGCTTCGTCGCGCCCGGCACGCCGTTGCGCAAGGCGCTCACCGAGGAAGCCTCGCGGCGCGTTGTGCAGATCTCGCGCGGTGAGGACTACACCCCGATCGGCGAGATCATCAGCGTGAAGACGATCGTCAACGGCGTGGTCGGCCTGCTGGCCACCGGCGGCTCGACGAACCACACGCTGCACCTGCCCGCGATCGCCGCCGCCGCGGGCATCGAGCTGACCTGGGACGACTTCTCCGACCTGTCGGCCGTTGTGCCGTCGCTGGCCCGCGTCTACCCCAACGGCTCGGCCGACATCAACCACTTCGCCGCCGCGGGCGGGGTGCAGACCCTGGTCGGCGAGCTGCTCGACGCCGGGCTGCTGCACCCCGACGTCCGGACGGTGGCCGGTCCCGGTCTCGACCGCTACCGGCAGCAGCCGTTCCTGGAGGACGGCGAGCTGGTCTGGCGCGACGCCCCGAAGCGCAGCCTCGACCCCGACGTGCTGCGCGGCGTCGACGAGCCGTTCGCGCCCGAGGGCGGGATGCGCGTGCTCGACGGCAACCTGGGCCGCTCGGTGATCAAGGTGTCGGCGGTCAAGCGCGAGCACCGCGTGGTCAACGCCCCCGCGCGGATCTTCGACGACCAGCACGACTTCACCACGGCGTTCAAGGCGGGCGAGCTCGACCAGGACGTCGTGGTCGTCATCCGCAACCAGGGGCCGCAGGCCAACGGCATGCCGGAGCTGCACGGGCTCACGCCCGCGCTGGGTGTGCTGATGGACCGCGGCCACCAGGTCGCGCTGGTCACCGACGGCCGCATGTCGGGCGCCTCGGGCAAGATCCCGGCGGCGATCCAGCTCACCCCGGAGGCCACCGCGGGCGGGCCGCTGGCCAAGCTGCGCGACGGCGACATGGTCCGCCTCGACGCCGAGCGCGGGACCCTCGACGCACTGATCCCCGACGACGAGCTGCACGCCAGGACCCCCGCCGAAGGTGCGGCCGCCACCCAGTTCGGCACCGGCCGGGAGCTGTTCACCGCGTTCCGGACCGCCGTGGGCCGCGCCGACCAGGGCGCCAGCGTGTTCGCCGGCGCGCAGGCGGCCCGGACACCAAGCGACCTGCCGGCATGACGACCGAACCCGGGACGAAGACGGAGCACCGAGGACTCTTCACGATGAACAAGGCGATCAACACCGCAGCCGACGTACTGACCCTCAGCCCGGTGGTACCGGTGGTGGCGCTCGACGACCCCGAGCACGCCGTGCCGCTGGCGGAGGCGCTGCTGCGCGGCGGCATCAGCACCATCGAGGTCACGCTGCGCACCCCGGCCGGCCTGCCCGCGATCGAGCGGATCGCGGCCGAGGTGCCGGACGTGGTCGTCGGCGCGGGCACCGTCACCGAGCCCGGGCAGGCCGAGCTGGTGGCCAAGGCGGGCGCGCGCTACGTCGTCACGCCCGGCAGCACGCCGAAGCTGCTCGACGACGTCGAGAGCGCCGGCATCCCCTACCTGGCGGGGGTGAGCACCGTGTCGGAGGCGATGGCGCTGGCCGAGCGGGGCGTCACGGCGATGAAGTTCTTCCCGGCCGAGCCCAGCGGGGGCGTGCCGTACCTGAAGGCGATCGCGGGGCCCCTGCCCGGCCTGCGGTTCTGCCCGACAGGCGGGATCAGCGTGGAGACCGCGCCGAAGTACCTCGCGCTGGCCAACGTCGGTTGCGTCGGCGGCTCGTGGCTGACGCCGAAGAAGCTGCTCGACACCGGCTCGTGGGGCCAGGTCGAGGCCCTGGCCCGCCAGGCTTCCGCTCTCGGCTGAGGTTCGGGGCCGCCAGGGCTCGCTTCTGTACAGGGCCGGTCACGGCTCGCTTCTGAGCTGGGGCCGGGTGAGCGCATCACCCGGCCCCAGTGCTCAAGCTGCCGCGTCTGTCCAGAACGCAGGGCTTCTGGCCCGGTAGCCGGAGGCTTCCCCAGCCCGCGAGGTTTCCGCCCGCTCGGTTTCCGCACACCCGCTCGGCCTCCGCCGACTCGGCTTCCGCCCGCCCGCTCGGTTTCCGCCCACGCGGCTGGCCCTCTCTCGCCGACCTTGTTCGGCCGCCCGCGTCGTCCGCTCGGTCAGTTCAGGAGGGTCGCTCGGTCAGTTCAGGAGGGCCAGCGCCTCCGGGATCGAGTCGGCGACCGGGAAGTCGGTGGCTTCCAGCTTCGAACGGCTCATGACGCCGGTCGTCACCAGCACGCATGAGGTACCGGCGTGCCGGGCCGCTTCGGCGTCGTCGACGACATCGCCGATCAGGACGACGTCGGCCGGGTCCAGCCTGAGTTCGGACAGGTGCTGTTCGAGGTGGGCCGCCTTCGAACCGCCGCCGACCTCCGCGCGCAGTCCGTCCATCCGCGCGAACAGGCCGTGCAGGCCGAGGTGCGTCACCAGCGCCACCAGCTCCTCGTGGAACCACATCGACAGCAGCGACTGCGTGCGCCCGGTCTCCCGCCAGTCCTCGAGTGCGTGCGGGACACCCTTCGCCAGTCCGCACGTGTGGAGCAGCTCCCGGTAAGCGTCGTGGTACAGCACGTCGATGCGTGCCCAGTCCTCGTCGCTGAGGGAACGCCGGAGCAGGCGTTCGTAGCACTGGAGCAGCGGACGGCTGAAAACGGCGCGCCACTCGTCGATGTCGATGTGGTCGCGCTCGAACGCCGAGCACACCTCGTTCACGGCCGACACCACGGCGTGGTTGTCGTCGAGGAGAGTTCCGTTCCAGTCCCAGACGATGTGTCGCGGGCTCCCCGGCGTATCGGCAAGACTCGTCATGGTCGGTGACTCTACGATGCCACCACGACAATCCGGTACCGGCGTCCCAATACTGGGAACTCGATCAACCTGGACGATCTGGATGACTCGCGGTCAGCGCATTGCGTCGGCCTGAGGGGCCGATGCCCGACCAGGTCAGAGGTCGTCGGAAGGTGGGCCGTCTGCGGCGTCGTCTTTCGCACTCGAACCCGAGCGTTCCAGTTCTTCCTTGGCCACGCGGTACGCGAGACCTTCGGAATAGCCCTTGCGCGCAAGCATTCCGACCAGCCTGCGCATCTTCGCCGTGTAGTCGGCAGAACCCAGCGAGCGGAGCTTGCGCCGCACCAATTCGCGGGCGCGCTCCACCTCGACGTCCTCATCCACAGTGGACAACGCGGCTTCGACCAGGTTCTCGTCAACACCCTTGCGGCGCAGCTCGAAACCGAGCGCCCTGCGCCCGAGTCCCTTGTTGCGCTGCCTTGCGTGCACCCACGTCTCGGCGAACGCGGCATCGTCGATCAGGCCCGCGTCGGCGAACTTCTGGAGCACCTCGTCGGCGACGTCTTCCTCGATCTCCTTGCGCAGCAACGCCTGCCGCAGCTCGGAACGACTTCGCGCCCGCGCGGCCAGCAACCGGTACACGGTGTCGCGGGCGAGTTGCTCCGGCGACTCGGACCGGCCCGGCGACTCGGACCGCTTTGGGCCGGTGGACTGCGCGGGTGAGTCGGTGTGTCCGGGCGAGTCGGCCTGCTCGGACGCGGCGGGCACCTCGACCGAGTCGGACTCGCCGTAGGCAGCCGACTGCTCGGAGGCACGGGACCGCCGGGACGGGCCAGACCGCCTGGACGCACTGGAACGCTGAGCCGAACCGGAGCGCTGGGACAAACCGGAGCGTTGGGAGCCCGGAGCGTGCTTGGGCGTGTCCGGACCTGCCGAGGAGACCGGCTCCTCCTCGGCGGCCTCAGCCGAGATCGCCGACCGCCGACGCTTGCGCCCACCGGGGGCCACCCCACCGCCCGCGCCCGACAACGCCGAGGCGGTGAACACCCCGGGCACCTGCCCAGCCGCCGGGCCACTGGCAGCCGCCACCTCGTCGGCAGCCGCGCCTTCGGCGACGGCGTCGCCGCCGGTGTCATCGCCCGCGAGCCCGCCGGTCGCGGGACTCACGCCCGCAGCACCCGCTTCGGCGCCATCGGCAGTGTCTCCACCCACTGTGCCCTCACCCAGAACCCCGCATGCCCAGCCATCGACCGGCACTCTCAGCGCATCGACAGCCCGGCTACCCACCGTTCAGCAGCACACCCGGACCCGATCGTTTCTGTGAGCCCGGCTCACCAACCGGCCCGTTCGACCGTTCCCTGGCCGCCTGTCGCCCGATCGTTCCCAGCCCGACCGGTACCCCCGCCGCTCGGGCACCCCGGCATACCAACCGACCTACTTCCCCAGCCGCCCGGCACCCCGATCGCTCCAGACCGTTTCCCGGCCGCCGGTACGCCAGCCGCTCCAGACCCGCCCGGTACCCCGGTACCCATCGCCCCGTCCGCTCCCCACCCCGCCCCGCCCCCGGCGGGCCCGGCGGGGGCCCGGCGGGGAGCCGGGGAGCGGAAAGGCTCAGAAGTCGACCGGTGCCGGGTCGGCGCTCTCGGAGTCGACCTGCGCCCCGATGCCGAGCTTCTCCTTGATCCGCTTCTCGATCTCGTTGGCGACGTCGGGGTTCTCGCGCATGAACTTCCGGGCGTTCTCCTTGCCCTGGCCGAGCTGGTCGCCCTCGTAGGTGTACCAGGCACCGGACTTGCGGATGATGCCCTGCTCGACGCCCATGTCGATCAGCGAGCCCTCGCGGCTGATGCCGACGCCGTAGATGATGTCGAACTCGGCCTGCTTGAACGGCGGCGCGACCTTGTTCTTGACGACCTTGACGCGGGTGCGGTTGCCGACCGCGTCCGAGCCGTCCTTCAGCGTCTCGATCCGGCGGACGTCCAGGCGCACCGACGAGTAGAACTTCAGCGCCTTGCCACCGGTGGTGGTCTCCGGGGAGCCGAACATCACGCCGACCTTCTCCCGGAGCTGGTTGATGAAGATCGCCGTGGTCTTGGCGTTGTAGAGCGCGGAGGTCAGCTTCCGCAGCGCCTGGCTCATCAGCCGGGCCTGCAGGCCGACGTGGCTGTCGCCCATCTCGCCCTCGATCTCGGCGCGCGGCACCAGCGCGGCCACCGAGTCGATGACGATGATGTCCAGCGCGCCGGAGCGGATCAGCATGTCGGCGATCTCCAGCGCCTGCTCACCGGTGTCGGGCTGGGACACCAGCAGCGCGTCGGTGTCGACCCCGATCGACTTGGCGTACTCCGGGTCCAGCGCGTGCTCGGCGTCGATGAACGCCGCGGTGCCGCCGAGCTTCTGGGCGTTGGCCACCGCGTGCAGCGCCACCGACGTCTTACCGCTGCTCTCCGGGCCGTAGACCTCGACGATCCGGCCCCGCGGCAGGCCACCGATCCCCAGCGCCACGTCCAGCGAGATGGAGCCGGTCGGGATGACCTCGATCGGCGCGCGCGTCTCGTCGCCGAGCCGCATAACCGATCCCTTGCCGTACTGCTTGTCGATCTGTGCGAGGGCGAGCTCTAGCGCCTTGCCCTTGTCGGGTGTCGCTGCCATCGGGGGTCCACCTCGGTCGAAGTCGAACGTCGTCTCTGCGTCAGCACCGACGCTACGGGTCGGGACCGACAATTCACCCGCGGGGCCGCCGCCTGCGATCGCCCGATCCCGCTGCCGCCATACTAGACGAACGGGTGTTCGATCTAGATGCCGACACGCCAGTCTCGCTACTCGTTCGTGTGAACGTGTAAGGAGTGCGGCGAATGGGGACTCTGTTGTCGACAGATCAACGTGGTCGACAGATCAACGCAGCACCCGGGGAGGCGCCGCGATGAGAATGGATCGTTATCTGCCGCCGGACCACCCGCTGAGCAAGATCTACCGCATCGGCGCCGCCATCTTCGGCGCGGGGCTGCTGGCCTTCGGCGTGCTGGGGCTGGCCAACCAGCTCCCCTTCCTGAGCACCGAGGGCGCCGTGCTGCTCGGGTTGTCCTCCAACGGGCTGCTGTCGGTGATCTCGATCCTCGTCGGCGCGATCCTGATCGGCGCGGCGGTGTGGGGCGGCGCGATCGCCTCCACCACGACCACCGTGATCGGCGTGCTGTTCTTCGTGTCCGGCCTGGCCAACCTGGCGGTCATGGAGACGCCGTTCAACCTGCTGGCGTTCCGCTGGCCCAACGTCATCTTCAGCCTGGTCGCGGGCATGCTGCTGACGTTCTTGGGCACCTACGGCCGGATCGCGGGCCGGCTGCCGGAGGACAACCCGTACTACCGCTACCGCCACCACGAGCCGCCGCCGGACGAGGAGCCCGTGGAGGAGGTCACCAACGAGGTCCCCTCCGCCTCCGACGACGAGCTGACCGAGGCCGAGATGGCCTTCGCCGAGGGGCACCCGACGCCGAAGCAGGAGCGGATGGTGCGCGCCGACGCCTGGCGGCACCAGCAGGAGGAGCGCCGCCGCGCCTACCAGCACTACGCGGAGAGCGGCCGCACCCCGGACCAGGAGATCAGCGCCCAGAACCTGTGGGCGGACTTCCCGTCCGAGGGCAAACCCACCGCACCCGGTGAGGGCGAGAGCGCGCCCGACGTGGGCGCCCCGGGCGAAGGCGCACCCGCTGACAGCACACCCCCGAGGACCAGGCCAGGCGTGGGCACTCACCGCCGGACCGGAATAGCGCGGGAACCCTAGGCAGCGACACGCACGCACACGAGGTGCCGGCCTGCGGCTCAGCGCCGTTCAGCTGGCACCTCGAACGCGTCGCAGACCGCCGTCCAGACCTCCTTGGGCGGCATGCCTGCCTCCAGGGCCTCGTCCACGGTTCGCCCGCCCAGCGACGAGAACACGTGGTCCTGGGCGAGCATCTCGGCCCGGGTCTGTCCGAACTCGGCCGCCATCCAACGGCGGAAAACTGTGTGGCGCATCGTCGCCCAGCCTACGACCGGCCGTGGCATGGTGGAGTCGTGTTCATCGCACTGCTCGCGCAGGCAGATCCGACGGGGATGTCCAGCCCGCTTGGCAGGCTGGTCGTCGCCGCGGGGCTGCTGGTCGTGATCGTGCTGGCGGTCCGCTTCCTGTGGGAGCGCCGCAACAAGCGCTGACGGCGGCGCACCTGCGGTCCCGGCAACGCGGCGCCGGTCAGTCGGTGCCCGGCTGGATCCTGCGCTCGAACTCGTCGGCCACCTGCCCGGGCGCGAGCCGCTGATCCTTGTTGGGCATCAGCACCATCCCCACCAGCGGCCTGTCGTCCACGGTGAAGACGAGCGTGCCGAAGGTGTCGCTGGTGACGGCGCGGTACTCGCCGGACAGCCCGTTCCCGCTCCAGTCGGCCCGCACCTGGTCGCCGGTGACGCCGTTGAACTCCAGCAGCAGATCGGCCCGCTGCTCCGCCTTCTGCATCGAGTCGAGGTGGGTGTAGACGATCGTGGTGCCCTCGTTGGGGTTGCCGATCGAGCAGGACGCGACGGCGCCGCCCAGCTCGCGCAGGCCGGGCATGATCCGCTGCCACCCCGGCGCGCAGTTGGTCGTCTCGGGCACGTCACCGGCCAGTTGCAGCATGCACTTGTCGAAGCCCTTGGTGTCGCGGGTCTCCGAGGGAGCCCGGCACTCCGAGGCGCTGGCGGCCTGGGCGCCTCCGCCCGAGGTCAGCACGATCGACACGACCGCGACGATCACCGCGACCAGGGCCACCGCGCCGAGGCCGACCAGCATGTTGCGCGAGACGGTGCGCGGCTGCTCGGCGCTCTGCCGCCGCACCTGCTGCGGGTAGGGCTGCTGCTGCGGGACGACGGGCGCGAACGCCGTCCGGACGGTCTCGGGCTCCTGGTAGACCGGCCGCGGCCCCTGGTTGCCGACGCCCTGCTGGGCGGCGGTGAACGTCGAGCCCAGGTCCTGGGTGTTGAGGGCGGTGCCGTCCCGCGAGACGTGGTGGGCGCCGAGCGCCACCGCGGTCTCCGGCTGGTCGAGGCTGGTGGCCACGATCCGCAGCTGCTCGCCGATCAGGGTGGCCACCAGCGGCAACCGGCTGGACCCGCCGACCAGGTACAGCCCGGCGAGGTTCTCCGGCGCCATCCCGTTGGACCGGACAACCGAGGCCACCATCTCGACGCTGCGCAGCATGCTCGGCCGCACCAGCGCCTCCAGCTCACCGCGGGTGACCAGCACGTCCTCGAACGGCTCCGGCATCGGGACCTCGGTCTGGACGTGCCGGGAGAGCGCCTCCTTGGCGGCCTTGACGTCCTCGCGCAGCGCCCGCTGGGCGCGGCGGTCCGCGGTGGACTCCGGCCGCAGCAGGCGCTGCCACCGCTGCGGGTCCTTGTTGGAGACCTGGCGTCCGACGTGCTCCAGCAGCGCCTGGTCGACGTCGAGACCGCCGAGGTCGGGCAGGCCGTCCTCGGCCAGCACGGCGAAGCCGCCCTGGGTGGCGCCGACCACGGCGCAGTCGAAGGTGCCCGCGCCGAGGTCGTAGACGGCCAGCGCCTGGCCGGGCGCCAGCGAGCGGTCGGGGAACGAGGCGAAGTGCGCCGCAGCGGCCACCGGCTCCGGCACCAGCACCAGGTTGCTGCCGAAACCGGCCAACCGGGCCGCCGACAGCAGCACGTTGCGGCGCGTCGGACCCCACTGCGCGGGGTGGGTGAGCCGCACCTCGTCGGGCTGCGCGCCGCCGAGCTGGCGGGTCGTCTCCTCGGCAACCCGGTGCAGCACCGCGGCCATCGCGTCGGTGACGGTGATGATCGACTCGCCGAGCAGCAGCGTGCCCTCGTCGACGCGGCGCTTCGGGTTCGGTTCGAACCGCGACGGGTCGAGGCGGGCGCGCCGTTCGGCCTCGCGTCCGACGATGATCGCGCCGTCCTCGGCGGCGAACACCGCGGAGGGCATGGTCGCCGACCCGTCCACCTCGACCACCCTGGGTGGCCTGCCGTGCGCCGAGAGCACCGCGACGGTGTTGGAGGTGCCGAGATCCACCGACAGGACGCGCACCGGATGCCTCCTACTGCTGTTGTTGCCGGGCGCGTGCAAGGTCATCGCCCGGCCGAGATGTTGCCATGCCGCTACACCCGAAAGGCGGTGATCCCCGCAATTGGCCGAACTAGTCTCACGTCCATGGCTGATCACCACCTCGCGCAGGTCAACATCGCGCTCCCCGCGGCCCCTATGGACAGTGCCGAGCTCGCCGGGTTCGTCGCGGCGCTGGAGCCGGTGAACGCGGCGGCCGACGCCGCGCCCGGTTTCGTCTGGCGGTTGCAGACCGAGGACGGCGACGCCACCGCCGTCCGCGGCTTCGGCGACGACCGGATCATCGTCAACATGTCGGTGTGGGAGTCGGTGGAGGCGCTGGCCGACTACGTCTACCGCGACCCGGAGCACGTCGCGGTCCTGCGGCGCCGGCGCGAGTGGTTCCCGAAGATGGCCGAGGCGCACACCGTGCTGTGGTGGGTGCCCGCCGGGCACCGGCCGACGGTGGCCGAGGCCGAGGAGCGGCTGGCGCTGCTGCGCGCGAACGGGCCGTCACCGGCCGCGTTCACCTTCCGCGAACCGTTCCCCGCTCCGGACGGTGCGCAGGTCAGCGCCGACGACGACTGGATGTGCCCGGCCTGACGCGGGTGTCGGTGGGCTGGTCCAGCATGGGGGTGTGACCGACGTGCTGGACCGCTTCTCCCCCGCGACCCGGGACTGGTTCCGCGGTGCCTTCGACGCGCCGACCGAGGCCCAGGCCGGCGCGTGGGAGGCGATCGCCGACGGCGAGCACGCGCTGGTCATCGCCCCGACCGGTTCGGGCAAGACGCTCGCGGCGTTCCTGTCCGCCCTCGACCGGCTGGCCGCCGAGGGACCGCCGAGGGACCCGAAGCAGCGCTGCCGGGTCCTCTACGTCTCGCCGCTGAAGGCGCTGGCGGTCGACGTCGAGCGCAACCTGCGCGCTCCGCTGGCCGGCATCCGCCAGGCCACGCAGCGCCTCGGCGGCGAGCCGCCCGACATCACCGTCGGCATGCGCACCGGGGACACCCCGGCCGACCAGCGCCGCTCGTTCGCCCGGACACCGCCCGACGTCCTGGTCACGACACCGGAGTCGCTGTTCCTGCTGCTGACCTCGGCCGCGCGGGAGTCGCTGCGCGGGGTGGAGACGGTGATCGTCGACGAGGTGCACGCGGTCGCGGGCACCAAGCGCGGCGCGCACCTGGCGCTGTCGCTGGAACGGCTCGACGAGCTGCTGCCGCGTCCGGCGCAGCGCATCGGCCTGTCGGCCACGGTGCGGCCGGTCGACGAGGTGCGCACCTTCCTGGCAGGCGGCCGCCCGGTCCGCACGGTGCAGCCCGCCAACGTCAAGCAGGTCGAGGTGCGGGTCGAGGTGCCGGTGCCGGACCTGGCCGAGCTGGGCGGCGCCGACGACGACCAGCACCCCTCGATCTGGCCGTCGGTGCAGACCCGCGTGCTCGAACTGATCCGTCAGCACCGCTCGACGATCGTGTTCACCAACTCCCGGCGGCTGGCCGAGCGGCTGACCGCGGGGATCAACGAGCTCGCGGCGGAGGAGGTGGAGGAAGACGAGCCGGTGCAGCGCTTCCCCGCCGAGGCCGTCGGCGGCTCGGGGATCACGCGCGGTGCCGCGGCGACCGTGGCCAAGGCCCACCACGGGTCGATGTCGAAGGAGCAGCGGGCGGTCGTCGAGGAGGAGCTGAAGTCAGGGCGGCTGCCGTGCGTGGTGGCGACCTCCTCCCTGGAGCTGGGCATCGACATGGGCGCGGTCGACCTGGTCGTGCAGGTGGAGACGCCGCCGAGCGTCGCGTCGGGCCTGCAGCGGATCGGCCGCGGCGGGCACCACGTCGGGGCGGTCTCGCGCGGGGTGGTGTTCCCGAAGTTCCGCGGCGACCTCGTCGGCTGCGCGGTGACCGCCGAGCGGATGGCCGACGGGCTGATCGAGGCGCTGTCCTTCCCGCGCAACCCGCTCGACGTGCTGGCGCAGCACGTGGTGTCGATGGTGGCGATGGACACGTGGTCGCTGGAGCGGTTGGCGACCGTGGTGCGGCGCTCGGCGTCCTTCGCCGGGTTGCCGGACTCCGCGCTGCACGCGGTGCTGGACATGCTCGCCGGCCGCTACCCGAGCGAGGAGTTCGGCGAGCTGCGCGCGCGGATAGTGTGGGACCGGATCGACGACGAGCTGCGGGCCAGGCCGGGCGCGCAGCGGCTGGCGGTCACCTCCGGCGGCACCATCCCCGACCGCGGGCTGTTCGCGGTCACCACCCCCGGCGACGACGCCGCGGGCAAGGGCGGGGTGCGGGTCGGCGAGCTCGACGAGGAGATGGTCTACGAGTCGCGCGTCGGCGACACGTTCCTGCTCGGCACCTCGTCGTGGCGGGTCGAGGACATCACCCACGACCGGGTCGTGGTCACCCCCGCGCCGGGCGAGCCGGCCAGGATGCCGTTCTGGAAGGGCGACTCGCCGGGCCGTCCGCTGGAGCTGGGACGGGCGCTGGGAGCGTTCGTCCGGGAGCTGACCGCGGCCGACCCGGAGGCCGCGCGGACCCGCATCAGCGATGCGGGGCTGGACCAGTGGGCCGGGGACAACCTGCTGAGCTACCTGGACGAGCAGCGGCGGGCCACCCGCCACGTGCCCGACGACCGGACCATCGTCGTGGAGCGGTTCCGCGACGAGCTCGGCGACTGGCGGATGGTCGTGCACTCCCCGTTCGGCGCCAAGGTCAACGGACCGTGGGCGCTGGCGATCGGGGCCCGGCTCCGCGAGCGCCGCGGGATCGACCCGCAGGTCGCCTCCTCCGACGACGGCATCGTGGTGCGGCTGGCCGACGCGCTCGACGACGCCGGGACCGAGATCCTGCCCGCCGCCGAGGACGTCCTGCTCGCGCCGGACGAGGTGCAGCAGGTCGTCACCGACGAGGTGGGCGGCTCGGCGCTGTTCGCGGCGCGCTTCCGGGAGTGCGCGGCCCGCGCGCTGCTGCTGCCCCGCCGCGACCCGCGGCGCCGCTCGCCGCTGTGGCAGCAGCGGCAGCGGGCGGCGCAGCTGCTGTCGGTGGCCGCGCAGTACGAGCAGTTCCCGATCGTGCTGGAGGCGATGCGGGAATGCCTCCAGGACGTCTACGACGTGCCGGGACTGACCGAGCTGATGGCGCAGGTCGCCGCGCGCAAGGTGCGCGTCGTGGAGGTCGAGACGCCGACGCCGTCGCCGTTCGCGCGCAGCCTGCTCTTCGGCTACATCGGGATGTTCCTGTACGAGACCGACGCTCCGCTGGCCGAACGCCGCTCGGCCGCGCTGAGCCTGGACTCGACGCTGCTGGCCGAGCTGCTGGGGTCGGAGGCGCTGCGGGAGCTGCTCGACCCCGAGGTGGTGGCCGAGGTCGAGTCGCAGCTGCAGCGGCTGGCTCCCGAGCGCCACGCCCGCGACGCGGAGGGCGCGATCGACCTGCTCAGCTTCCTCGGCGACCTGTCGGCCGCGGAGGCCGCCGAGCGCGGTGTCCGGCCGGAGTGGCTGGAGGACCTGCACGCCCAGCGCCGGGTCCTGCGGGTGCGCATCGCGGGCGAGGAGCGCTGGATCCCGATCGAGGACGCGGGCAAGGTCCGCGACGCGCTCGGGGTCGCGCTGCCGGTCGGGGTGCCCGAGGCGTTCACCGAACCCGTCGCCGATCCACTGGCCGACCTGGTCATCCGCTACGCCCGGTCGCGCGGGCCGTTCACCGCCGACACCGCCGCGCACCGCTTCGGCCTGGGTGTCGCGGTGATGCACGGCGTGCTGGACCGGCTCACCGGCAGCGGCAGGCTCATCCGCGGTGAGCTGCGCCCGCTGGAGGCCGGTGGCGGCCGGTCGCTGGAGTACTGCGACGCCGAGGTGCTGCGCCGGATGCGGCGGGCGTCGCTGGCCCGGCTGCGCGCGGAGGTCGAGCCGGTCGAGCCCGCGGCACTGGGCCGGTTCCTGCCGTCCTGGCACGGGATCGGGGCGCGGCTGCGGACCGCGCCCACCGTCGACGACGTGTTCTCGGTCGTCGAGCAGCTCGCGGGCGCACCGGTGCCCGCCAGCGCGCTGGAGTCGCTGGTCCTGCCCGCGCGCCTGCCCGGCTACTCACCAGCGCTGCTCGACGAGCTGACCTCGACCGGCGAGCTGGTGTGGGTCGGTTCGGGCTCGCTCGCGGGCGGCGACGGCTGGATCGCGCTGGCGCCCGCCGACGTCGCGGACCTGCTGCTGCCCGACGTGCCGGAGGAGCGGCCGGACTCGCCGCTGCACCGGGCGATCGTGACCACGCTGGAAGGCGGCGCGCAGTTCTACCGGCAGCTGGCCGACCGCGCCGGCGCGATCCTGCTGGAGCAGGGGGAAGCGGCCCCGGAGGACGAAGCGGTGACCGCCGCGCTGTGGGACCTGGTGTGGGCGGGCACCGCGACCAACGACACGCTCGCGCCGCTGCGCGCGCTGGTGTCGGGGCGCGGTGCCACGCACAAGCCGCGCCGCAGCGCACCCCGGGGCCGGTACGCGCGGCTGCGTGCGGGCCGTCCGGCGATGCCCAGCCGCAGTGGACCGCCCGCCGTCTCGGGCAGGTGGTCGCTGGCACCGCAGTCGTCGAGCGAACCGACCCGGAGGGCGCACGCCCGCGCCGAGGCGTTCCTCGAACGGCACGGCGTGCTCACCAGAGGCGCGCTGGACACCGAACGCGTCACCGGCGGTTTCTCGGCGGTGTACAAGGTGCTGCGGGCCATGGAGGAGTCGGGGCGGTGCCGTCGCGGCTACGTCGTCGAGGGGCTCGGCGCGGCGCAGTTCGCGGTTCCGGGCGCGATCGACCGGCTGCGCGCGTCCTCGCGCGCCGAACGTCCGGAGGAAGAGGCGCAGGCGGTGGTGCTCGCCGCGGCCGACCCGGCCCAGCCGTACGGGGCGGCGCTGGAATGGCCCGCGGCCGTCTCCGGCACCCGGCACCGGCCAGGGCGCAAGGCGGGCGCGCTGGTCGTGCTCGTCGCGGGTTCCGCGGCGCTCTACGTCGAGCGCGGCGGCAAGTCCCTGCTGTCGTTCACCGAGGACGAGGACGTGCTGCGGCTGGCGGCGGCGGGGCTGGCGCGAGCCGTACGGGAGGGCTGGCTCGACCAGCTCGCGGTGCAGCGCGCCGACGGGGAAGGCGCGCTGGGGTCCCGGATGGCGGAGATCCTCACCGAGGCCGGTTTCCGCGCCACCCCCAAGGGCCTCCGGTTGCGGGCCTGAACGCGGCCGGGCGTGGCCGGGATGCCGGCGCATTGCGCGGCGCCTTCGCGGCTGAGCGCGGCCGGGTGTGGCCGGGATGCCGGCGCACTGCGCGGCGCCTTCGCGGGCATAGCGGGTTGAGGCACGCGAACCCCCGAGCAGGACCGGGTGCCGCTACCCGGGCCTGAGCAGCGCTCGACTTCGGTCTGCGGCTTCCGCTTCTACCTGCACACTTGTCGACTTGGACGTTCGCCCAATACGATCGACCAAGACGATCCCGGGGAGAGGCCATGGTGAACTCCGCAGCGGAACGCGGGCGGGAAGTGCGGCGGCGGTTGACCGGCGCCGCGGTCGAGCTGATCGCCGAGAAGGGCTGGACCGGCGTGCACACCCGGGTCCTCGCCGAGCGCGCCGGAGTGGCCCCCGGGCTGGTCCACTACCACTTCGCCTCGCTGCAGGCGCTGCTCACCGAGGCCGCGGTCGGCGTGCTGCGCGAAGCGGTCGCGGGGATGCGGCCGCTGTTCGACGCCGCCGCGACGCCGGACGACCTGCTCGACGCGATCCTCGGGACGCTGGAGCGCTACGCGTCCGACGAACCGGCGTCGCTGCTGGTGAGCGAGACCTACCTCGCCGCGACCCGGGACCCGGAGCTCAAGCGCGCGGTGGCCGGAGTCGTCGACGACTTCCGGCGCGACCTCGCCGGCTGGCTGCGCGCCCGCGGCGAGGCGACCCCGCGGGAGACCGCGATGGTGCTGGCCGCAGCCGTCGACGGTGTCGTGCTGCACCAGGCGCTCAGCGGCGACCTGAGCGCGGCGACGGCGCGCCCTGTCCTGCGCCGGATGTTCCGCTCCACCCACCCGACCGAGGAGGGACAGCCGTGAGAGCCGTGATCTGCGGGGCTGGGATCGCCGGACTGGCGCTGGCGAACCGGCTGCACGCCCATGACTGGGAAGTCGTCGTGCTGGAGAAGGCACCCGGTCCGCGCGAGACCGGATACATGATCGACTTCTTCGGCCCCGGCTACGACGCCGCGGAGGCGATGGGCCTGCTGCCGCGGCTGCGCGAACTCGGCTACCGCGTCGAGGAAGTGAGCTACGTCGACGAGACGGGCCGCCGGCGTGCCGGCCTGCGCACCTCTCAGCTGACCAAGGCGGTCGGCGGACGGCTGCTGAGCATCATGCGCCCCGATCTCGAGCGGGCCCTGCGAGAACAGCTCCCCGACCAGGTCGACCTGCGCTTCGCGACCGCGCCGGAGCACATCGGGAACGACTCCGACCGGGTGCGGGTCACCCTGCCCGACGGGAGCGTGCTCGACGCCGACCTGCTCGTCGGCGCCGACGGGATCCACTCGTCGGTGCGCGCAGCGGTTTTCGGCGCGGAGAGCCGGTTCCTGCGCTACCTCGGGTTCCACACTGCCGCGTTCCTCTTCGACGATCCGCGCGTGCACGCCGAGGTGAACGGCCGGTTCTGCCTCACCGACACGCTCGGGAGGCAACTGGCCTGCTACGGCCTGCGCGACGGACGGGTCGCGGTGTTCGCCGTGCACCGGGCAGCCGATCCGGCACTGCCCGACGACGCGCGTGCCGCTCTGCGCGACGTCTACGGTTCACTCGGCTGGGTCGCTCCCCGGGCTCTCGCGGCGTGCCCACCGTCCGACCAGGTGTACTACGACCAGGTGGCGCAGATCGAAGCTCCACAGTGGACCAACGGCCGGGTGGTGCTGCTGGGTGACGCCTGCCAGGCGGTGTCGCTGCTCGCCGGCCAGGGTGCGTCACTCGCGATCGCCGGTGCCTACGTGCTGGCCGGACAACTCGCCCGGGCCGACACCGTCGACGCCGCGCTCGCCGAGTACGAGCGGCTGTGGCGGCCGGTCGTGACCGAGAAGCAACGCGTCGGACGCAGCAGTGCCCGCTGGTTCGTCCCGGACACCCGGACGCAGCTCGCCGTGCGGCGCACCGCCCTCCGCCTGGCCGGACTGCCGGCCTTCAGCCGGTATCTCTCCGGCTCGCTCGCGGGCAAGCCGACGAATGTCGTCCGGCAGCTCGGCGCCCACTAGCGGCGCCCACAGTGGACTGAGCCCGCCGCAGAGCTGCCGCGGGTCCAACCCCGTCCTCAGAGCGATTCCCTTGTCAGGCAATCATTTGCGCACACGTGTTCGTGCACTCGGCGGTTGCCGGGCCGAAGTGGCAGGCCGCCACAGCACGTGGCTAGACTCGTCAGCGTGCGCGCCACTGGAAGCACTACGCGGAACCGATCGGCCGTCCGGCTGTTCGTGGTCCTGGCATTCCTGGGGTCTTTCCTCGCCGCGCACGTCACGTTCGGCGAACCGCACGAAGCCGTGGCGGCACCGGTGCAGAGCATCTCGACGCACTGCGCTCCGCAGCACGAGCACGACCCGCACGTGCACGCCGCGCACGGTGAGATCTGCTTCGCGACCTCCCGCGACCTGCAACACGCCGAACTTCCCGCACCGATCTGGTCACCCGCGGTCGAGGCCGTCGCCGCCGACGACCTCCGCGTCCACGACGCCGGATGCACGCGGGAATCCCCTGTTCCGGTCTCGCAATCGCGATCGGGCCGGGCACTGCTGACCCGGGTCTGCATCACACGAGTCTGATGAGCGCGCGCTCCCGCCACCGCTGAGCAGCGGTGGCCGACACCGGGCCGTCGGCGTCGATGGCTCACCTCTTCTTCCTGTTCCTCGCGCGGTGATTCCGCCTGCGCGCACGGCATTGCCCTGCGCCGCAGGGCAATGCCGCATGCCCGCACTGCGACGCGAGACGAACGCGGCCATGGCGCCACGCGCCCGCACGACCGCTGCCGCATCGCGATGCCGCGTGCTCGCACGGGGATGCCGCGCGCCTCCTGGAAAGGACCATTCGTGGAAACACTGACCCCGCACGCCCAGATCCCTCCGCAGACCGGCCTCTCACCCGCTCAGCTCACCGCCGCGACCGCACCCTGCCGCCGCCCGGCAGCCGCGGTCGGCGGCACCCCGGTGCTGTGGATCGACCAGCCCTTCAACCTCGCCGGCAGCGGTTTCTGGGCCAAGCTCGAAGGTTTCAACCCCGGCGGCATGAAGGACCGCCCCGCGCTGCACATGGTCGAGGCGGCACGCGCCCGCGGTGAGCTGGCGCCCGGCGGCACGATCATCGAGTCGACCAGCGGCACCCTCGGCCTCGGCCTGGCGCTGGCCGGCGCCACCTACGGGCATCCGGTCACGCTGGTCACCGACCCGGGCATGGAACCGATCATGCGCACCCTGCTCACCGCCTACGGGGCGACCGTCGACGTCGTGACCGAGCCGCACCCGACCGGCGGCTGGCAGGAGGCGCGACGCGAGCGGGTCCGCGCGCTGCTCGCGTCCCACGGCGGCTCGTTCTGCCCCGACCAGTACAACAACCCCGACAACGTGGCCGGATACCGTTCGCTGGCGCTGGAACTCGTCGCGCAGCTCGGGCGGATCGACGTCCTGGTCTGCTCGGTCGGCACCGGCGGGCATTCCGCCGGGGTGTCCAGGACGCTGCGGGAGTACTTCCCGCACCTGAAGCTGGTCGGGGTCGACACCACCGGGTCGACGATCTTCGGCCAGCCCGCCCGCAAGCGGCTGATGCGCGGGCTCGGCTCCAGCATCCATCCCCGCAACGTCGACCACCACGCGTTCGACGAGGTGCACTGGGTCGGCGCGGCCGAGGCGGTGTGGGCGGCGCGACGGCTGGCGGCCGCGCACTGCACCAGCGGCGGCTGGAGCGTCGGGGCGGTGGCGCTGGTGGCGGCCTGGCTGGCGCGCACCGAACCCTCCGACACCCGCATCGCCGCGGTCTTCCCGGACGGACCGGAGCGCTACTTCGACACCGTCTACAACGACGGCTACTGCCGGCAGCACGGCCTGCTCCTGGACACCGCACCGGTCGAGCCGGAGCAGATCGCCGATCCGTTCAGCGTCGAGGTCGAGCGCTGGACGCGCTGCCGGACCGTGCTGGACCCGACCCGGTTCGGGAGGTCCTGATGCGGCTGCTGACCCGCTTCCGGTCCTTCCCGGCGCCCGTGCGGATGCTGATGCTGAACCAGCTCACCATCAACCTCGGGTTCTACATGCTCATCCCCTACCTCGCCGCTTACCTGGCCGGGGACCTGGGGCTGGCGGTGTGGGTGGTCGGCCTGGTGCTGGGCGTGCGCAACTTCGCCCAGCAGGGCATGTTCCTGATCGGCGGCACGCTGGCGGACCGCTTCGGCTACAAACCGCTGATCGTCGCCGGATGTGCCCTGCGCACCGGCGGGTTCGCGTTGATCGGCCTGGTCGACAGCCTGCCCGCGCTGCTGCTCGCCTCGGCGGCGACCGGGTTCGCCGGGGCGCTGTTCAACCCCGCCGTCCGCGCGTACCTGTCGACCGAGGCCGGTGACCGCCGGGTCGAGGCGTTCGCGCTGTTCAACGTCTTCTACCAGTCCGGGATCCTGCTCGGGCCACTCGTCGGGCTGGCGCTGACCGGAGTCGCGTTCGAGATCACGTGCCTGACCGCGGCCGGGATCTTCCTGGTGCTGGCCGTGCTGCAGATCCGCTCGTTGCCGCAACGCACCGGCGAACCGGCGCGGGGGCGGACATCGGTGCTGGCGGAATGGCGGACGATGCTCGGCAACGGCCCGTTCGTGCTCTTCTCCCTGGTGATGACCGGCAGCTATGTGCTGAACTACCAGATCTACCTCGCGCTGCCGCTCGAGGCGCGGCGGCTGGCCGGTGACGAGCGGACCGCGACCACGGCGGTGGCGGTGCTGTTCGCCGTGTCGGGCGTGCTGGCGATCGCGGGCCAGGTGCGGATCACCGCGTGGTGCCAGGAGAAGTTCAGCCCCGGCACGTGCCTGGCGGGCGGACTTGCGCTGATGGGGTTGTCGTTCCTGCCGCTGCTGGCCGGAGCGGCGCAGCCAGGACAGTCCACTGTGGCCACTTTCGGTCCGATGGTGCTGTCGGCGGCGATGCTGTCACTGGGCACGCTCGTGGTCTTCCCGTTCGAGATGGACACCATCGTCCGGCTGTCCGGCGAACGCCTCGTGGCCAGCTACTACGGCCTCTACAACACGGTGTGCGGAGTGGGGATCATGCTCGGCAACCTGCTGACCGGCAGCGCTCTCGACGTGGCCCGGGGAGCCGGACTGCCCTGGCTGCCGTGGACCGCACTGTGCGCGCTCGGCCTGGTGTGCGGCGGTCTGCTGTGGCGGCTGCACCGGTCGCGGCGCTGGAACGCACGGTTGGCCGCTGTGTGACGCGGCGGGCCCGCTGGATGAGCGCCTTTCCGGGCGACATCCAGCGGGCCCGTCGGTTGGGCGCCTCCGGGCATTCTCCACGGGCTCGTCGGAACTGAACAAAACTGGCCAGAATTCCGCCAACTGTTCACCACCGCGCATTCACCGGGGAATGATCTGCTCCCGGAACGCCCGTCCCCAGCCGAAAGGTGCTGCACGGTGACCCCGAACTCCACCGCAAGACGGCGGACGGCCGCCGGTCCGACAGGACGTCGCAAGGTCTCCGGCCCGGCACGGCGACGGCTGGCCGCAGCACTGGCCGCGGTGTGCGGTCTCGCCCTCGTCCAGAGCAGCGCGGCCGCGGCCACCCCGGAGCCGCTGGTCTCCGACGTCCTGTTCTCCGGCGAGGAGCAGGTCGCCCCCGGAGTGACCTTCCGCTCGTTCACCTGGGAGACGGGCCACGGGTCGACCCAGGGCTACGTGCTGGAAGCCGACCTCGCCAACCCGCTGGTCGATCTCGGTCTGCTGCACCGGAAAAGCGTGACCGAACCGACCGCGGTCTCCGCGCTCGCCGACGGCCAGGGCGCGGTGGCCGGGGTCAACGGGGACTTCTTCAACAACACCGACGAACACGAAGGCGTCGAGCCGACCGGCTCCGCCGTCGGCGCCGAGATCTCCGCGGGCGAGGTGCGCAAGGGCGCGGTGCCCGACGGGCAGCGGTTCGGCCCCGGGCTGCCGGACGGCACGTCGACCGAGGACGTCTTCGGCCTGGGCACCGACCGGACGGCGCGGGTGGCGAGCGTCCGGCTGGAAGGCAAGATCGAAACCGGCCACGGCGTCCTCGGCGTCGACGGGCTCGACCAGTACGCGATCCCGGTCGGCGGAGTCGGGGTCTTCACCGAAGCATGGGGGACGACCTCGCGGGTCAGGGCAACCTGCGGCACCGACACCGACCGCGGCGCGCCGTGCAGCGACACCACCATCGAGGTCGTCGTGCGCGACGGCAAGGTCGCCGAGGTCCGGCCCGAACCCGGGGCGGGCGCCATCGCCGCGGGCGACTTCGTGCTGGTCGGCCGCGAGGACGGTGTCGGCGAACTCGACGACCTCAAGCCCGGAGACCCGGTTGCGGTCGACTACCAGCTCGCCCCGGTCGGCGTGCCCGAGTTCCGGTTCGTCGTGGGCGGCTTCCCGATCCTGCGCGACGGGACGGCGTTGCCCGGTCTCGACAACCAGGCCCTGGCGCCGCGGAGCTCCGCCGGCGCCAGCGCGGACGGCAAACGCGCCTACCTGGTGGCCATGGACGGCCGCTCCCAGGTCAGCGCCGGACTCACGGTCAGCGAACTCGCCGACCTCCTCAGGCGCTCGGGCGCCGACGACGCGGTGAACCTCGACGGCGGCGGCTCCACCACCCTCGTCGCCCGCGAAGCAGGCGCCCAGCAGGTCACCGTGCGCAACAACCCCTCCGACGGCCGCGAACGCCCCGTCGCCAACGGCATCGGCATCTTCAGCGGCGGCGGGCAGTAGCGCCGCGAAGCGGCGCGCGGCAGGGCGCGGCGGCGCGCGGAGCGCGAAGCGGGGCGGAGCCAGGCGGTGCGCGAAGCGCGGCGGAGCGGGGCGAAGCGCGAAGCGCGAAGCGCGGCGGAGCGGGCGGCGCGCGGAGCGGGGGCGCCCATGAAGGCTGCGCGAAGGCCCGCGCGCCACAGCCCGCGCGTGCCCGCTCGCCCGCCGTGACCGCCCAGCCGGATTCAGATTCCGCGCCCGTAGGTCGGCGTACGCCCGCCAGCTCCACGTTCGCCAGCCAGGTCCACGTTCGCCAGCCAGGTCCGCGTTCGCCAGCCAGGTCCGCGTACGCCTGCCAGATCCCACGTTCGCCAGCCAGGTCCACGTTCGCCAGCCAGATCGCCGAGCCGCCCGCGCGCTCGCCCCGCACACCGCAGCTTCCAGGTCCACCGGACCGCCATCCCCGGACCGCCGTCCGGCCCGATCCGCCCTGCTCCCCCGCTCCTCGGCCTCCGCTCCAGCGGCTGCTCGCTCCCGCGCCGCTTCAGCGGGTCGCCAGGCGCAGGAGGCCCCAGAGCTGGGCGATGGCGTCCGGGTCGCCGTCGGCGGTCACCGCGCGATCCGGGAGGCGCCCCCACAGCCACAGGTAGACCGCCGGGGGCTCGCCGCTGAGCACCGCGCTCACCTCGGAGTCAACGGAACCACCGCAGCCGTCGGAACCCTTCGCACCGAAGCCACCCAGGACCCCACCCGGCCCAACAGCCGTGCCGGGACGCCCCGCGCCCGTAACGGGCGCTGACGGTTCGTCCGTCGGCGACCAGACCTCGATGCCCTCCGGCGTCGCGGACGCCCGCCACGACCGCCCCCCTGCCTTGACCACGACCGAGCAGGGCCGGGTGGCGGTGATGCCGAGCGCGCGCAGCCGGTAGCCGAACCACAGCCGCAGCACCTCGTCGATGCCGTCCAGCGCGAGGGCGGGATCGATCGGGGTCATCTCCACCCCGGCCGCCGTCTGCACGTCGACCCGGTGCACCGTCGTCGCGTGCAGAATCCGCCGGAGCCAGAAACCCACGGTGTGGTCGTGCGGCCACCACGTCGCGCAGCGCTCCTGCGGCGACCTGGTGCCGAACTCGGCGAGCAGGTCGGCCAGCCTGGCGGTGAACCGCCCGGTGAGCTCGCGCAGACCCGGCTGCCGAGGCGGACCCCAGTTGCGCGCCGCGCTCTCCGACGCGCCCATCCACGACAGCGCGTCCTCGCACAGGTCGCCCAGGTGGCCGACCGACTGCCCCAGCGTGCGCCCGGACGCGCCGGAAACCGGCAGGTCCTCGTGCGCGTCGTGGGTGGCGGCGGTGAGCAGCTGTCCTTCACTCCCGAGCAGGTCGAGCATCCGCCCGTGATCGACCATCGCACAGGCCATCATCGAATCACCCCCGAAAGACTTCGCGCGACGATGTCCAGGAACTCCTCGGACCGTCGCAGCAGCTCATCGGCATCGTCGGCGGTGATGCCCGGAATGCCTGCCTCGGCCGCGGCGCGGCGGTCCGACCTGGCCGCGTAGAAACCGGCCCAGTCGCGTAACTCCGGCGCGGCGTCGGTCAGCAGCCGCCAGACGCTGGTCGGGCGGGAGCGCTCCCGCTGCCAGGAGCGCGCCACGACCACGGCGGTCGCGGCGCGCAGCGCGGCGATGTGGGCGGCGATGTAGCGCTCGGCGGGCTTGGCCGTCCGCTCGGCCTCGAGCAGGCAGGCCCTGGCCTGCACCAGCAGCGAGAGCGATCCGGCAGGTGCCTGGGCCTCCGGTGTGGGAGCCGGCCAGTGGTCGTCCGGGGAGCGTCGCGGGGCCGGTATCGAGAGGTGAGCTGAGAGGGACATCGGCGTTCTCCTCGAGGTCGAGTGCACGACGGGACGAGCACGTCCGTGTATGCGCTGCCGTGGGGAAGCCGGCGGTGCCCGGCAGAAGGGTGCTTCCCCCACCCTCCCGCCGGGCGGTGTCCGAACCGGCCATGGCGACATCCTGGGAGGGGATATCGAACCTCAGTTCGAACAAGTCCAGATTAGCCGGTGGCCAGGATCGACTCAAGCACTGCGCCGTAGCTCACCTGTTCGAGTGGTTGCGATCGGCGATGATCACCCGCCCGGACACACGCGGAGGGCGCCTGACCCTTTAGTGTCGGCGCGTGACAGCCGCGCCCTCACCTCGCCACGACCGGGTCGTCGAACTCTCCGCCGACCAGCTCCGGCAACGCCTCGGCGAAGCCATCGAGATCTACGTGAACGCGATGGGCTACCCGACGTCCACCGCGCAGCAGCGCGCGCCGATGTGGTCGGCGCACATGCTGCGTCCCGGCTGGCGCTGCGTCGGTGCGTTCAACGAGCAGGACGAGCTGGTCGGCGTCGGTTACGGCTACCTGGGCAACACCGGCCAGTGGTGGCACGAGCAGGTCCGGCGCGGCCTGCTGGCCAGGCACGAGGACGACGCCGTCGAGACGTGGCTGAACGACTACTTCGAGCTGACCGAGCTGCACGTGCGCCCGGACAGCCAGGGCGGCGGCCTCGGCGAGGAGGTCCTGCGCACGCTGCTCGACGGAGCATCCGGCGGAAAGGTGCTGCTGTCCACGCCGGAAGGTCCGACGCGGGCGTGGCGGCTGTACCGCAGGGTGGGGTTCCAGGACGTGCTGCGCGACTACCACTTCACGGGCGACCCGCGCCCGTTCGCGGTCCTCGGCCGCCCGCTGCCGCTCGACCCCCGCTGACGGGCGCGCGAAGGCCCGCCGGAGCAGCGGACGGACCGGCACCGCGGCCGGTACCGACGCCCATCGGCACCGGCCGCGGTCTGCCCCTGTCCGCCCCGACCACCGGGGCGAACCGCGCGCGGCTTCAGAGCCTGGCAAGCTGCTCGCGCAGGGTGTCCAGGCCCATGGCTCCCATCCGCAGCGCGTCGCGGTGGAAGTCCTTGAGGCTGAACGCGTCGCCGTGGCGCTTCCTGGCGTCCTCGCGGGCCGCCAGCCACAGCCGCTCGCCGAGCTTGTACGACGGCGCCTGACCCGGCCAGCCGAGGTAGCGGTCCACCTCGTCCCGCACGTGCGCCGGGTCCTGGATGGTGCGGGTGAGCAGGAACTCCAGGCCGAGCTCCGGCGTCCACCGCTCGCCCTCGTGGAACCCGGTGCCCGCCGGGATCTCCAGCTCCAGGTGCATGCCGATGTCGACGACCACCCGGGCGGCCCGGAAGAGCTGGTCGTTGAGCATGCCGAGCAGGTTCCCGTCGTCGTCGAGGTAGCCCAGCTCGCGCATCAGCCGTTCGGCGTAGAGCGCCCAGCCCTCGCCGTGCCCGGAGACGAAGCACGCCAGCCGCTGGAACTTGTTCAGCCGTCCGGACTCGTGCACCGACGTGGCGACCTGCAGGTGGTGGCCGGGCACCCCTTCGTGGTACACGGTCGAGACCTCGCGCCAGGTCGGGAACTCCTCGCGGTCGGCGGGCACCGACCACCACATCCGGCCGGGCCGGGAGAAGTCGTCGGTCGGACCGGTGTAGTAGGCGCCGACACCGCCGCCGGGCGGCGCGATCTTGCACTCCAGGGTCATCAGCCGGTCGGGGATGTCGAAGTGCTCGCCGCGCAGCTCGCGCAGCGCCTCGTCGGAGAGCTGCTGCATCCAGTCCTCGAACTCGCGCTGGCCGCGCACCTGGTAGCGCGGGTCGGCGTCGAGGAGCGCGGCGGCCTCGGCGAGCGTCGCGCCCGGCTTGATGCGGTCGGCCACCTGCTTCATCTCGGCCTCGATGGACGAGAACTCGCCCCAGCCCCACTCGTAGGCCTCCCGCAGGTCGAGCCGGGCGCCGGTGAAGTAGCGCGACCAGAGCCGGTAGCGCTCCTCGCCGACGGCGTCCTTCTCCGGCGCCTTCGGCAGCAGCTCCGTGCGCAGGAAGCGCGCGAGGCCCGCGTACGCCTCGGCCGCGGCGCCGGCCGCCGAGTCCAGGTCGGCACGCAGCGCCGGTTCCGCCTCAGCGCGGGAGACCATCGTGGCGAAGAACGACTCGCCGTCCCGCCCGGACCAGGTCTCGCACTGTTCGGCGACCTTGTTGACCTGGCGGGCGGCGGCGACGTTGCCCTGCGCCGCCGCCTCGCTCAGCCCCGCGCGCAGCCCGTCGACCGCGCCCGGCATCGCGGCCAGCCGCCTGGCGATGGTGCGCCAGTCCTCCGCGGTCGAGGTCGGCATCAGGTCGAAGACCTGGCGCAGGTCCTGCACGGGGCTGGCGATCACGTTCAGCGCCGCCATGTCCGCGCCGGCGTCGTGCAGCTCGAGGTCGAGGCCGACGCGTTCGGCGAACACCGCCCGCGCGATCCGCTCCCCCTCGTCGGCCGGTGCCGCGGCGGAGACCTCCGCCAGGCACCGCCGGGCCAGCTCGGCGCGGGCCTGGTGCCCCTGCGGCGAGTAGTCGGTCAGCTTGTCGTCCCCGCCCGGAATCCCCAGGTAGGTTCCGGCGATCGGGTCGAGCGCGGCCAGCTCGTCGACGAACCGGTCGCTGATCTCGTGCACACCGTCGTGGTTCGATCCCATGCCCGGAACGCTATCCCGCTGCGCCAGCCGGATTCCGCACGCGCGGCGGAAACCCGCCGGGGATGGGAAGATCGGTGATGTGCGGGGAAGAACCGTCCGCGCGGCCGGCCTCCGGATGCGCGCGGCGCTGCTGCTGGTGATCGGGCTGAGCGCGGTGCTGCTCAGCGGGTGCCTGCACGCCAGGGCGTCCCTGAGCATCGACAACGAGGACCTCGTATCGGGTGAGCTGCTCGTCTCCACCCAGACCCCGGACGGCCAGGTGCCGTTCCGGCTCGAGCCACCGCCCGACCTGGCCGACAGGGTCAGCGTGGAGCCGTACGCGGCGGACGGGCGGGTCGGCTCGCACCTGTCGTTCCAGGGGCTGACGTTCGAGGAGCTCGACCGGCTGGCCAAGGCGCTCAACCCTTCGGACTCGCGCTACCGGCTGCAGCTCAAGCGAAGCGGTTCGCTGGTGATCCTGGACGGGGCGGTGGACCTGACACCGCTGTCGGGCACCGACTCGGCGTTCACCGTCGAGCTCAGCGCGCCGGGCGAGGTCACCAACACCAACGGGCAGGAGACCGCGGGCATGGTCACCTGGCACCCGGAGGCGGGCGAGCTCAACGAGCTGTCGGCGACCTACCAGTACGCCGGTGACCAGGACCAGGCGTGGCTCACGTGGGCGCTGCTGATCGGTGGCGTGGCGCTGGGTGCGGCGGTCCTGGTCGGCGTGCTCGCGCAGCAGTCGCACGAACGGGCGCACCGGCCGTCCGACGAGCGCACCACGAGCCAGTAGGGCACACCGGCTGGGAGGTCGTTACCGGCGGGAAGCCCGGGTCAGCCGCCTTGCGGGTCTGGGATGCCTGCCGCGGCGGCGTACCGGTGGGACAGCTCGGCGCACGCGGCGACGAGCTCGGGCGGACCGATCACCTCGATGTCGGCGGCGAAGGTGCCGACCAGCGCGGCGAGCCCGGTCCACGACCACGCGCCGAGGACCAGGCGGCAGCGGTCGGGCCCGAGTGCCTCGACGACGGGACCGCCCGGTGCCCAGCGTGCGACGACTTCCGCCGGTGCGTCCAGCACGACCTCACCGCGGCACGGCCAGTGGCCGGGCACGTCGCCGCGGTCGAACTGGCTGGTCACGAAGGCGGCGACGTCGGCACCCGGCAGCTCCCGGCGGGTGAACCGGCGTCCGGTCGCGGTTGGCTCGCCGATGCGATCGACCCGGAAAGCGGCCCAGCCGGGGAGCCCCTGGTCCCACCCGGCCAGGTACCAGCGGCCGCTCCAGATGACGAGGTGGTGCGGCTCGACCCGTCTCGCCGGTTGCCGCCCCTCGCCGGGGCCGGAGTGGTCGAGGTAGTCGAACGCCAGCACCTCACCGCCGCGCACCGCCGTGCCCAACGCGAGCAGCAGTCCGGAGTCCACCCGCGGGGCGGCCAGCTCCCACGGGTTGGCCAGCGGGGTCACCCGCATCGCGTCGATCGCGTGCCGGAGCCGCGCGGGCATCACCTGCCGGATGGTCGCCAGCGCCCGCGCGGCCGCCTCGTCGATGCCGGAGACCGTGGTCGGCGCGGTCCGCAGCGCGACCGCGACGGCGACGGCCTGCTCGTCGTCGAACAGCAGCGGCGGCAGCCGCGACCCGGCGTCCAGCCGGTAGGCGGCGCCCGGTCCCCTGGTGACGTGCACGGGGTAGCCGAGATCGCGCAGGCGGTCGACGTCCCTGCGCACGGTCCGGCGGCTGACCTCCAGCCGCGCCGCGAGCTCGCCGGTCGGCCACTCGCGCCGAGCCTGGAGGAGGGACAGCAGGAGCAGCAGTCGCGCGGAGGTCTCTGGCATTCCCCGATCCTGCCCCGGGAAGCGGCCAGAACCTGGCCACTTCCGCCGGAACAGTGGTCGAGCCGCCTCATCGCACTTCCGCGGAGGCGGAGTGTTCCCACGACTCTGATTCGAGGTTCCGATGCCACCTGTCGCCGTCCACTTCAACGGTGGGGTGAACCTGCCCGACACCACGGCCGTCCTCCGCACGCTCGCCGAACGGGTGCCACGCGGATTCCGCAGGCTGCCCGACGGGGAGACCGGTGAACGCGCGCAGTGGATCGGCTACCAGCGGCCGCGGTTGGAAGCCACACCCGGTCTCGAACTGACCGCGGGCGAGCCCGGCGCGGAAGGCCCGTACGGAGGCGGTCCGGTGCTGCGCGTCTCGGAGGCGACCGACCCCGATCGGATCGCGTGGCCGGAGATCGGTTACGCGTCCGAGTACCGGGCTTCGTACGCGACGTTCCGCGAGTTGCGTGGTGAGGACGTCGTGCCGGTGGACGTCCGGTTCCAGGTCGAGTACCCGACGCCGCAGGCGGTGAGCCACCTCTTCCACCCGGCCGACAGGGCGCGGATCACCCCGTCCTACGAGCGCGCGCTGCTCGCCGACCTCGGCGAGCTCCTGGCCGCCGTACCGCACCGCGACCTGGCCGTGCAGTGGGACGCGGCGGTGGAAACCGTCACCGCCGCCCTGGCTCCGGAGTCCCTCGGCGAGCAGGCCGGGCAGCTCGCCGGGCTCGTCGACCACGTGCCCGGCGAGGTGCACGCCGGAGTGCACCTCTGCTACGGCGACGCCGGGCACGAGCACATGGTCGAGCCCGAATCGCTCGCCACGCAGGTGCGACTCGCCAACGCCGTCGTCCGCCGCGCCCGCCGGCCGCTGGACTGGCTGTCGTTCACCGTGCCGCAGTACCGGGCGGACGCGGCGTACTTCGCGCCTCTCGCCGACCTGCGGACCGGGCCTGGGACCGAGCTGTTCTTCGCCCTCGTGCCGTACCACCCCGACGAGCAGGCGGCGGGAACGACCGAGGCGCAGGTGGCGCTGGTCGACCGGTACCTGCCGGGCGGCAGCGGGCCCTGGGGCATCTGCACCGAATGCGGCATGGCCAGGGCTGATCGCGCGGACGTCCCGAGACTGCTCGACCTGCACCGCGAGATCCTCGCCGAACACTCCGCGTAGGAGAGGTCCGAGGTGGCCGGGTCGCGGCGCTCGGGGGAAGAGCCCTGCGACCCGGCCGGACGGCCCGGTGTCCCTTGGGAGAGGAGGACGGACGCCGGGCCGAGCCACCGAGATCCACAACGGCTCCGGTCAGGAGTGCATTCCCGGTGGCTTTCCGGCAACCGCTGCGCGCCCGGGTCAGCCGGGCCAGCCCGGGACGACGGAGACCGGAATCGCCGCCTCCCGCCACAGCGCGATCACGCCGGGGTTGTCGTCGATCGCGTGCACGACGTCCCAGCGGCGCCGGATGCCCGCCAGGATGTCGCGCTTGACCTCGTAGTCCGGCCGGTAGTCGCCGTCACGGCGCATGAACAGGGCGTCGGTCGGCACGTCGTGCAGCGCCAGCCACATCGAGCTCAGCCGCTCCCACCGGCGGGAGCGGCCGGTGACCACGACGACGTCGCGACCGAGCGCGGCGTGTTCGCGCACCTCGGCGACGACGCCGGGGTTGGGCGGGCAGTCGATCGAGGCGGCGTGGAAGGCGGCGAAGTTGCGCTCCGGTCCGGTCACGTGGTGGCGGATACCGCTCACGTCGACCAGCGTGCCGTCCATGTCGGCGATCACGGCGGGCCGGGACACGCTCACCACCTCCTGCTTCGCGCCACCGGCCCATTGTGGAGGGCAGCGGCGAGCCAGGTGAACGGTTTTCGGCCGGGCGTGCTCAGGCGCGCGCCGGCAACAGGCCCAGGTTGGCCACGACCTGCCGCGTGGCCTTCGAGCGGTTGAGCGTGTAGAAGTGCAGCGCGGGCACGCCCTCGGCGATCAGCCGCTCGCACAGCTCCGTCGCCAGCTCCACGCCTTCGGCGCGGAACGCCGCCGCGTCGCCGGCGAGCGGCTCCAGGCGTTCCAGCACCGCGGGCGGCACCGGCGCGCCCGACAGCTCGCCGAACTTGCCCAGGACGCGGGGCGTGGTGATCGGCATGATGCCCGGCAGCAGCGGCACGTCGCAGCCCCGCTCCGCCATCCGGTCGCGCAGCCGCAGGAAGTGCTCCGGTTCCAGGAACAGCTGCGCGACGGCGAACTCGGCCCCGGTCTGGATCTTGCGCACCAGGTGCTCGACGTCGGTGTCGAGGCAGGTCGAGCGCGGGTGCCCGTGCGGGAACGCCGCGACGCCGACGCAGAAGTCGCCCAGCTCGCGCACCAGCCGCACCAGCTCCTCGGCGTAGGTCAGGCCGTCCGGGTGCGTCACCCACTCGCCGTTGGGATCGCCCGGCGGGTCGCCGCGGATGGCCAGCACGTTGCACACTCCGACGGCGGCGTACCAGCCGATGACGTTGCGCAGCTCGGCCACCGAGTGGTTCACGGCGGTCAGGTGCGCGACCGGTGTCAGGGTGGTCTCCTGGGCGATCCGGCCGGTGGTCCGGATCGTGCGGTCGCGGCTGGAGCCGCCCGCGCCGTAGGTCACCGACACGAAGGCCGGGTCCAGCGGTTCGAGCTCGCGCACCGCGCGCCAGAGGATGCGCTCCTCCTCGTCGTCGCGCGGCGGGAAGAACTCCACCGAGAAACCCGTGCGCCCGCCGGCCAGCCGGTCCACCACCGCCGTCATGGGGAAAGCGTAAGCGCCGGGAGAGCGGCAGCCGGAGTCGTGGCACCCGTCGGGGCCAGGGAAGCAGACGGCCGGGGCAACCCCGCGAAGCATCGCTACGCTCCGGGTTCGCGCTGGTCACAGCCCGCACACGAGCAGGGTGGACGGGATGCCGCACCCGCCATCGAAGAGGATGGTGAGGTGCCTGTACCGCATTTGGCCCGTGAGCAAGCCACCGCCGAGGACGCTGTCGTGGAAGCAGATCTGCCCGGTCGGGTGCAGCAGACCCTGACCGACTACCTGCAGACCCGCCGAGACCAGAGCCGCGAGCTCGACGCGGCTTTCGCGACGGCGGTGGACGAGCTCGTGCGTTTCGTCCTGGGCGGCGGCAAGCGCATCCGACCCACCTTCGCGTGGTGGGGATGGCGCGCCGCGGGCGGTGCGGCCGACGGCCCCCGGGCGCAGGCGATGCTGCGCGCCGCGAGCTCGCTGGAGCTGCTGCAGGCGTGCGCCCTGGTCCACGACGACCTGATCGACGACTCCGACACCCGCCGCGGCAACCCGACCGTGCACCAGGCGTTCGCCGCGCTGCACCGGCAGCAGCGCTGGAACGGCGAGGACCGCCAGTTCGGCATGGCCGCCGCGATCCTGCTCGGCGACCTGGCCCTGGCGTGGGCCGACGACATGCTGCACGCCTCCGGCCTGCCGCCGGAGGCCATGGCGCGCGGCCTGCGCCCGTGGCGGGCGATGCGCACCGAGGTCCTCGCCGGCCAGTACCTGGACCTGCTGGGTCCGGTTCGCGGTGACGAGACACCGCAGGCCGCGCTGCGCATCGACGAGCTGAAGTCGGCCTCCTACACCGTCCAGCGCCCGTTGGAGCTCGGCGCGGAGCTCGCCGGTGCCGACGAGACCGCGCTGGAGGCGCTGCGGCGTTTCGGCAGCGACATCGGCGTCGCCTTCCAGCTCCGCGACGACCTGCTCGGCGTGTTCGGCGACCCCGAGGTCACCGGCAAGCCCGCGGGCGACGACCTGCGCGAGGGCAAGCGGACCCTGCTGATCGCCGAGGCCCTGGAAAGCGCCCAGGGGCAGGGCGACCAGGACGCCCTCGACCTGCTGCGCGGTGTGCTGGGCGACGAGAACCTGGACGAGAAGCGCGTCGAGCAGAGCAGGGAGGCCCTGCGGCGGCTCGGCGCGGTCGACGCCGTCGAACGCCGCATCACCGAGCTCACCGGCACCGCGATGGCCGCGCTGCACGGCGTCGGGCTGGCCGAGCCCGCCGCGTCGCGGCTGGCGGAGCTGGCCGTGGCGGTCACCGACCGGAACCGCTGATGCGGCGCGTCAGCGGTCCCGTGGACCACGTCCTGGTCGTCGGGGCGGGGCTGGCGGGACTGTCGGCGGCGCTGCACCTGGCCGGCGCCGGACGCCGGGTGACCGTGGTCGAGCGCGAGTCCACCCCCGGCGGCCGGGCCGGGACGCTGCGCGTCGACGGCTACCGGATCGACACCGGCCCGACCGTGCTGACGATGCCCGAGCTGGTCGACGACGCCTTGGCCGCGGTCGGCTCGTCCCTGCGGGAACGCCTCGACCTAGTGCCGCTGCGGCCCGCGTACCGGGCCCGGTTCGCCGACGGGTCGGCGCTGGACGTGCACACCGACGCGGAGGCGATGGAGGACGAGGTCCGCCGCTTCGCTGGCGCGGAGGAGGCGGCCGGGTACCGGCGGCTGCGGCGCTGGCTGACCGCGGTGTACCGGGCCGAGATGCGGCGGTTCATCGACGCGAACTTCGACTCGCCGCTGGACCTGGTGTCGCCGGAGCTGGCGCGGCTGACCGCGCTCGGCGGGTTCGGCAGGCTCGGCCCGGCCATCGGCCGGTACCTGCGCGACGAGCGCCTGCGGCGGGTGTTCTCCTTCCAGGCGCTCTACGCCGGCCTGGACCCCCGCCGGGCACTGGCGTTGTACTCGGTCATCTCCTACATGGACACCGTCAACGGCGTGTGGTTCCCGCGCGGCGGGATGCACGCCGTGCCCGCCGCCATGGCCGACGCGGCGCGCGATGCCGGTGTGGGTTTCCGGTACGGCACCGAGATCACCGGCCTGGAACGCCGCGGCGACCGGATCACCGCCGCGACCACCTCGGGCGGGGAGCGGATCAGCGTCGACGCCGTGGTCATGACCCCGGACCTGCCGGTCACCTACCGCCTGCTGGGCGCCGCCCCGCGCCGCCGGCTGCGCTGGTCGCCGTCGGCGCTGGTCCTGCACGCCGGGACGACCCGCAGCTGGCCCGGCACCGCCCACCACACCATCTCCTTCGGCGCGGCGTGGGACCGCACCTTCACCGAGATCATCCGCGAGGGCGCGCTGATGTCGGACCCGTCGCTGCTGGTCACCCGGCCCACCGCCACCGACGCGTCGCTGGCGCCGCCGGGCCGCGAACTGCACTACGTGCTCGCGCCGTGCCCGAACCTGGCCGCGGGCCGGATCGACTGGGAGCGGATCGGCCCCGCCTACGCCGACGAGCTCCTCGCGGTCCTCGAGCGCCGCGGGTTCACCGGGTTCGCCGACTCGGTCGAGGTGCGGCGGCTGGTCACCCCGCTGGACTGGGCGGCACAGGGGCACGCCGCGGGCACGCCGTTCTCCGCCGCGCACACCTTCGCCCAGACCGGCCCGTTCCGGCCGCGCAACCTGGTGCGGGGGCTGGACAACGTGGTGCTGGCCGGTTCGGGCACCACACCGGGCGTAGGCGTGCCGCCGGTGCTGATCTCGGGCAGGCTCGCCGCCCAGCGCATCACCGGGTGAGCGGCTGCGCTCACCCGCTGATGCCGCGGGGCCCCTCGTCAGCCGCTGTGCGGACGGGCGTACTGGGGCCGCAGCGCGGCGGCGGCACGTGCCCGCGCGGCCGCCTGCCGCAGCCGCGGGACCCGGAAGTCGGCCCACCAGCGCCGCGACAGCAACGCTCCCGCCAGGCCACCCGCGGTGTTGAGCAGGACGTCGTCGGCCGAGACGACCCGGCCGGTCAGCAACGCGTACTGCACCAGTTCGATGCAGCAGGTGGCCGCGAGGACGACGAGGGCGGCCTTCGCGCAGGTGTCCACCGCGGCCAGCCGCAACGGCAGCAACGCGCCCAACGGCAACAGCAGCAGCAGATTTCCGAGCAATTGCAGCCAGGGTTCGATATCCCCTGGCGCGGCTTGCACCGCCACCCCCAGATCCGTTCCCGGTACCAGTCGAACGGCGTTTTCGGCCACCACCGGCTGCGGAATTGCCACCAGATGGACGACAAGCAGCGTCGAATATGCCAAGGCGATGTCGACGACGGAAACACGAATCGCGTGCATCACCTGCAACCAGCGACAACGCACTAGCACGGCGACGACGGCGGCCACAACCGCCACCGGGAACATGAATAGCGTAGTATGGATCACACCACTGAATGCCGATTCGAGCGGGCGCACGTTCCCACTGCCTCCCCAGCCGGGCGATGAATTGCCGGACCTGACCCCTGGATCAGATTCCAGCAGCCGGATGTGACATCACGTTTGAATTACGGGATAAACGAGGTGAATTCCACCCGGAACACACCTGTGAGGCAACACGAACGCACGATTGCGCGACCACGGTTGCGGGGGCGTGAACACGTCCGAGGGGCGTCGTCAGGACTGCGGCGAGACCGCGTTCACGGGCGGCGCGGTGTTCACCGCACCGCAACCTCCACAGGCACCGCAACGTCCACGGGCGGCGCGGTGTGCACGGGCGGCTCGTCGTTCACGGGCGGCGCAGCAACCACGAGCGGCGCGCTGTTCACGAGCGACGCAGCATCCACAGGCACCGCGACGTCCACGGGCGGCGCGCTGTTCACGAGCGACGCAGCATCCACAGGTGGCTCGTCGTTCACGGGCACGCGAGAGGCCGGACCGGCGGATCGCCGGTCCGGCGCGTGGTTCAGGGGCAGGCGTGCGAACGCCTGCGGTTCAGATCAGCTCGACGGTGTCGCCGCGGCGCTGCTCAGAAGCCCATCGCCTGGGCGCGGCGCTTGACCTCGCGGCCGCGATCGCCGCGCAACGCGTCGATCGGGGTGCCGGGCAAGGTGTCGTCGGCGGTGAACAGCCAGCGCAGGATCTCGTCGGCGTTGTAGCCGTTGTCCCTGAGCAGGGTGATGGTGCCACCGAGGCCCTTCACCACCGCGTCGCCTGCGAGGAACACCGTCGGAACGCCGAGCACGCCGTCACGGCGCACGGCGAGCAGATGACCGTCACGAATCAGCTGGTGCACCCGGGTAACCGGCTGACCGAGTCGCTCGGCGACGTCGGGCAGCGGGATCACCTCCACATCGGGAGCGAGCACATCCGGGGCGGCGGGGATCGCACTCACACCCCACACGATGCCACATCGCCGACGCAGATGCCGTGCACCGGACGGGTCACGTCCTCTCCTACCATCAGCTACGTGACACACGGCGACCCCCACGCACCGCCCGTCGAGCGGCGGCGGAGCAGACATGACGCCTGAGACGACACGGCCCGGCCGGGGCACCAACCTGGTCGGGAGCATGCTCGAGCGCCGCTACCGGGTGGACTCGCTCATCGCCCGGGGCGGCATGTCGGCGGTCTACCGCGGCCTCGACACCCGCCTCGACCGGCCGGTCGCGCTCAAGGTGATGGACCCGCATTACTCCGGCGACCGCTCGTTCGTCGCCCGCTTCGAGCTGGAGGCCCGCTCCGCGGCGAAGCTGCACCACCCCGACGTCGTCGCGGTCTACGACCAGGGCGTGGACCGCGAGATCGACGGTGACCAGGTCTACCTGGTGATGCAGCTGGTCGAGGGGTGCACCCTGCGCGACCTGATGCGCGACCAGGGCCGCCTGTCGCTGCCGATGGCGCTGAGCGTGCTCGAGCCGATGCTCTCGGCGCTGGGAGCCGCGCACCGCGCCGCCATGGTGCACCGCGACATCAAGCCGGAGAACGTGCTGATCGGGCTGGACGGTTCGGTCAAGGTCGCCGACTTCGGGCTGGTCCGCGCCGCGGCGTCGGCCGGCACCACCAGCGGCAGCGTGATCCTGGGCACCGTGGCGTATCTCTCGCCGGAGCAGGTCACCACCGGAGCGGCCGACAGCCGCACCGACATCTACGCCGCCGGGGTCGTGCTCTACGAGATGCTGACCGGCGAGCCGCCCTACGTCGGCGACACGGCGCTCTCGGTGGCGTACCGGCACGTCAACGACGACGTCCCGGCCCCGAGCGAGCGGGTGCCGGAGCTGCCGCCCGCCATCGACGACCTGGTGCTGCGCGCCACCCGCCGCGATCCCGCGGTGCGGCCCGCCGACGCCGCGTCGTTCCTCAGCGAGGTGCGGCAGGTGCGGGCGAACCTGGGCATCGAGCTGGTGGGCGTGCCCGTGCCGGCCAGCGAGGAGAAGACGGCGCGGGTCGCCGTGGACGACGGCCCGCCGACCGACCAGTTCCCGCCCGTCCCGGCGGCGCACGGCGCGTCCGGCGGCCCACAGGGCACCCGCGCGCTGCAGCGCCCGGGACCCGACGCCGACGAGACGCACGAGATGGCCGCGGTCGGCGCCGAGACCCCGCCGCCACCCGCCCCGGCCCGCACCCGGCACTCCGACGAGCGTCGGCGCGGCTCGCGTGTCTTCGGCGCGTGGGCCGGTGCCGTGGTCGCGCTGGCCGCGCTGATCGGGCTCACCGCGTGGTGGCTCGGCACGGGTTCGAGCGTCGAGGTGCCGCGCGTGGTCGGCCAGCCCGAAGCCGTCGCCCAGCAGGTCCTCTCCCAGGCCGAGCTGCCGGTGTCGGTGGTCCGCGAGCACCACAACACCGTCCCCGAAGGCACCGTCATCAGCTCGACGCCCAAGGAGGGCACCAAGACCGTCACCGGCAAGGAGGTCCAGCTCGTCGTGTCGCTGGGCCGACCGAAGGTGCCGTCGATCGCCGAGGGGGCGACGGTCGAGGAGGCCAAGAGCGCGCTGCTCGACGCCAAGCTGCGACCGGAGCTCAACGAGTCGGTCGACCGCTACCACCCGAGCGTGCCGGAAGGCCGCGTCATCGGCGTGCAGCCGGGACCGGGGACGGCGCTGGACATCAGCTCTCCGGTCACGCTGGTCGTGAGCAAGGGCCCGCAGCCGGTGAACGTGCCCGACGTGCGCGGCATGAGCAAGGACGAGGCGTTCGCCACCCTGCGCAATGCCGGTCTCGAGCCCTACGAGGCGGCCCAGCGGTTCGACGCCGACGTGGAGGCCGGCCACGTGATCAGCACCGACCCGGCCATCGGCGAGCAGGTGCTGCTGACCGGCACGACCAGGGTCGGGGTGGTGCTTTCCAACGCAGTCACGGTGCCGGACTTCGGCCGGTTCACCGTGGACCAGGCCAAGTCCGAGGCCGCGCGGCTGGGGCTGAACCTGGAGGTGCACCAGTGGTGGCCGCGACCGGACGCGGTGATCTTCGGCCAGCTCCCGTTCGCGGGGAAGCGCGTCGAGCCGGGCAGTTCGGTCCAGGTGAGCGCCTTCTGACCGCCTCAGCGGCGCGGCCGCGGCTTCGCGGACCGCGCCGCTGAAGCCCCTTCGGAGTGATGTCGACCTCGTCGCGGCACCCGACCGCTGCCGCGCCACAGTCGGAAAAATCCACTGCTACCTGCGAAAACCTCCGCTCCGGCGGAGGTTTTCGGCCTTCATCGCCGACATGGTGGGGGAAACCCGCCGCTAACGCCAGGGCGTTGTGGAAGTATTAACCGCACGATGCCTCCGAGTGTTTCCACCTCGTCGGCGCAGCAGCGTTGGTCCGGCTGGACCGAACTCGTCGCCGCCGACGTCATCGACAACGGCGGCCGCGGCCTGCGCGGTCCGCTGCCGTTGCGCACGATCGCACTGGGTGCGATCGGTTCACTCCTGCTGCTGGCCGGCTCGTTCGGCGCCGCCGGTGTGCTTGTGCACGACCCGATCCTGGGGTCGGGTCCACTGTCGGCCATGCGCTACGGCCACGGCAAGGACCTGGCGACCGCGGTGGTCTACCTCGGCTTCGGCCTCCTGGTGTGGGCGTGGGTGCGGCTGGGACGCGGTGTGCTGGCCAGATTGGTCGACTCGCGCGGTGTCCTGCTGGCCACCGCGGCGTGGCTGACGCCGATGCTGGCCGCACCGCCGCTGTTCACCCGCGACGTCTACAGCTACCTGGGGCAGGGCCTGCTCGCACTGCACGGCATCGATCCCTACGCCGTCGGACCGTCGACGCTCACGGGGCCGATCCCGGACAACGTGCACCCGACGTGGCAGACGACACCCGCGCCGTACGGCCCGCTCTTCATGGGCGTGGCCAAGGGCGTGATCCTTATGGCCGGGGACGGCATGATCTCCAGTGTCATCGTGATGCGGCTGGTGCTGCTCTGCGGTCTGGGCATGTTGATCTTCGCACTTCCGGGTCTGGTTCGTCACCTCGGGGGGCGGTTGCCGGTCGCGCTCTGGCTTGCCGCGGCCAGTCCGATGACCGTCGTTCACCTGGTAGGCGGGCCGCACAACGACATGCTGATGATCGGCCTGCTCGCGGTCGGCACGCTGCTGATCCTCGACGGCAAGCACGCGGGCGGGCTGGCGCTGGCGACCATGGCGATGGCGATCAAGGCCACCGCCGGGCTCGCGCTGCCCTTCCTGGTGTGGGTGTGGGCATCACACCTGACCGGACCGCGCTGGCAGCGCTTCGCCCGCGCGGTGGTGCCCGCGCTGGCGCTGTTCGCGGTGGTCTTCGGCGCGTGCATGGCGCTGGCCAAGGTCGGTTTCGGCTGGCTGCCCGCGCTGTCGGCGCCGGGGATGATCGTGAACTACCTGTCGACCCCGACCGCGGTCGGACAGGCGGCGTTCGGCCTCGCCTCGCTGTTCTTCGACGCCGACTACGGCGCGTTCGTCTCCGCGGGCCGCTCGCTCGGTTCGGTGGTGCTCGTGGGCATCCTGGTCTGGCAGTGGTGGCAGGCCCGCGACGGCGGGACGGAGGCCGTGCGCCGCGCGGCGATCGTGCTGTTCGCCGGTGCGCTGCTCTCGCCAGTGGTGCTGCCCTGGTACCTGACGTGGGGCATGGCGCTGGCCTGCGCCCTGCCGTGGAGTCCGCGCGCGCTGTCGTACGTGGTCGGCGCGTCGGTCGCCCTGGTGCTCGCCTACTCCCCCGACGGCGAGCAGGCGATGTACAACTGGCCGCTGATGGCGGTCGGCATCTGCGCAGCCTTCCTCGGGGCGCTGTCCCTGGTGCGTTTCGACCCGCTGGGGTTCAGCCCCCTGTTCCAGCGGGCCACGCAGGTGGAGCAACACCTGCCGCAGTAGCGAGGCGCTCGACCTCGACACCCAGGTCTGTCCGAAGTGGACCGATCCTTCCGCGCAATACGAACGGCCCGGAGCTGGTGCCCCGGGCCGTTCGCGTTGCCGATGATCAGGTGCGCAGCATCTCCGCGACGAGGAACGCCAGCTCCAGCGACTGCTGGGTGTTCAGGCGCGGGTCGCAGGCCGTCTCGTAGCGGCCTGCCAGGTCGGTGTCGGAGATGTCCTGGGCGCCGCCCAGGCACTCGGTGACGTCCTCACCGGTCAGCTCGATGTGGATGCCGCCGGGGTGGGTGCCGAGCCGGTGGTGCACCTCGAAGAAGCCCTGCACCTCGTCGACGACCCGGTCGAAGTGGCGGGTCTTGTAACCGGTGCTGGACTCGTGGGTGTTGCCGTGCATCGGGTCGCACTGCCAGATCACCTGGTGTCCCGACGCGGTGACCTTCTCCACGATGGCGGGCAGCACGTCGCGCACCTTGCCGTTGCCCATCCGGCTGACCAGGGTCAGGCGGCCGGGCTCGTTGTTCGGGTCGAGCCGCTCGACGTACTCGACGGCCATCTCCGGCGTCGTCGTCGGCCCGATCTTGAGCCCGATCGGGTTGGAGATCAGCTCGGCGAAGGCGATGTGGGCGCCGTCGAGCTGGCGGGTCCGCTCACCGACCCACAGGAAGTGCCCGGACAGGTCGTAGAGCCGCGGCTCCGCCCTGCTGTTGTCCAGCCGCAGCATCGCGCGCTCGTAGTCGAGCACCAGCGCCTCGTGGCTGGCGTAGAAGTCCACCGAGTGCAGGCTGGAGTCGTCGACGCCGCAGGCGCTCATGAAGCGCAGCCCGCGGTCGATCTCGGCGGCGACGGACTCGTAGCGCTCGCCCGCGGGCGAGTTGAGCACGAAATCCTTGTTCCAGTCGTGGACCTTGGTGAGCCCCGCCATCCCGGCGCCGGTCATCGCCCGCGAGAGGTTCATCGCGGCCGAGGCGTTGGCGTAGGCGCGGATCAGCCGCGACGGGTCGTGCCTGCGCGCTTCCTCGGTGGCGACCAGCGAGTTGACCATGTCGCCGCGGTAGGACTGCAGGCCGAGGGCGTCGGTGTTGCTCGACCGCGGCTTGGCGTACTGGCCCGCGATCCGGCCGACCTTGACCACCGGCATGCTCGCGCCGTAGGTGAGCACCACCGCCATCTGCAGCAGCGTGCGGATGTTGCCCCTGATGTGCGGCTCGGTGTTGTCGGCGAAGGTCTCCGCGCAGTCCCCGCCCTGCAGCAGGAACGCCCGCCCCTGAGCCACGGCGGCGAGCTGCTGCCGCAGCCGGTCCACCTCCGACGGCACGGTCACCGGCGGAACGCTCTCCAGCACCTTGCGGACGCTGGCGGCCTGCGCGGCGTCGGGCCACTGGGGCTGCTGGGCGGCGGGCCGGGCGAGCGCCTCGTCGAGCTGTGAGCGCAGCTCCGGCGGCAGCGGCGGCAGTTCGGGAAGCTCATCAACCGGTACGTCAACGGTCCAGTTCACGGGCTCCAGGGTAGGCGCTGGACGCCAGCGGTTTTCAACCGGACCGACGTCCCGGCATGCGAGACGGTGTTGTTCTTGAACGAGCAAGTCCGGAGGCTGTCGGCGGCCACCCGGTCGTGAGCGGGACCACTAACACGACCGGGTGACCTGGGTTCACGCCGCCCGCGCGGCCAGCGCCAAGCTCCGCCGCTCCGGCAGAGCGTCGCGGCGCGGCCGCGCGAGTCCGACGGCCGCGGCCAGCAGCGCGGCACCGACCGCGGCGGACACCGGGGTGAAGCCCGCGACCAGGACCACCACCACGCCGGCGATCGCCGCCAGAACGCCGAGCGCCGCCGCCCCAGGTGACGGCGCACCGGCGCCACCGGCCCGGTGCTCGAAGCCGCCCACCAGGGCCACCACCGCGCGGACGATCAGCGCGATGCCCGCGATCCAGGGCAGCCGGGTGAGCCACCACCCGTCGCTGAACACCTCCGGCCACGGCGCCCGCGCCACCAGCAGCAGGGCGGCCAGCAGCACCAGCGCGGGCATGTGCCAGAGGTAGACGGTCAGCGAGCACCTGCCCATGGCGTCCACGGACCCGCGCACCCGCGGCCGCTCCAGCCAGCGGCGCAGCCGCGGCGCGGCGAGGGCGACCAGGCAGATCTGGGCGACGCCGAGCAGGACCAGGCAGACCGTCGGGGGGTTGAGGTTCGTGTACATGTTCGCCGAGTAGAGACCGCCCGTGGTGATCGTGAGCAGCAGCGCGAGCGCGCCGGCCGCTCCCCATGCCGGCCACGCGCGGCCGCGGAACCATCCGTCGGCGTAGCAGAAGCCGATCTGCTGGACGGTCAGCCAGACGAAGGCGAGGTTGGCGAGCCCGGCGGCCGGGGCGGCCGACGCGAGCAGGTCCACCGCGAGCACGAGCGCGAGCAGTCCGGCCAGGGTCCGTCCGGGCGCGGCCTCGTGCGCCCGCACCAGGACCGGGACCAGCGCCGACACGCCCAGGTAGACGCCGAGGAACCACATCGGCTGGCCCATCCGGTAGCCGATCTGCGCGAGCAGGTCGGCCGGCGCGCCGGCCAGCCCCGCCACCGCCAGGCCGGAGCCGATGACCGCGAAAGCAAGCAGCGCGGGTCTGGCGAGCCGTTCCAACCTGCCCCGCACGAATTCGACGGCGCTTCGCCCCTGGTCCCGCATTCGCCGCCACTGCGTGATTCCGGCGAATCCGCCGACGATGAAGAACAGCGGCATAACCTGCACGCACCAGCTCGCCGGGACGAACCACCCGGCGTAGTCCATGGCGTTGACGATGTGAATTCCACCGGCGTCAACCGTGATTCCGGCCATCAGCGCGTGCAGCACGACCACGACCACCAGGCAACCCGCCCTGACCAGGTCGAGCACCGGATCCCGCCGCGAACCGGAATTCGCCGGGAGCGATTTTTTCGCGCCGGAGAACGGCGCGGATGAAGTGCGCACGAAAAGACCCGCTTTCCCCAGGAACAACGTGCCCGATCGCTTTTCGGGCACGGCGAAAGCGTATGGCGGAGAACGCGGCTCCCGCGTCCGTCGCGGGAGCGCTTCGCAAGGCAGTACCGGGGTAGGGGGTGGGGCTGCGGGCTAACCCCGCGGAGCCACCCGCGCGGTCAGGAGGACCCGCCCGAGGACACCAGTCCGGTCTCGTAGGCAGCGACGACGGCCTGCACACGGTCGCGCACCCCGAGCTTGCCGAGGATGCGGCTGACGTGGCTCTTCACCGTCTGCTCGGCGATGAACAGGGCGTCGGCGATCTCGGTGTTGGACAGGCCCCGGGCGACGTGCACCAGGACCTCGCGCTCGCGGTCGGTGAGCGCGTCCAGGCGTGGCGGCTTGGTGACCGGCGGTGCGGCCGTGCGGGAGAAGTGCTCGATGAGCCGCCGGGTGACGGTAGGGGCCAGCAGCGCCTGACCGCCCGCGACGACGCGCACTCCGGCGATCAGGTCCGCGGGGAGCGCGTCCTTGAGCAGGAAGCCGCTGGCGCCCGCTCGCAGCGCCTCGTAGACGTAGTCGTCGATGTCGAAGGTCGTCAGCATCAGCACGCGCGGGACGTGGGTGACGTGCGCGGGCGGGGCCAGCAGCCTGCGGGTCGCCTCGATGCCGTTGAGCACCGGCATGCGCACGTCCATCAGCACGACGTCCGGGCTGTGCCGGTGCGAGAGCTCCACGCCGCGCTCGCCGTCGTCGGCCTCCCCCACGACCTCCATGTCCGGCTGGGCCGCGAGCAGCGCGGCGAACCCCGCGCGCACCATGGCCTGGTCGTCGACCACCAGCACCTTGATCGTCACCGCCGCTACCGCTCCTTCGCGCTGTCGTCGCCGGTTCCCAGCGGGAGGACGGCGTGCACCTCGAAACCGCCGTCGCCGGTCGGCCCGGTGCGCACCGAGCCACCGAGCAGCGCCGCCCGCTCCCGCATCCCGACCAGGCCGTGCCCGCCGCCGGCGGCGGGAGCAGCGGTACCGCGTGCGGGCGCTTCGTTGCGCACCGAGATGTCCAGCCGGCCGTCCACGCGGCCGAAGCGCACCTCCGTGCGCGCTCCGGGGGCGTGCCGGGTGGCGTTGCTCAGCGCCTCCTGCACGATCCGGAACGCCGCGACGCCCGCGATGTCGCTGACCGCCTCGTCGGCGAGGACCTCGACGCCGTGCGACTCGATGCGCATCCCCGCTCGCCGGGCGCCCTCGACGAGCTCCGGAACGCGGGCCAGCCCAGGCTGCGGCGCCAGTTCACCTGCCGCTTCCTCGTCGCGCAGGACGCCGAGCAGGCCGCGCATCTCGGTAAGCGCCTGGCGCGAGGACGCCGCCATCGACTCGAACTCGCCGACCAGCCCGGAGTCCATTTCCGGATACCGGTACCGCGCGGTGCTCGCCTGCACGTTGATGATCGACATGCTGTGCGCGATCACGTCGTGCAGCTCCCGCGCGATGCGGGTCTTCTCCTCGACCAGCACCCGCCTCGCGTGCTCCTCCGCGCTGACCTCGCGCTCCCGCAGCAGCTGGGCTCGGATCGCCTGCCACTGCTGCACGACCAGGCCGAGCACCAGCAGCCCGCCGGAGACCGAGGCCAGCACCGCGATGTTGGCGGTGACCCCGGCCGGCGCGCGCGGCACCAGCGACGCCGCGGCCGCCGCCACCGCGACACCACCCATCCAGGCGCACAGGCCGGCAGGCCAGGCGGCGCGCAGGCCGAGCACGAAGACCAGCAGGATCTGGGTGAGCAGCGCCGTAACCGGGTACGGCCACGCGGCACCCACGTCCTGGCTCCCGGCCACCGCCAGCAGGAACGCGCCGACCACCGACGCGACCACCGCCGTCCAGGGCCGGAACAGGGCGAGCCCGACCGAGGCGACGTGCAGGACGGTCAACGGGAACGCGACAAGCAGCGGGATGCCGTAGACGGTGACGTTCACCGGGACGCCGACGGAGGCCAGCGCGACGGTCGGCACCGCGAGCAGGAGAGCAGCCTGGGCGCTCGGCTTGAGCCGGTTCAGCCGCCAGCGGTTCCCGGTGCCGGACCGGCGATCGCGCTTGGTCCTGGCCACCGCTGACTCCGTCCCCCATCGGACCACCCCTGTGGGGGATGTCCGGCTCCGACTATAGCCGGTGGATCACCGGCGCAGCCGTGATCGCGGGCGGCGGCGCGGTCCGGCGCACCGCCGCCCGGGGCGGATCATCCGAACAGGACCTCGGCCTCGGTGTAGCGCTCCAGCGGCACGGTCTTGAGCTCCGCGGTGGCCTCGCTCAGCGGCACGCGGACGATGTCGGTGCCGCGCAGCGCGACCATCCTGCCGTAGTCGCCGTCGCTGACCGCGTCGATCGCGTGCAGGCCGAAGCGGGTCGCCAGCACCCGGTCGTAGGCCGTCGGGGTGCCACCGCGCTGCGTGTGCCCGAGGACCACGGCCCTGGACTCCTTGCCGGTGCGCTGCGCGATCTCCTCCGCGAGCCAGGTGCCGACGCCGCCCAGCCGCACGTGCCCGAACGCGTCCTTCTCACCGGTCAGCAGCACTTCGCCGCCGCCCTCCGGGACGGCGCCCTCGGCGACGACGATGATCGGCGCGTACTGCCGCTCGAACCGGCGCTCGACCCACTCGCACACCCGCTCGACGCTGAACCGCTTCTCCGGTCCGAGGATCACGTTCGCGCCACCGGCCAGGCCCGAGTGCAGCGCGATCCAGCCCGCGTGCCGTCCCATCACCTCCACCACCAGGGCGCGGTGGTGGGACTCTGCGGTCGTGCGCAGCCGGTCGATCGCCTCGGTGGCGATGTGCACGGCGGTGTCGAACCCGAAGGTGTAGTCGGTGGCGCCGAGGTCGTTGTCGATGGTCTTGGGCACCCCGACCACCGGCACCCCGTCGTGGGTGAGCCGGTCGGCGACGCCGAGGGTGTCCTCGCCGCCGATGGCGACGAGCGCGTCGACCCCGTGCTCCCGCATGGTGGCCTTGATCCGGGCGATGCCGTCGTCGATCTTGTAGGGGTTGGTGCGGGACGAACCGAGGATGGTGCCTCCCCGGTTCAGGATCTCCTCGACCCGGTCCAGCCCCAGCGGCATCGTCAGCCCTTCGACCGGCCCCAGCCATCCGCTGCGGAACCCGAGGATCTCGTGCTCGTAGACCGAGATCCCCTTGCGGGTCACCGCGCGCAGGACGGCGTTGAGCCCAGGGCAGTCACCTCCGCCGGTCAGAACTCCGACACGCATTCCAGTCGGCATCTCCTCGCCGCCTCCTCGTTCGAACCCGCTCGCTCGGGTGATTTACGTCTCCCCGCCGGGGCGAGCGTTTCACGAACTGGATCGGTGCAGCAAGTAGGGGTGCGCTCACAGCGGGTATCCGCGGCGGCGCTGCACCTCCTCGATCACCTTCCAGCGCTCGAGGTTGTGCCTGGCGTCGGCCAGCGCGTCGTGGGCGTTCTCCGGTGCGGCGGGCAGCTTGGGCTTGCCCACGTCCTCCCAGCGCTGCCGCAGGTCGCGGGTGAACTTCGGGATCCGGGACGGCAGCGCGGGCATCGGCCCCCACAGCTGGGCCAGCGCGACGTGGTCGTAGGCGGCGTACCAGGCCCACAGCTCGATGTTGGCGCCGCGGGCGGTGAGGAAGGAGTACAGGTCCTCGCGGATCCGCGCCCGCGACCGCCAGGCCGGGTCGGTGGCGGGCGGGAGCTGCGGGAGCACGTTCTGGCGCACCCACTGCCCCGCGCGGCTCGGGTCGAACTCCGTGGAAACCGCGTAGAACTCGCGGCCGGACTCCTCCACCATCCCGATCGACACCAGCTCGATGGTGTGCCCGTCCTCGATGAACTCGCAGTCGTAGAAAAACCTCACCGGCAAAGCCTAGGCTCCGCCGGTGCGCGGGCGCCGACCCCCGTCAGCCCGCCTTGCTCTCGGGCACCCGGTCGCGCTCGCGGGCGGGAGCGGTCGTGGACTTCCAGCCCGCGACGTGCTTGCCCTGGGCTGCCAGGTCGTCCTTGGCCTTGGCGGCGTAGATGTCGACGTACTCCTGGCCGGAGAGCTCCATCAGCGCGTACATGATCTCGTCGGTGATCGAGCGCTCGACGAACCGGTCGCCGGCCAGACCCTCGTAGCGGGAGAAGTCCAGCGGTTCGCCCACCACGATCCGGACCTTGTACGGGCGCCACATCTTCGACCCGATGGGGTTGACCTTGTCGGTGCCGAACATGGCGATCGGGATCACCGGGACGGCGGCCTCCAGCGCCATCCGCGCCACGCCGGTCTTGCCCTTGTAGAGGCGGCCGTCGGGCGAGCGGGTGCCCTCGGGGTAGACGCCGAGCAGCTTTCCCTCGCCGAGCAGCCGGACACCGGTGTCCAGCGCGGCCTGCGCCGCGGCGCCGCTGGAGCGGTCGATCGGGACCTGGCCGACGCCGGAGAAGAAGTACTTCTTGAGCTTGCCCTTGACGCCCTTGCCGGTGAAGTACTCGCGCTTGGCCAGGAACGTGACCCGGCGCGGCATCATCAGCGGCATGTAGAACGAGTCGGCGACGGCGAGGTGGTTGCTCACCAGGATCGCCCCGCCGGTCGGCGGCACGTTCTGCACGCCCTCGATCACCGGTCGGCAGAACAGCTTCATCAGAGGGCCGAGCAAGATGTGCTTCATCACCCAGTACAGCACTGCGCCGCTGCCTCCCTGAGAAGTTGTCTTCAGCCTGGCCGAGCCCGGTCGTCCGCGCGGTCCGGTCAACTCTGACGGATCCGGGCACGGCGGTCCTGGGCGGCCGAGTCCCCCCGCTCAGCCTACGGAGCCGGAACTCCCCGCACAATGCGGGCCGCCGCAGACCGTCCCACACCGCCGCGTCGCGTGCGACGATGAGTCGGTACGGCTTGCGGATGCGGTTGGGAGGCTGGGGTGCCCGTACTTCTCGGGGGCGAACCGCTGGTCGACGGTTCGTGGGACATCGAAGTACCGCGCTGCCAGGGGGTCGGCGGCACCCCGGGGCAGGTGCGGGCGTCGCGTCAGGCCGGCGGTGTGCGTTTTCTCCTGCCGCGTCCGCTCTCGGAAACGGCCGTCCGGCAACCGGTCGGCGAGCACGTGTCCTCGCACGTGACGGCGTCCGATCACGACGCGCGGACGGTGTCGCCCGGTAGCGTCGGGTTCGTCCACCGGATCCATCGCGAGCGCTCCGAGGTAGCTGCATGAACACCCGGCACGACAGGTCCGATGGACCCGACGACATCGACGCCGCCTTCGCGGAGATCGTCGCGGGCCTGGAGCGCGAGGGCGGGGTCGGCAAATGGCCGGACTCCGACGAAGAGGACGACGGCCCGGCCGCCGAGAAGGCGACCCGCGACGAACCCGCATCCGCCCCGGACGACACCTCCGACGACAGCGCGCAGGGCCCGCGGGACTGGACACCGTCCGCCGAGCCCGAGGACGAGGGGCATTACGAACCGCCGGAGCCCCCGCCGCTGCCCACTCCCCGGCCGTCCACGCTCGGCGGCATCGTCGTGATCGCCATCGGCCTGCTCCTGCTGCTGGTGCCGGCGCTGGCGGGCATCGGCAGCTCCTCGGCGCTGCCCATCGGCCTGATCGCGGTCAGCGCGGGCATCATCTGGCTGCTGCTGCGGATGCGGCAGGGCCCGCCGAGTTCCGGCGACGACGGCGCCCGCCTCTGAGCGCCTGTTCTCGACCTTCGAAGCGGCGTAACCGCTTGGCCCACCCCCGCAATCCGCACCGCCACGCAAGGTGAGTTCAAAGAGAGGAGCCCGGTCAGCGGCCGGTGACCTGGTGGGCGACGACGTGCTCGCGGGCCAGGGTCGCCGCGCCGACCATGCCCGCGTCGTCGCCGCGCTTGGCCACCGCGATCCGCGCCAGCGGGCGGTGCCCCGCGCCGGTGAGCGCCTTCGCGTAGTGCTTGCGCGCCTCGCCCAGGAACAGGTGCGCCGACCCGGACACCCCGCCCGCGATGACCACGACCTCCGGGTCGTAGACGTCGGCGACCAGTGCCAGGCCCTCGCCGAGCCACCGCGCCAGCTCCCGCATCGCGCGCCGCGCGAGCGGGTCGCCCTCCTCGGCCGCGCGCGCGACCCGGACCCCCGTCAGCGGGGTGCTCTCGCTCAACAGCGGACCGGCCGTGCCGTCGCCCCGTTCCTGCAGCTCCCGCACCGTGCTCACCAGCGCGGTGCCGCTGCAGTAGCGCTCCCAGCAGCCGCGCTTGCCGCACGGGCACGGCCGCCCGTCGGGGACCAGCCGCAGGTGGCCCAGCTCCGGCGCCACGCCGTAGGCACCGCGGAAGACCTCGCCGTCGAGCACCAGCGCCCCTCCGATGCCGGTGCCGAGCGCGACCAGCGCGGCGACCCGCGCCCCGGTCGCCGCGCCGAAGCGCTGCTCGGCGATGGCCGCGGCGTTGGCGTCGTGTTCCAGCACCACCGGCAGCTCGACCCGCGCGGCGATCCGGTCCGCCACGGCGACGTGGCGCCAGGCCAGGTGCGGGGCGAAGCGCACGACACGGCGGTCCTCGCTCACGAAGCCCGCCACCGCCAGGCCCACGGCCGCGACCGGGTGCCGCAGCGCCAGACCGCGGACGACGTCCGCGATCGCCGAGTCCAGTTCCTCGCCGGTGTCCGGGGTCGGCACGCGCAGCGTGTCGAGCACCGCGCCCCGCGGGTCGACCACGCTGGCCCGGACGCTCGTACCACCGACGTCAACGCCAACGGTCAGCAACCTGATCCGGCCCCGTTCTCGCTGAACACGCGCCCTCCGACACGCCGCACGTCGATCCGCTGCACCTTCGGGGCCGCGTCCGGATCGTCGTCGCCGGGCTCCGGCGCGGTGCCGGTCGCGGCCTGCGGTGCGGGTTCCGGCGGCGGGTGGCCGGTCCGCTCGGCCAGCGCCTCGCGCAGCACGTGCACCAGGTCCGCCAGCTTCGCGGTCAGCTCCGGTCGTTCCCCGCGGGCGATGGCGACCACCGCGCACACCGGGCACCAGCCGCAGCTGCCCTCGCAGGGCACACCGCCCTCTCTCACACCGCGCAGGTAGTCCTCCGCGCGCACCGCGAGGCCCTCCAGCAGCAGGCGCAGCTCCTCGGCGACCTGGTCGCGTCCTGGTTCCTCTGCCATCTCGCTCACCGCATCCACTGGTCCGGATCGGGCCGGAAGCCGATCGTCAGCCCGTCGTCCCCGGCGACCGCGGAGGTGACCACGCAGCGGCGCAGGACGGCGGGCAGCGCGATCAGCCTGCGCCTGCCGTCGACGGTCACCGCGAGCTCGTCGGCGATGCGCGCGAGGTCGACATCGGCGTCCTCGTGCAGCGGCAACGCGATCCGCAGCGAGTACTCGGAGTCCAGCGCGCGCCCGCCGCCGGTGACCCGCATCGCCGGGATGTCCTCGCCGGCCGCCAGCGGGTCGCCGTCGCCGTAGAGCTCGTCGGCGAGCTCCCGCAGAGCCTCGACACCGACCGGCTCGGCCGCGCGGTGCTCGACGGTGCGCAGAGGCACGTCGGTGGCCGCGCGCACCGAGTCGAGCACGGCTTCCTGCTCGCGCCTGCGGGTCCGCATCCACTGCGCGGCCTCGCCGCGCGCCGCGCCGGGGTTCGGCACCAGGCGGTTGGCGACCAGCCCGTCCACGCGGACCTGCTGCAACGCCAGCGCGGTCAGCGTCCGGCGGGTCTCGGCGGCCACCACGCTCTCCGGCGTCAGCACCAGGCGCACGCCCGTGCCGGGGTCGGCCAGCATCTCCCGAAGCGCGGTGAGGCGTTCGGCCAGTCTGCTCAGCGCTTCGGCGGCGGCGTCCCAGCGCTGGACGTTCTCGCTGCCGGCCATGCCGGCCAGCATGCCGCGCACGACCCTGCGGTGCGCGGGGAACAGCCGCTCCAGGTAGCCGGACAGCGACTCCGGAAGCGCGAGCAGCCGCAGCGTCTCGGCGGTCGGTCCACAGTCGACGATGACGGCGTCCCAGAGCCCGCTGGCGGCGAGCCGGTGCACCTCGGCGAGCGCGAGGAGGTCCTCCACGCCGGGAAGCAGCGTCAGCTCCTCGGCCTCCAGCTCGGCGACGCCTGCCGCCAGCAGCATGGTGCGCAGGTGCTCCCGCAGCTCGGCCCAGTTCTTGTCGACCAGGCCGCGGGTCTGCACCTCGGCGGCGTGCATGCCCAGCGGGATCTCGCGGGGTTCCGGACCCAGCGGCACGCCCAGCGCATCGGCCAGCGAGTGCGCCGGGTCGGTGGACACGGCCAGCACCCGCTCACCGCGCGCGGCGAGCCGCGCCGCGGTCGCGGCGGCCAGCGTGGTCTTGCCCACGCCGCCCTTTCCGGTGAACAACAGGATGCGCAAAGGGCCGTCTTTCGGTGCGTCAGCGGGAGGTCTCGACGCGGCGCTTGAGCTCCTTGAGCGCCGTGTCCATGATCATCTTCTCCGCCTTGCGCTTGAACATGCCGATCATCGGGATCGCCAGGTCCACGGCAAGGCTGTAGGTCACCTCGGTGCGGGAGTCGCCCTGCGGGTCCAGCCGGTAGCTGCCGCGCTGCGCCTTCTGCACCTGCCCCTCGGAGAGGTTCCAGCTCACCGATAACCCGTCTTCGGCCCAGTCGTAGACGTTGACGTAGGTGTCCTTGACCACACCGGCGTCCAGCACGAACCTGACCTTCTCGGCCCGCCCGCCCGTGGTGGTCGACAGCACCTCGGTTTCCTTGACCGCCGCCGCCCATTCCGGGTACGCGGCGAAATCGGAGATCACCGCCATGATCTCCGCGGCGGGAGCTTCGATCACGATGGACTGGGTGGACTGATCGACCATGCACCGCAGGTTACAGGGCGCGACGCGCCACGTCGCGTGACGCGTCGCGGCACCGGCGCACACGTCCGGAGACGGGGTCCGGCCATCGCCGCGGCGCGGGTCACCACTCCAGCACGTACGGTCGTCCGGTTCGCTTGAAATGGCCGACGTTGACGCATTCGGTGCGTCCGACGCGGACCCGTTGCGCGAGCGGCTGGTGCACGTGCCCGAACAGCGACCAGCGCGGGGCGTCGGTGCGGATGCGCCGCAGCAGAGCCGCCGACCCGTGCTCGGGACGCCTGGCCACGACGTCGTAGAGCAGCTCCGGGACGGCGGGCGGCAGGTGGCTGCACAGCACGTCCAGCGGCTCCAGCGCGGCCAGCGCGTCGTCGTACTCCTGCTCCGGCCGCAGGTAGGGCACCCACGGGGCGTGCTTGCGCAGCACGGCGCCCTCCGGCAGCAGGGTGCCGCCGATGAAGCCGAAGCGCAGGCCCCCGATCAGTGCGCTACCGCCGTCGAGGACGTGGATGCCCTCGCGCTCGAACTCCGGCCACAGCCGCGGGGCGTCGACGTTGCCGGGCGTGGCGTAGGTGGGCGCGGTCATCGCGCCGAACAGCTCGGAGTACTGGTCGCGGACGGCGTCCTCGACGACCTTGGCCGGGTCGGACAGGCTCTCCCACAGCGACCGGGCGTAGGCGGAGATCTCCTTGCCACGGTGGCTGCGGCGCAGCTCGGCGAAGCGCGCGACCTTCTCGGGCCCGAAGACCGCGCCCAGGATGCCCTTGTCGTGCTCGTGGTAGTCGACGAAGTCGATCAGGTCGCCGAGCACGACCAACGCATCCGCGCCGTCGCCCGCGCGCTTGAGATCCTCCACGTTGCCGTGGACGTCGGAGACCACGTGGACGCGCAACCCAACTCCATTCCGCAGCGCCTGCTCAGTGCACCTGATCCGAAACTAGCGCCGGCGGGCAGCCCGGCGCACGACCCGACTCGAGCTGGTCCTTGAGCGCGAACGCGACCGCGCGGGCCGCCAGCCGGCGGCGTCTCGCCTCGGTGGCAGCCGACCTGCGGACGCCCGCGGGCAGGTCGGCGCGCAGGAAGTAGTGCAGCACCGTGCCGTCGAGCACCGGCTCGAGCCACACCTCCATCGTGCCGGTCAGCGGGCCCGCGATGCTCCAGCGCACGCCCTTGACGCCCCTGGCCTCCTCGACGCGCAGCACCAGGTCTGGCCAGTAGCGCCGGTGCCGCGCCGGGTCGGCGAAGCGCTCGGCGACCGCGCCCGGCGCGGCGGCGATGAAGACCTCGTCGGAGACGTCGATCGCGGGCATGCCCACAGCCTGCCATCCCGCCCGGCGCGTGCGGACGCCGTCCCGCCGGGTGAGCGGGCGGGCCACGGCGCGGATGCGAGCCGCGGCGGCCCGAGCGCGGAGGCGCGGGCTCACCTGCCCCATCCGTGCGGTGACGGTGCCCACGCACCGCCAGCGACCTGGGCTGGCGCATGGCAAGCTTCCGGAAGGATCAACGACCCCCACCATGCGCCGGGGGTAGCAAAACCGGGACTACCGCTCGGTAACTATCGGCGTTAGGTTGTGCCCCGACCAAAGGCGTGTTTTCGGAGGTTTCGACGTGCGAGAGTTCAGCGTCCCAGCCACGGCGAAGGTGGCAGACGACGAGAACCTCACCGACATGGTGTGGGCCAACGCGGAACGTTTCGGTGGCACCGTGAGCTTCCGGCGCCGGGTGGACGGCACCTGGATCGACGTCACCGCCGCGGACTTCGCCGCCCAGGTGCTGGCCGTCAGCAAGGGCATGATCGCCGCGGGCCTGCAGCGCGGCGACCGGGTCGCGCTGATGTCCAAGACCCGCTACGAGTGGACGCTGCTGGACTTCGCCATCTGGGCCGCGGGCTGCGCCACCGTGCCGATCTACGAGACCTCCTCCGCCGACCAGGTCGAATGGATCCTCACCGACTCCGGGGCCAAGGCCGCCTTCGTGGAGACCGCCGCGCACCGCGCCGAGATCGACGCGGTGGTCGACCGGCTCCCCGACGTCGGCCACGTGTGGCAGATCGACGGCCCGACCGACGGCGGCGCGGCAGGCGCGGTGGACGAGCTGACCGCGCTGGGCTCGGGCATCGACGACCGCGAGGCCCACCAGCGCCGCCGCGAGGTCGGCGCCGACGAGCTCGCGACGCTGATCTACACCTCCGGCACCACCGGCCGGCCGAAGGGCTGCGAGCTGACCCACCGCAACCTGCTGGCCGAGGCGCGGGCCGAGATCAACGCGTTCCCGCAGCTGATGCAGCCGGGCAACTCGATGCTGATGTTCCTGCCGCTGGCCCACGTGCTGGCCCGCGCGGTGGCGATCGGCTGCATCTACGGCCGGACCACGCTCGGCCACACCGGCGACGTCAAGGACCTGATCAGCGACCTCGGCTCGTTCCGGCCGACGTTCGTGCTGGCGGTCCCGCGCGTGTTCGAGAAGGTCTACAACACCGCCAAGCAGAAGGCGCACGCCGACGGCAAGGGCCGGATCTTCGACCTCGCCGAGGAGACCGCCGTCGCCCACAGCAAGGCCCACGACGACGGCGGCGCGGGCATCGGCCTGCGGCTCAAGCACCTCGCCTTCGACAAGCTCGTCTACGGCAAGCTGCGCGCCGCGCTCGGCGGCCGCTGCATCGCCGCGGTGTCCGGCGGTGCGCCGCTGGGCGAGCGGCTGGCGCACTTCTACCGCGGCATCGGCGTCGCCGTGCTGGAGGGCTACGGGCTCACCGAGACCACCGCCGCCGCGACGGTCAACGTCGAGAGCGCCTTCAAGATCGGCACGGTCGGCCGCCCGGTCGCGGGCACCACCGTCCGCATCGCCGAGGACGGCGAGATCCTGATCAAGGGCGACGTGGTGTTCCGCAGCTACTGGAACAACCCGACCGCGACCAAGGAGTCGCTGGAGGACGGCTGGTTCCACACCGGCGACCTCGGGTCGCTGGACGACGAGGGCTTCCTGCGGATCACCGGCCGCAAGAAGGAGATCATCGTCACCGCGGGCGGCAAGAACGTGGCACCGGCGGTACTCGAGGACCACCTGCGGGCGCACCCGCTGATCAGCCAGTGCATGGTCGTCGGTGACAAGAAGCCGTTCATCGGCGCGCTGGTCACCATCGACCCGGAGTTCCTGCCGTCGTGGCTGGCCAACCACGGGCGCAAGGAGACCACCACCGCCGCCGAGCTGGTCGACGACCCGGAGCTGCGCGCCGAGGTGCAGAAGGCGATCGACGAGGCCAACAAGGCGGTCTCGCGGGCCGAGCAGATCAAGCAGTTCCGCATCCTGCCGGAGGACTTCACCGAGGCCACCGGCGAGCTCACCCCGAGCATGAAGCTCAAGCGCAACAAGGTCGCCGAGAACCACGCGCAGACGATCGAGTCGATCTACGCCTGACGCGCTCACGTCCGTCCCGGCCGGTCCGCACCCGAGCGGGCCGGCCGGGTCGTCTTTTCATGAGCGGCACCCACCCTCGCAACCGGCACCGCCTGAGAGTCAGTTTCTGGTCTTCGAAGCGGCGCAGCCGCTTGGCCCACCCCCGCAACCCACACCGCCGCGGGTTCTCAGGCGTCCTCTGGCGAGGACAGCTTTTTCGCCGCGTATGAGCGATACGTCAGAAAAAGATCCCGGAGCCAGAGGGCGCCTGAGGTTCCGCCACCGACACCGCCACGCAAGGCGAGTTCGAAGACAGGTACTGAAGGTCGGCTCCCCGCACTGCTATGCAAACCACGCTCCGCGCGGCCTCGCTCAACCGAAGGTGCGGAGCAGGTGCTCGCGCCAGCCGTCGAGGAGCTGCCCGGTGCTCATCCCCGCCACCTCGCGCAGCGCGAGGTCCACCGCCTCCGGTGAGCTGGAGCCCGCGACGCGCCGATAGAGCAGCACCAGCCGCTGCTCCCCGACCCGGCCCGCCAGGTAGCCGACGACCGACCACGCCTGCTGGTAGGCCAGGTCCAGCCGCCGCCCCGCCAGGTGGAAGTCCCGGTCCGACGGCAGCCCCGCGGGCGGCCCCTCGCCGCGGACCTGCCGCACCAGCTCCGGAGCCACCTGCGCCGGCGCGATCCCGCTGTCGCGGTAGCCGACGTAGTCGGCGAAGCCCTCGAGCATCCACATCGGGGCGCCGTCGACGGTGTCGGCGCGGGCGGCGACGTGGGTGATCTCGTGCCGCAGCACCACGCCCAGCGCGGTGTCGGAGAGCCCGGCCGCGGTGATCGGGTTGAGCACGATGCGCGGCCCTTCCACGCGCCGGGCCGCGGTGTCCACGCCGTCGGCCACGGCGACCGCCGCTATGCCGTCCACGGCGAACTCAGGGCCGACCAGCGCCCGCAGCTCGTCGCTGGTGCTGGGCAGCAGCACCGCGACCCGCCGCGGCCAGTCGGTGCCCCAGACCCGGCTGACCCGGTCGGCCGACTCGTCGAGCATGCCCGCCACCCGCTCGACCAGTTCGCGGTTGTCGTCGTGGCCGACGACCAGTCCCCCCGCGGTGGTCGTGGTGCGGCACGACGCGAAGTCCCAGGGACCGCGCCAGGTCGGACGTCCCCGGGTTTCCAGCGCGTCGTCGGAGGTCAGGTACCAGGAGTCGCCGCGGCGGACGAACAGGTAGCCCATCGTGCGGCGGGTCGGCACGGTGTCGACGGCTTGCAGCGCGTACTCCAGGCTCACCCGGGGTGCCCAGACCTCGTCACCGGGCACCGGCGGCACGGGAGCCGACGGCAGCACGTCGGCGGCGTCGACGTGGTAGGCCCAACGGGACAGCGGCACCTCGGCGAGGTTGTGGAACAGCGCCCGCTGCCGGTCGTGGAAGTCGGTCGGCGCCTTGGGGTCCACTGAGGACAGGAACGAGAGCTCGTCACGCGCCCGCAGCGCGGCGGCGCGCCGCTCCAGCAGCGCGCGGACCGCGGCGGTCCGGGGGTCCACGGGAGCCCGCGGCTGCCGTCCGGCCAGGCGTTCCGGCCCGGGGCGCGGCGGACTGCCGTCACCGGGCAGCGAGATCACCGACAGGCCGGCGACGACCGCGGCGGCGGCGGCCGCGGCCACCCACCCGCGCAACGTCCCGTGGCCTGGCACAGCGCGGATCGTAGGCCGGGGCGGGGACCGGAGCCCGCCGCGATCACCCGGTATCGCAGGCCGCGGAACCCCGTGTCACACGAAAGGGACCGGCACGATGCCGGTCCCTCCCGATGGAACTGCGGTCGTCAGCCGACGACTCGGCGAATCCCGTTGACGTCACCGATGCTCTTGTAGTCGGCGACCTTCACCACGTCGCCCGTGGTGGGCGCGTGCACCGCCTTGCCGTTGCCGATGTACATCGACACGTGGCTCTGGCTGTCGTAGTAGAAGATCAGGTCACCGGCCCTGAGGTCGCCTGCCGAGACGGAACGGCCCTCGGTCTTCTGGGTGCCGGTGCTGCCGCCGATGCTGACGCCGGCCTGCTTGTACGCCCACTGCATCAGGCCGGAGCAGTCGAAGTTGCTCGGACCCTTGGCGCCGTAGACGTAGGGCGAACCGGTCTTGCTCAGCGCCGCGCGCACCGCGGACGCTGCCGCGCCCGCACCGTCGATCGGACCGTTGTAGCTGGTCTCGCCGTCGCCCTTGAGCGAGTCCTGGTCCTCGCCGCTGAGCTGGTTGTAGCGCTGCTCGGCCTTGTCGATCGCGGCCCGCATCTCCGTCTCCTTGCGGGCGAGGTCGCCCGCGAGACGGCCGGCGTCGGTCTCGGCCTGCACGGCGCGGTTGCGGGCGTCGTGCGCCCGCGACTCCGCGGCCTCGGCCTGGTCGACGGCGGCGGAAAGCCGCTTCACCGCGTCGTTGTTGTCCTTGGCCAGCACGTCCAGCGCCGACGCGCGGTCCAGGAAGTCGTCCGGGGACTCGCTGACCAGCAGCGCGGAGAGCTTGTTCAGCCGCGCGCCCTGGTAGGAGGCGTTGGTGAGCCGGTCGACCTGGCCGCGGAAGCGTTCTTCCTCCGCCCGCGCCTGGTTCGCGACCTGCTCGGCCTGGGCCGCCTCGGCGTTGGCGCGACCGAGCTCGGCCTTCTTGGCGTCGTGGTCCTCTTCTGCCTTCTTCTTCTCCTCGGTCAGCCGCTCTGCCTGGTGCGTGAGCTCACGAACCTGCTTTGCGGCGTCCGAGGCGTTGTCGGGAAGCGGGGGGTCCGCCATCGCCGGCGCGGTCGACATGCCAACGGCGGCCGCGACCGCGGTAGCGGTGAGTGCTCCGCGCAATGAGCGCTTCAGTCGGTGCGACGCCACGTCGCGCATGCTCCTTCGTCTGCTCCGACCGCCTGCCGGGTGAGCTGACGGGTTCGGGCTCGAAGCTGCCCTACCAGCGGGCATGCTCCGCACACCCGGACCGGATTCACCCCACGGGTTGGTTCCCCGGCTCGGCTCCCCGACAAAGCCGATTCGGCGGCGACTCGCGGAGCCGCCCGGTTTGGGAAGCTGATCGCCGCGAAGTCCCGGTTAGGTTACGAAAGGTGAGCCGCGGCGTCCAGAAGTGGGGCCATAAATATGTGAACCAGAGCGCAAGGTATCTAACGGAGGAGATTCGTGTGCTCACGGTAGCGCTACCAGCAGGGCTTCTACCTGGCCTTGTGATTGCGCTGCCAACGCTTGCGGGAACCGGCTACCCGTGCTGTCACCGGCCTATGAGATCGGCCACTCGCCCAGCGGTAGCGATCCGGCGCCGAACCGCGCGCCCGTCCCCTCCCGCCTGCCCGGACCCCGCGCCGGAGGGTCTGTTCGGCGAAATCCCCTTGGCGGCGGCGGAAACTCCGGCTCCGCGTCCGGACTCCCAGCGCAGGCGCCGGAACCCGACGGTGGTCAGACGCGGTGGAGCCGGGACAGCAGGATCGCCGACGGCACCGCGTAAGCACCGCGACGGCGCACCGACTCGACCACCGCGCGGTCCGACGTCGCCACGACGAGCTGCCTGCCCTGCGGCTCGGCGGCGACGAGATCGCGGATCACATCGTCGGCCTGCACACCGGGTTCGCTGAACAGCACCCGCACCCCGCGCGGCCCGGCCGCGGGCACCGCGAGCACGTCGGCACCGTCGAAGACCACCGTGACCTCCGCGCCGGTGCGCGCGGCCAGCGCCGCGAGCTGGTGCGCGAGGCGGTCGCGCTGGTCGGCCAGCGGCAGCTCGGGGTAGCCGGTCTTGGTGACGTTGTAGCCGTCCACGATCAGATGCACCGCGGGAAGCGCCAGCAACCGGTCCAGCGCCGCCACGTCCTGCACCTGGCCAGTGGCACCGGAGTGCGACCGCACGCGCTGCACGACGTCGGCCGGACGCGGGCCGCTGCCGGTCGCGCCGAGCTCCCTGCGCAGTCCGCCGAGCGCGCCGTCGAGCGTCTCCAGCAGCAACGCCAGCCGCACCTCGTCGCCCTGCCTCGCCTCCCGCGCCGAGTGGCGCGCGGTCTCGGCGTCGGCCGCCGCGCGGTCGGCGCGCAACCGCTCCTCCCGGGCGCGGGCCAGCTCGCGGTCGCGCTCGGCGGCGATCTCCGAGATCGCCGCGTCGGCGTCCTCGCGCACCCGCTCCAGGTCGGTACGCGCCGCCTCGGCCTCGTCCTTGGCCTCCTTCAGCCGCACGCCCTGTTCGCGCAGGCGCTTGCGGAGCCGGTCGGCCTCCGCGCTGCTCTGCCCGCAGGCGCGCTCCACGGCCACCTTCGCCTCCGCCAGCTCCGCCCGCAGGCGCTCGGCCTCGGCGGCGAGCTTGTCCGCCCGCGTCGCCGCCGAGTCCCGCTCACCGCGGAGCTGGCCCTGCTCGGTGCGCAGCGCGACGAGCTCGACGTAGTGCGCCGCGACCGGGGCCTCCTGCAGGACGGCGGCGGCCGCGACGACGAGCGGGTCGTCGTCGGTGAGGCTCAGCGCCTCGGGCCGCTCTCCCCGGCACCAGTCGACGACCGCGGTCCGGAAGACCGCAGAGTCGCGCAGCGCGGCGATCAACGCCCCCTGGCCGAGCTTCGCGCGCTTGGCGGGCGCGAAGCGCACCACCGGGCGCAGCTGGGCGGGCACGTCGGCCGCGCGCATCTCCCCCAGCGCATCGGCCGCGAGCTCGGCCAGCCGGGAACGCAGCGGCCCGGCGAGCCCGTCCCAGTCGACCCGCACGCCAGGGGTCTGCTGTGCACTGTCCACAGCAGACTCGTCAGGTGCGGGGGACTGCTCCCCGGGCGTCGGTGGTGCCACCCCCACAGGCTAGTCGCAGCAGCGGGCTTCGAGCGCATCCACCGGGCCGCCGGCACCCGCGTCCGGAGTTTTCGCCGCTCGGGCGGGCCGCCCTCCGGCACCGTCGCAGGGCATACGCGGCTGGTGATCACGCGGTCGCCGCGAGTGTCCACCATGCCCGCGGGCGGTGATCACGACCGAAGGCGGCTTGCCGGCGGTGATGGCGGCGTCGCGATCGGTAGCGCCCCTGCCGCGCGGCCGGGCGCCGCACGCGGCGTCGCGGGCGGCGGTGTCGTGGTGTCCCGCTAGCGTGATCACCGATGACCGCCCACGCCCAGCTCAGCTTCGACGAGATCGTCCCCGAGGTCGAGGTCCCGCTGCACGAGGTCACCTTCGTGGTCGTCGACCTGGAAACCACCGGCGGCAGCAACGCCCAGGACGCGGTCACCGAGATCGGCGCGGTCAAGGTGCGCGGCGGCGAGGTGGTCGGGGAGTTCCAGACGCTGGTCGACCCGGAGCGCGACATCCCGCCCTCGGTGGTGACCATCACCGGCATCACCGAGGCCATGGTGCGCGACGCGCCGCGCCTGGACTCGGTGCTCCCGGCGTTCCTGGAGTTCTGCCGGGGCAGCGTCCTGGTGGCGCACAACGCGCCCTTCGACACCGGGTTCCTGCGCGCTGGTTGCGAGCGGCTCGGCCTGCGCTGGCCCAAGCCGAAGGTGGTGTGCACGGTCCGGCTGGCCCGCCGCGTACTGACCAGGGACGAGACCCCCAACTACCGGCTCGGCACGCTCGCCGGCGTGCTGGGGGCGCGCACCGAGCCGGTGCACCGGGCGCTCGACGACGCCCGCGCGACCGTCGACGTCCTGCACGCCCTTCTCGAGCGGCTCGGCCCGATCGGCGTGCGCACGCTGGAGGACCTGCTCGGGCACCTGCCGGACGTCACCCCGCTGCAGAGGCGCAAGCGCGGGCTGGCCGACGCGCTGCCCAACGCCTCCGGCGTGTACCTGTTCCGCGGGCCCAGCGACGAGGTGCTCTACGTCGGTACCGCCACCGACCTGCGAAGACGCGTGCGGCAGTACTTCACCGCGGGTGAGAAGCGCAGCCGGATCAAGGAGATGGTCGGGCTCGCCGAGCGGATCGACCACGTCGTCTGCGCCCATCCCCTGGAGGCGGAGGTGCGCGAGCTGCGGCTGCTCGCCGCGCACCAGCCCCGCTACAACCGGCGGTCGAAGTTCCCGCAGCGGGCGTGGTGGGTCGTGCTCACCGACGAGCCGTTCCCCCGGCTCTCCGTCGTGCGCGCGCCTCGGCGGTCCGCACTGGGGCCGTTCGCCTCCCGGCGGGCCGCCGCCGACGCCGTGGACGCGCTCCAGGAGGCCACCAAGGTGCGGCGGTGCACCGAACGCATCCCCGCCAAGGACCCGCGCGGCCGTCCGTGCGCCCTGTACGAGCTCCAGCGCTGCGCCGCGCCCTGCGCCGGGTTGCAGAGCACCGAGGACTACGCGCCGGAGGTGATCGCCATCAGCGACGTCGTCGCGGGGCTCGGCACCGGCGTGCTGCACCGCCTGCGCACCGAGCTGGAGCGCCTGTCGCAGGCGCAGCGGTTCGAGGACGCCGCCGTGCACCGCGACCGGCTCGCCGCGCTGGTGCGGTCCCTGGACCGCGGACAGCGGCTGGCGGCGCTGGCCGCCGTCCCGGAGCTGGTCGCCGCCCGGTCCGACGGACGCGGCGGCTGGCACCTGGCCGTGGTCCGCCACGGCAGGCTGGCCGCCGCGGGCACCGCGCGCCGCGGCGTCCCGCCGATGCCGGTGGTCGACCTGCTCCAGGCGTCGGCGGAGACCGTCACCGCCGGGGCCGGGCCGCTGCGTGGCGCCTCGCCCGACGAGGTGCGGGTCGTCCACCGCTGGCTGACCACCGGAGGCACCAGGATGGTCCGCTGCTCCCAGCCGTGGGCGGAGCCCGCGCGGGGCGCGGGAGCGTGGCACACCTGGCTGGAACGCGCCGTCAGCGGCCGCACCCCCTACGCCGCCGTGGACTGAGCCGAGCCTGGGCCATCCCCTTGCCCGGACCGCCACCCGAGGTCTTCCATGGAGGTGTCTGGGGGTCGATCGGGGGACAGAACCATGACCACCATCGTCCGGGCCCACGACGTCGCGCGCACCGATCACGACCACGCCGCCGACCTCCTGCTACCCGAGGTCGACGCGATGCGCGACCTGCTCGGCGCGCTGACGCCCGAGGAGTGGCGGCGGCCGACCGAGTGCACCGGCTGGAACGTGCACGACGTCGTCGCCCACCTGGTCGGCAACGCCGAGAACGCGCTCGACACCGAGCTGCTCGCCCGGCGCGTCCGGGAGGGCGCCGCCAGGTACGCGGGGCGCCCCCGCCTGGACGCCATGAACGAGGTGGCCGTCGACGCCTGGCGGGACCGGCCCGACGACGAGCTCCTCGCCGAGTTCGACCGGCTGTGGCCGCAGGTGCTCCAGGCGCTGCCCGAGATGCCCGAGCAGGCGCGCGACCTCCGGTTCGACACCGGCTACCCAGACGTGCCACCGCTGTCGCTGGGCTACGTCGTCGACGTCATCCTCACCCGCGACATGTGGATGCACCGCGTCGACATCTGCCGGGCGACCGGGCGCACGTTCGCGATGCACCCCCACGACCTCGGGGTCGCCGAACAGGTGCTGCGCGACCTCGACGACGAATGGGCCGGACCGCCCTTCGTGCTGGAGCTCTCCGGCCTGGTCAACGGCGACTGGCGGATCGGCGACGACGCCCCCGAGGCCACCGTCGAGGGCGACGCCATGGACGTCCTGCGCGGCCTGTCCGGCCGCACCTCGCCCGACCTGACGGTGATGCGGGGCGACAGCGGCGTCGCGGACCCGATCAGGGCGGCGCGGGTGCTGTTCTGACGGCCGCACGGGACCCGGAACCGATCTCCGGCGGCCACCGCGGCGCCGCCCGACCCGCCGCAGCCGTCGCACGCGAAGAAGGCCCCGGCATCCGTGCCGGGGCCCTCTCGCTCGAACCAGGTCAGTCGACCTTGGGCTTGCCCGAGATCAGCTCGCGCTGCTCGCGCTCCTCGCGCTCGCGCTCGGCGTCCTCGTGCAGCGCACGCTCCAGCGCCTCGGTCTCCTCCTGCGGGTCCGGCTTGAGCAGGCTGCCCGGCACCGGGTGGCCCGCCGCGCCCAGCTTGTTCATCTTCTTCGGCACCGGAGCGCCCTGGTAGGGCAGCTCCTCCGGGTGGCCGTGCTCGTCCACCGGGCCGAGCGGCTGGTGGATTTCGATGAACTCACCGTGCGGCAGCCGCTTGATGATGCCGGTCTCCACGCCGTGCTCCAGCACCTCGCGGTCGGCCCGCTGCAGACCCAGGCAGATCCGGTAGGTGAGGTAGTAGGCGATCGGCGGCAGCAGCAGCAGGCCCAGCCGGCCGAACCACGTCATGGCGTTCAGCGAGATGTTGAACACGAACGCGATGACGTCGTTGTTGCCCGAGATCATCAGCACCATGAAGAACGTCAGCGCCATCATGCCGAGGCTGGTGCGCACCGGCACGTCGCGCGGACGCTGCAGCAGGTTGTGGTGCGCGTCGTCCTTGGTCAGCTTCCGCTCGATCGCCGGGTACGCGATCAGCAGGGTGAACAGGATGCCCATGCCGATGGCACCGGCGAAGAACACCGGCGGAACGGTGTAGGGCCCGAGGTAGAGCTCCCACGCCGGCCAGACGCGCAGGATGCCGTCGGCCCAGGCCAGGTACCAGTCGGGCTGCGAGGCGGCCGACACCTGCGAGGCGTTGTACGGGCCGAGGTTCCAGATCGGGTTGATCTGGAAGATCCCGGACATGATCGCCAGGACGCCGGTGACCACCGCGAACAGCGAACCGCCCTTGACCGCGAAGGTCGGCATGATCCGGATGCCGACGACGTTGGACTCCTTGCGCCGCACGCCCGGGAACTGGGTGTGCTTCTGGTACCAGACCAGCGCCAGGTGCGCCGCGATCAGGCCGAGCATGATGCCCGGGATGAGCAGCACGTGCAGCACGTACAGGCGCGGGATGATCTCCATGCCGGGGAACTCGCCGCCGAACAGCGCCCAGTGCAGCCAGGTGCCCAGCAGCGGGATCGAGAGCACGATGCCCGACAGGGTCGCGCGGATACCGGTGCCGGAGAGCAGGTCGTCCGGCAGCGAGTAGCCGAAGAAGCCCTCGAACATGCCCAGGATCAGCAGCAGCGCGCCGATGGTCCAGTTGCTCTCGCGCGGCTTGCGGAACGCACCCGTGAAGAAGATGCGCGCCATGTGCGCCATCATCGAGGCGACGAAGATCAGCGCGGCCCAGTGGTGCAGCTGCCGGATGAACAGACCGCCGCGGACCTCGAACGAGATGTCCAGGGTGCTCGCGAACGCCTTGGACATCTCGACGCCCTGCAGGTTCCGGTAGACGCCGTCGTAGACGACCTCCTCCATCGAGGGGTCGAAGAACAGCGTCAGGTAGACACCGGTCAGCAGCAGCAGGATGAAGGTGTAGAGGGCGATCTCACCGAGCAGGAACGACCAGTGCGTCGGGAAGACCTTGTTCAGCTGCCGCCGCATGCCCTTGGCGAACTGGAAGCGCTGGTCGAGTTCGTCCGCGGCCGTGGCCGCCTTCTTGTAGGCGGCGCTCTCTGATTTCGTGGGCGTGGTGATCGAACTCATGCCTTGCGCTCCCAGTAGGCCGGGCCGACCGGCTCGATGAAGTCGTGCTTCGCCACAAAATATCCCTCTTCGTCCACCGTGATCGGTAGCTGGGGCAGGGACCGGGTGGCGGGACCGAAGACCGGCTTGGCGTAGGTGTTGACCACGTCGAACTGCGACTGGTGGCAGGGGCAGAGCAACCGGCCGGTCTGCTGCTCGAACAGCGAGGTCGGGCAGCCGACGTGCGTGCAGATCTTCGAGTAGGCGTAGTAGTCGCCGTAGTTGAAGTCCTCCTGGCCCTTGCGCTTGACGGGCGCGCTGCCCGGGCGCAGGCGGATCAGCATGACCGGCGCGTCGCCCTTGCGCATGGCCGCGCTGAGCGCGTGCTCGTCGTGGCGCTCGGACTCGCGGAACGGGTAGACCGTCTCGAAGCCGCCCGCGTCGATGTCCTCCGGGCGCACCAGGGAGACGTCGTGCGAGTTGCCGGTGCTGCGGCGCAGGTAGACCTTCTCGCCGTTCTCCGACAGCCAGGGGGTGTGCTGGAGCGACTCCGGGCCCTCGTTGGCCCACGGGTTGCGGATGAACCCGCCGATGGCAACCACGCCGGCGCCCAGGCCCAGCGCGCCCACGCCGAACCCGGCGGTGCGCTTGATCATCGACCGGCGGGCGATGCCGCTGCGGTCGCCCGCGTCGGCCAGCAGGGCGGCCGCGGTCTGGCGGTCGACCTCCTCGGAGGCGTGGCCGTCGTGGCGCTGCTGCACCGCGACCTCGTGCGGGATGAACTTCTTGGCGTAGAGCACCGCGCCGAAGCCGACCGAGATCACCGACAGGCCGAGGAAGGTCCCGACCAGCGGGGTGTAGAGCGAGTAGATGAAGTACTCGCGCGGCTGGCTCAGCGGGTCGGCGTAGCCCCAGGGCCAGAAGATGAACGCGGCCAGGAATGCCAGCGCCGACAGGCCGGCGAGCATGAACCACGCGGCGACCGCGCGCTCGGCGCGGCGCTCGGCGCGGGTGTTCTTGACCGGCCAGCGGTCGCGGTACTCGACGAGCTCGACGTCGTCGAGCGCCACCCCGAGCCGGACCTTCTCGTCGCGGCTCATCTCGGCCAGCTCGGCCTCGGTGTATTCCCTCTGCTGCTGCTCACTCATGCCCTGGCTCCGATCCACAGGGTGATGCCGATCAGCGCGCCGATCCCGACCACCCAGGCGATCACCATCTCGGATGCCGGCCCGTAACCACCCAGGTCGTTGCCGCCCGGGTTGTTGTTGCCGTTGCTCACCGACTTGACGTAGGCGATGATGTCCTTCTTCTCCTCCGGGGTGAGCTGCCGGTCGGAGAACTTCGGCATGTTCTGGGGTCCGGTGAGCATCGCGTTGTAGATGTCCTGCTCGGTTGCCTCGTGCAGGTTCGGCGCGTACTTGCCGGACGACATCGCGATGCCGCGGCCCGTGAAGTTGTGGCACGAGGCACAGTTGAGCCGGAACAGCTCACCACCCCGAGCGGGGTTGGCGCCCCAGAGCTGCTCGCCGGTCTGCTTCGGCGACTCCGGTCCACCCCCGTACGTCTGAACATACGCCGCCAGGGCGTCGATCTCCTCCGGCGAGAACTTCGGGGGCTTGCGCATGGCCTGCGCCTCCTGGCGGACCATGGGCATCCGGCCGGTCGCGACCTGGAAGTGCACCGCCGCCTCGCCGACGCCCACCAGGCTCGGCCCGCGGTCCTGCACGCCCTGCAGGTTGGAGCCGTGGCAGCTGATGCAGGCGTTGCTGTAGAGCTGTTCGCCCTGCCTGACCAGGGCCGGGTCCGCCGCGGCGTGCGCGGTCTGGGGCTCGGGGGTCAGGACGGTGTAGAGCCCGCCGGCACTGATCAGGGCGATGCCCAGCGCCAGCGCACCGGAGATCCGCCGACGTAGCTTCGAGCCCGCGCGGTTCCGTTTCTTGATGGTGGTCATGAGTGCGGCAACCCTTGCTGTCAGGTTCGGGGTGTTTCGGAAACGACCTCGTCTGCGAAGACGGTCAGGGCACGAGGTAGATCACGGCGAACAGCCCGATCCACACGATGTCCACGAAGTGCCAGTAGTACGACACGACGATGGCCGCGATGGCCTGCGCCGGGGTGAACTTGCTGAGCCTCGTCCGGACGATCAGGAAGATGAACGCGATCAGCCCGCCGATGACGTGCAGGCCGTGGAAGCCGGTCGTCATGTAGAAGACCGTCCCGTAGGCCGACGACGCGATCGTGGTGCCGTGCTCGGCGACGAGCTGGTAGTACTCGCCCGCCTGCCCCAGCACGAAGACCGTTCCCATGATCAGCGTGATGACGTACCAGCGGCGGAGTCCGTAGACGTCTCCGCGCTCGGCCGCGAACACGCCCCACTGGCAGGTGAACGAGGACGCCACCAGGATGATCGTGAACGGGAGGGCGTACGGGAGGTTCAGGTGGGTGGGCGGTGGCGGCCACTCGCCCTCGTTCTGCGCCTTCACCGTGAAGAACATGGCGAAGAGCCCAGCGAAGAACATCAGCTCGCTGGCCAACCAAACGATGGTGCCCACGCTGACCATGTTCGGGCGGTTCAGCGAGTGCACGCGTTGACTGATTGAGGGCGCTGCCGTTGTCACGCGACGCATTATGTCTTGCACCTTTTCCGGTTGCCTCGTCGGGTCCGCGCGTGTGTCGACGGGTGATCGGATTGCGACCTGGGAGTAACACAACGTGAAGGCCATCCGCAAAGCCCTAGCCCGTGTGAGTGGTCGCTTCCGCGCCCGGAAGCAGCCCGTGATCAGCATCGACGACCCCGGGCTGCGGGTCGTGGTCAGCGCGTTCGACGAGGCGGAGGCGGCGTCCTCGGCGTTGGCCCGTTCGGCCCAGTGGCGTGCGGAGGAGCCCGCGGTCCTGCGCCATTACCTGGTGGTTCCCGGGCACGAGGTGGCCACCGCCCGGGAACTGCTCGCGCCCGACGGCTGGACGCTGCGGACCAGCGGCGAGGCCGCTGAGCAGGGCGAACACCCCGATACCGAGGAGCCGGGCACCGTGGTCGCGCTCCGTGTTCAGGTCCTCGACGCGTTGCATTGCTCACAGGAGAGCTCGCGGATGGCGGGCCTCGCGCAGCGGCTGGGCGGCCGGGCGCTCGGCTGGGACGCGCTGCAACCCGCCCCGCCCGAGGCGGGTTGATCGAATCCGCCCAGGTGACTACTCCCCGGGTCCGCGCAGCCGATAGCATCCGGGAACGATCCGCCCCGGCCGTCGCCGAGCCAGCGAGGGAGCACGTGATGAACGCACCGACCACGACCGTTCTGGTGTTCAGCCACAAGCCGGAGGTCCGGGAGGCGATCATCACCGCTATCGGGCGCAGGCCGGCTCCGGACCTGCCCCGCGTGCACTACATCGAGGCGGGCACCGTCGCCGACGTGCTCACCGAGGCCGACGCGGGCACCGCCGACCTGGTGATCCTCGACGGCGAGGCCCAGCCGACCGGGGGCATGGGCGTGTCCCGCCAGCTCAAGAACGAGATCGAGCCCTGCCCGCCGATCATCGTCGCGGTGCGCCGCAAGGACGACCGATGGCTCGCGACCTGGTCGCAGGCCGACGCCGTCATCGTGCACCCGCTCGACCCCATCTCCGCCGCGGAGACGGTCGCCGAGGTGCTGCGCACCCATGCCCGGCCGCCGGCCCGGGCGTAACCGGAACGGAACTGAGATCGTGGGAACCATGGCTGGAAGCTGGGCAGCACTGCTGGGGCATCTGGTGGCCGGGAACGACCTCTCGGCCGAGGACACCGCCTGGGCCATGGACCTGGTGATGACCGGAGAGGCCACGCCCGCGCGGGTGGCGGCTTTCGTGGTCGCGCTGCGCGCGAAGGGCGAGACCCCCGCGGAGGTGCGCGGCATGGCCGACGCCATGCTCTCCCACTCCCGCCCGCTTGAGGTCCGGCACCGGGCGGTGGACATCGTCGGCACCGGCGGCGACCGGTCCGGCAGCGTCAACATCTCGACGATGGCCTCGATCGTGCTGGCCTCGGCCGGGGTCCCGGTCGTCAAGCACGGCAACCGCGCGGCCTCGTCGAAGTGCGGCACGGCCGACGTCCTGGAGGCGCTGGGCGTGGCCATCGACCTGCCGCCCGACGGCGTGCGGCGCTGCGTGGAGGAGCTCGGCATCGGCTTCTGCTTCGCCCCGGTGTTCCACCCGGCGATGCGCCACGCCGCGGGCCCGCGCCGCGAGATCGGCATCCCCACCGCGTTCAACGTGCTCGGCCCGCTGACCAACCCGGCCCGCCCGTCGGCCGGTCTCATCGGCTGCGGCGACCTGCGGATGGCGCCGGTGATGGCCGAGGTCTTCGCCGGCCGGGGTGGGTCCGTCCTGCTGGTCCGCGGTGACGACGGCATGGACGAGATCACCACGACCACCACCACGACCGTATGGGTGGTCCAGGACGGCACCGTGACCGAGGAGAGCATCGACCCCGCCGAGTTCGGCATCCGCTACAGCACGCCCGCCGAGCTGCAGGGCGGCGACGCCGAGGTCAATGCCGACGTGGTGCGGCGGCTGGTGGCCGGTGAGGCCGGGCCGGTGCGCGACGCCGTGCTGCTCAACGCCGCGGGTGCGCTGGCGGCCTTCGAGGGTCCGGGCACCGAGCTGCGCGGCAGGCTCGGAGCGGACCTGGAGCGCGTCGCGGCCGCGATCGACTCCGGCGCGGCGGCCGACCTGCTCGACCGGTGGGCGAAGCACTCCACCGAGATCATGCGCGAGAGCGAGTGAACGTCCGGGCCGCGGCCCGGACTCGCAGTACGGCCCAGCGCTGCCGGTGAAGCTTCGGGACGCCCGCACGCCCGGGAAGGCCGCGCAAGCACGTGCCGGACGCTCAGCCGAGCTGTGAGGGCTCGCAACGGCCCTCACCTGCGGCCATCACCCGCGGTGCGCGCTCACTCGTCCTCCATGCCGAGCGAAAAGGCGGCCTCGGTGTCCTGGCGCGAGTACGAGCGGAACGCGATGTGGGTGTCGGTGTCGAGGACACCGGTGACCTTGTTGATCCGGCCGGGCACGATGTCGGCGATCTTCTCGTGGTCGCTGACCCGCAGGACCGCGATCAGGTCGACGTCGCCCGCGCAGGAGTACACCTCCGCCACGCCCTCCAGGTCGGCGATTTCCTGAGCGGCCTCGGTCAGGCGCTCGGCGGCGGTCTGGATCAGCACGATCGCGGTGATCACTGGGGAACCCTCCTGCTGCGGCACTGCGGTAGTCGTGATCCTAGAGCCTCCGGGTGCCGCGGGCCGGGGCGCGTGGGGCCGCCGCGACAGCGAAAGGCCCCGGACCGGTCGGTCCGGGGCCTCGCCCGTCTGCTCTTGGATCAGTCGTGGTTCGGTCCGGTGTGGTACTCGAACACCAGGCCCGCGACCATGATCAGGACCACCGCGACGGCGATCACGATCATCCACACGTGGAAGAACGCCAGCGCGACACCGGCGAACGCCGCGGCCGCGGCCAGGCCCACCGGCCAGTAGCTGCCCGGGCTGAAGAAGCCCAGCTCGCCGGCGCCGTCGCTGATCTCGGCCTCGTCGTTGTCCTCCGGACGCGGCTCGATGCGCCGGGCCACGAACTGGAAGTACGTGCCGATCAGCAGCGACAGCCCGCCGACCAGGATCAGCGCCACGGTGCCGACCGGCTCCTTCGCCCAGAACCCGTAGACGATCGCCGACAGGAAGAAGAAGAAGGTGATGTAGTTGAAGATCTTCGCTTCGACCTTCATGGAGTCCTCGCTCTCACGCCGTACGCCCTGCCGAGGGCACTCCTCAGTTGGCTGTCCCGATGCCCGAGGGCTTGCCGCCGGTGCGCTCGGTGTCGAACGGGACGCCGGTGACCGCCCGCGGGGCGCACAGCTCGCCGCACTTCATCTCCCCGAGCGCCTCGGAGGCGGTGTACGGGCTGCCGGTCTGCGGGTTGATGCGCGTCCGCAGCCCCATGTACTGGTCGAACTTGTCCTTCGAGAGCGCGCGGACCTCGAAGTTCATCATCGAGTGGTAGGTGCCGCACAGCTCGGCGCACCGCCCGACGAACGAGCCTTCGCGGTCGATCGTGTTCTGGAAGACGTTGTCCTGGTTGTTCTTGTCCGGGTGCGGGAAGGTGTCCCGCTTGAAGTGGAACTCCGGCACGAAGAACGAGTGGATGACGTCGGTCGACGACAGGTGGTACTCGACGCTGGAGTCGGTCGGCAGCACCAGCAGCGGGATCTCCTCGCTGCTGCCGACGGTCCGCACCGGCTGCCCGTCCGGCGTCCTGTAGCCGGGGTAGTTGAACTCCCAGTTCCACTGGAAGGACACCACGTTGACCTTGACGTCCGGGTTGGCCGGCTTGGCCAGCACGTAGTTCTGGGTGACCGCGGTGAAGTAGAACAGCACCACGACCATCACGAACGGGATCGCCGAGTAGATGATCTCCAGCGGCAGGTTGTACTGGAACTGCCTGGGCAGCTCCTCGCTCTTCTTGCGGTGGAAGGCGACCGACCAGAAGATCAGCCCCCACACGAGCACACCGACCGCGAGAGCCGCGATCACAGACCAGGTCCAGAGCTGGCGCATCGACTCGGCCTGCGGGGTGACACCCTGCGGCCAGCCGAACCGCAGGACCTCGTTGGTCGTGCAGCCCGTTGCCGCGACACCTACCAGGCCGATCAGCCCAGTGACCTTGACCAGCCGTGGCAATCGGGTCCCCTCCTTCAGGCCCACTGCGCGACGCCTCCTCGCTGCGAAACTCACCGATCCGGCATGCGCGCCCGCCCGTCCCCCGCAGGGGGAGCCGATCCACCGCCGGAATTCTGCGGCGAAGCCTAGCCCAGCAGTAGCCGCGATACTGCTCCGGGGTCGCCCCGCAGGGTCACCCGCGCGCGCCCGGGAGAGCGAGATCACCTGCGGCGAGTGCCGGGTGCGGTGCTCCCGGCGGAGTGTGGCCCCCGCGCGTGCGGGCGGCAACCGGCGCAACGGCATACTGGGCATCCCGATCCGGGGACTTCCCGACCTTCGGGGTTCCCCGCCGGGGAGCGAACCCACACCGCCGACACGAGAGGTGCCCGAGACACGTGTGCGGCCTGCTTGGACTGGTCTGTCCCACCGAAGAGAACGCCGGTCACGCCCGCGACGCCGTGGCCACCGCCCTGCGGTGCCAGCGGCACCGGGGTCCGGACGAGAGCGACACCTGGCATGGCGGTGAGCTGGTCTTCGGCTTCAACCGGCTGTCGATCATCGACCTCGAACACTCCCACCAGCCGCTGAGCTGGGGCCCGCCGGAGAACCCGGGCCGCTACACCGTGCTGTTCAACGGCGAGATCTACAACTACCTCGAACTGCGCGCGGAGCTGGTGGACCGCTTCGGCGCCCGGTTCAACACCGACGGCGACACCGAGGTCATCGTCGCGGCCTACCACTACCTGGGTACCTCCATGGTGGGGCGCCTGCGCGGCATGTTCGCCTTCCTGGTCTGGGACAACGAGCGCAAGGTCGTCTTCGGCGCCCGCGACCCCTTCGGCATCAAGCCGCTGTTCTACGCCCAGGGCCCCGGCGGCATCGCCTTCGCCAGCGAGAAGAAGAGCCTGCTCAGCCTGGCCAACACGCTTCGGATCACCGAGGACCTGGACCACCGGGCCATGCAGCACTACCTGGTGCTGCAGTACGTGCCGGAGCCCGAGACCCTGCACCGGCAGGTGCGCCGCATCGAGTCCGGCACCTCGTTCACCGTCGCGCCGGGTGGCCAGCTGGTCACCGAGCGCTACTTCCAGCCGAACTTCGGCTCGCGGACGCTGCACAGCGACTCCGACGCCAAGCGCATGCACGACGAGATCGTCGACGTGATGCGCGACTCGGTCGCCAAGCACATGCGCGCGGACGTGACGGTCGGCGCGTTCCTGTCCGGCGGCATCGACTCGACCGCGATCGCCGCGCTGGCCAAGGAGCACAACCCGAACCTGATCACCTTCACCACCGGGTTCGAGCGCCAGGGCTATTCCGAGGTCGACGTGGCCGCCGAGTCGGCGGCGGCGATCGGCGTCAAGCACGTGGTCCGCACCGTCTCCGCCGAGGAGATGATGGAGACGCTGCCGCTGATCGTCTGGTACCTGGACGACCCGGTGGCCGACCCGGCGCTGGTGCCGCTGTGGTTCATCGCGCGCGAGGCGCGCCAGCACGTCAAGGTGGTGCTCTCCGGCGAGGGCGCCGACGAGCTGTTCGGCGGTTACACGATCTACCGCGAGCCGCTGTCGCTGGCGCCGTTCGAGAAGGTGCCGGGTGCGCTGCGCAAGGCGATGGGCAGGGTGTCCACCGCCATCCCGGAGGGCGTGCGCGGCAAGGACCTGCTGCGCCGCGGTGCCCTGAGCCTGGAGGAGCGCTACTACGGCAACGCCCGGATCTTCCGGGACGACCAGCTCCGCAACGTGATGCGCGGCTTCGACCCGGGGGTCTCGCACAAGGACGTCACCGCCGCGGCCTACCGGACCTCCTCCGGCTGGGACCCGGTGACCCGGATGCAGCACGTGGACCTGTTCACCTGGCTGCGCGGCGACATCCTGGTCAAGGCCGACAAGATGACCATGGCCAACTCGCTGGAGCTGCGGGTGCCGTTCCTGGACCCGGAGGTCTTCCGGATCGCCAGCACGATCCCGCTCGAGCAGAAGATCACCAGGGAGACCACCAAGTACGCGCTGCGCCAGGCGATGTACCAGGTGGTGCCCGCGCACGTGCTCAACCGCCGCAAGCTGGGCTTCCCGGTGCCGATCAAGCACTGGCTGCGCGACGAGATGCACGACTGGGCGCGCAACATCATCCAGCAGTCCCAGACCGACCACCTGCTCAACCGCACCGCGGTGCTGCAGCTGCTGGAGGAGCACCGCTCCGGCGTGCTCGACCACAGCCGCCGCCTGTGGGCGCTGCTGGTGTTCATGCTCTGGCACGGCATCTTCATCGAGGGCCGGCTGTCGCCGGAGGTGCCCGAGCCGCACTACCCGGTCAAGCTCTGAGGGCCAGCCGGGGCTAGACGAGGAGGGGCGTTCCCGCTGGGAGCGCCCCTCCTGCGTTTCGCGCGGCGCCGACCACGGGCAACGACTGGATCGCCGGGCGGTTTCGACCGCCTCGTCACCGAGTACCGGGAGGAATGCCGCAGGGCCGGGAGCCCCGAGGGGACCGGTGCGGGCGAGCGGCCCCTGTCCCCGCCCGCACCGGTCGCACGGCCCCGAAAGCCGAAGATCACCGATGTGACAGCGCTCGCGTGCGCGAGGTTCCCGATGTCGCCCGATCGGCGTAGCGGAGTCGTCGCGGGCTACGAGGTGCTCGACGCCGCCTGGTCGGAGCGCCGGAACTCGGCGCGCCAGCGGACGACCGAGGGGTCGGATTCGGCGGGGATCGCCTCGATCCGTGCCACGTGGAGATCATCCCGGGCGAACGACTCGACCTCCGCGCGGGTGAGCGGCCACGGCGGCCCCTCGACCGGTCCTTCGCCCCGCGCCGATGCGATGACCAGCAGCGTGCCGCCCGGGGCGACGAACCGCCGGACCGCCGCGATCGCGCCGCCGCGCAGGGTGTCGGGCAGCGACTGGACGGTCAGGCTTTCCACGACCAGGTCGTACGCGCCCGCGCGTTCGCCCGGCGGTTCCAGCAGGTCGGCGACGGCGTAGCGGACCCGTGAGCCGGGGAACCGCAGCCTGGCGCCGTCGACGGCCGTGGCCGAGACGTCGAAGGCGTCGGTGCGGAAACCGAGGCTCGCCAGGAGTTCGGCGTCCGCGCCGTACCCGCAGCCGACGACGAGCGCGCGCCTGCCCTCGCCGCGCAGTCCGGCGGACCACTCGGCGAGCAGTTGGTGCGGAGCTCCGCGATCCCACGGCACGGCGGCCTCGCCGCGCTCCGCCTGCGCGTAGAGGCGCTCGAACCAGCCCGTCGGGTCGTCGGTGGAAAGCGACTCCGCCGCGAGCCTGCGCGCGTGCTCCTCGATGTCGGCCATGGGACCTCTCCTGTCGCGGCGCGGACCCCAGCGTTCTCGGAGGCGCCGATGCGGAAGCTACTGCTGAGGGTAGGGCGGCTGGGGAGCCCAGGTCTGGACCGGCTGCTGCTTCTTCAGCTTCGCCGCGGCCAGGAACCGCCCGGTGGCCGGCAGCAGCGCGAAAACCAGCGCGCCCACCAGAACCAGCGTCCTGATCGCGACGGGAACCAGATAGCTCGGGGACCCGAGCGGTTCGGTGCCGTACTCGACCAGCGTGCGGATCACGCCGTACGTCTGGTACAGCAGCAACAACGACCACGCGCCGACGAGCAGCCACCGTCCCACCGGCGTCTTGACCAGGCAGAGCAGCACGAAGCCTGCGAGCGCCACGACGAGCTCCACCAGGGGCAGCACGAGCACGAATCCCACGATGGACGCGTAGTCCGAGAAGCCGATGGTCACCATGCCGTACACCGTCGACCCCAGCGATACCAGCGCCACGAGGATTCCGAGGACGCCGGCGAGGTAGGCGGTCGCGCCGCCGGCAGGCCGCGCCGTCCCGGCCATGCCCGGGACTTGCGGCCCGGCCTGGAACTGCTGGCCGTACTGGCCCTGCTGGACGTATTGCCCTTGCTGGCCGTACTGGTCCTGCTGACCCTGCGGAGCGGCCGGGAACTGCTGGCCCGCCTGGAACTGCGGGGGGTACTGCCCCGGCGCGCCGTACTGGCCCTGCTGCTGCGGGTTCTGCCCGTGGGGCGGTTGCGGCTGCACGGACGAGGACATTACCCGCGCACATCCGCCGGAAGTGCCGCTTTGGCGCGACTTCGCCGCACGACGCGGGTCGGGGTTGCTCCACGTGCCGCACCGATCTCGTCGACGATCACCCGCTTGTTGTAGTAGGACTCTAGAGCTTAGGTCGCTACACTCGCCAACGTGCCAGCAAGGGAAGGCTCACCTAAACCACCGGATGCCGAAACCGGTCTGTCGCTGGAGCGGGTTTCGGTCGAGCGCGGCGGCCGGGCGGTGCTGAGCGAGGTCACCGCCGACGTCCGCGGGGGCGAGGTCCTCGCCGTCCTCGGTCCCTCCGGCGCGGGCAAGACCTCGTTGCTGCGGGTGGTGGCGGGCTTGCTCGCCCCGTCCGGCGGCTCGGTGCGGACCCCGCCCGGACGCCTCGGCTACGCCTTCGCCGAGCACCGGCTGCTGCCCTGGCGCACCGTTCTGCAGAACGTGCTGATCCCGCTGGGACGCCGCGAAGGCCGGACCGCGCGCGAACGCGCGCTGAGCCTGCTCGACGAGTTCGGCGTCGGCGGCACCGCCGACCGGCGCCCGGCCGAGCTCTCCGGAGGGATGCGCCAGCGGGTGGCGCTGGTGCGCGCGCTGGTGGTCCGCCCCGCGCTGCTGCTGGCCGACGAACCGCTGTCGGCGGTCGACCGGCAGGCACGCCGATCCGCCACCGCGGCGGCGTGCAGGCACCTCGGCGGCGCCGCCGCCCTGTGGGTCACCCACGACCCGGAAGAAGCCGCCGCCGTGGCCGAGCGCGCACTGCTCATCGGCACCGGCGGGCGGGCCCGACTCGTGCCGACCAGCCGCCTCGGCTCGGCCTGACCTTCGAAAGCAGAGGTATCGGTGAAACGTCGGACGTTCATGCGCATCGCGGCGCTGCCCCCGCTGCCCGCCGTGCTCGGCGCCTGCACGGGCGGCACGCGGCCGCAGGCGGACGCGCTGCGGGTCGTCAGCGTCGCCAACGTCGTCGCGGAGGCGGCGCTGACCGGCCTCCGGACGGGCGGCGCGGCGTTGCCCGGTGTCGGCGCGGTGCGGATCAGCCGGGCCAGGACGCCCGACGAGCTGCGGGCCGGTCTGGTCGGCGGCCAGGTCGACGTCGCGGTGCTGCCCTCGACGGCGGCGGCGAACCTGGCCGCCAAGGGCGTCGACGTGCGGGTGCTGGGAGTGCTGGACCAGGCGTTGCTGGCCGGGGTCGGCCGCGCCCGGGCGGGGATCGGGCCGTGGGAGGCGCTGCGCGGCGCGACCGTCGACGTCGCGTTCCGAGGTGACATCACCGACGTGCTGACGCGGCTGCTCGCCCGGGCGGGCGGTCTGCGCCCGGACGTGGACGTGCGGTTCCGCTACCACGCGCAGCTCCCGGAGGCGGTCGCCGAGTTCGCAGTGGGCAGGGCGGATTTCGCGGTGCTGCCCGAGCCGTCGGCCTCGCTGGCGCTGCTGCGTGCCGCAGAGGCCGGCAGACCGGGCACCAGGTTCCTCGACCCGGCGGCCGAGTGGCGCGCGACCACCGGGAGCACGTCACTGCCGCTGATGGCGGTCGCCGTTCGCGGCGAACTCGCGACGGGGCGCCCCGAGGTGGTCCGCGCGCTCCAGGACCACCTGCGCGCGGCGACCGCGAACGCCGCGGCCTCGGCCGGGGCGGTGGCCGCCGAACTCCAGCTGCCGCCCCAGGTGGTGTCCGAGCTCCTCGGCCGCGGCGGTACCGGTTTCCGCACGGGTGTGCAGGCACGGGCCGACCTCGACGTCCTCTACCGGCGGCTCCTGGAGCACGCCCCGGAGACGATCGGCGGCAGGGTGCCCGGGGACGGTTTCGGTGTCTGAGCGTCGCGGGCGCCGCCTGCGTCTCAGCGGCGCAGCCGTGGTGGGCGTGGCGGTGCTGGCCGGGTGCTGGCAGGCCGTCGCGTGGCAGCAGCCGGAGATCCTGGTGCCGTCCCCCGCCGAGACCGCCGCCGCCCTGCGCGACCTCGCGTGGAGCGGCGAGCTCGCGGCGCAGCTCCGGACCACGCTGAGCCGGGCCGCGGTGGGCGTGGCGATCGGCATCGCTGCGGGTGCGCTGTGGGGCCTGGCCAGCGCCTCCCGGCGCTGGATCGACGAGTCCGGGCGCCCGCTTCGCGGACTGCTGCTCGGCCTGCCGCCGGTGATCCCCGCCGTGCTGGGCACGGTGTGGCTCGGCGACGCGGGTGCGGTGGCCGTCCTCGTGGTGGTCGTCGTGACGGTGCCGACCGCGAAGGTGACCGTGGCCGAGGCGGCCCGCGCGATCGACGCCGACCTGCTGGAGATGGCCCGGGTCTACCGGCTGCCCCCGCTGGCGCGGCTGCGGCACCTGCAACTGCCCGCGCTGGTCCCCGCGCTGCGCTCGGCGGCGTCGCTGTGCGGTGCCGGCGGACTGCGCGTGGCGATCATGGCCGAGCTGCTGGTCGCACCGGACGGCGTGGGCGCGGCCGTCGCGCAGGCGCGCGGGAACCTGGCAACCGCCGAGGTCTTCGCGTGGGCGCTGGTCGCGGTCGCCGCCGCGCTGGTCACCGACTGGCTGGTCGCCCGTCCCGCTCACCGCGGCGCCGCCTCCCGCGCCGCAGAACCCGTTGGAGCCCGATGATGAACGACCAGGTCCTGATCGCGGGCGGCGGCCCCACCGGCCTCACGACCGCCCTGCTGCTCGCCCATTTCGGGGTGTCGTGCACCGTCGTCGAACGCCGGTCGGAGCCTTCGTCCACCCCGAAGGCGCGCGCGGTCACGCTGCGCTCGATGGAGATCTTCCGCGCGCTGGGCGTGGCCGACGAGATCAGCGCCGCGGCGCTGGCGTCGGAACGGATCCGGTTGCCCTTCACCTTCGCCGCCACCCTCGCCGACGCCCGCGCCGGGCACACCGACCAGACGGCGCGGCACGGTGCGCGGGCGGAGCTGAGCCCGTGCACCACGGTCGTGTGCCCGCAGGACGTCGTGGAAGGCGTCCTCCTGGCCAGGGTGCTGGCTGATGCCCGCATCCGGTTCCTGCCGGGCACCGAGGTGGCCGGCGCCCGCGGTGACGACGACGGCGTGGAGGTCCGCACGTCCGGTGGGCAGGTGCTGCGAGGCCGCTACCTCGTCGGCGCCGACGGCGCGCACAGCGCCGTCCGGGAGACGTTCGGCGGTCCGGCAGAGCTCGCCCCCGCCGATCCGCCGGTGGCCAACACCCTCGTGCTGTTCGAGGCCGACCTCGGCCCGCTGGTGGCCGGACTCGGCAGCACGATCTACTTCCTCGACCACGGCGGCGTCCGCGGCTTCCTCCAGCCCGCCGCGCAGCCGGACCGGTGGACGTTCAACCAGATCCACGACGGCGCCGACCCGCTGGCGCGCACGGACCCGGCGGGCGCCGTCCGGACCGCGGTCGGGGCCGATGTCGCGGTCGACGTCCTTGAGACCGCCGACTGGACGATGCGCAGCGCGGTGGCGCCGTGGTTCGGCAACGACCGGGTCTTCCTGGCCGGAGACGCCGCGCACCTGGTGTCGCCGTTCAGCGGTTCGGGGCTGAACCTGGGGGTGCAGGACGCGGACAACCTGGCGTGGAAGCTGGCCGCCGTGCTGCGCGGGCATGCCGGGTCCCGGCTGCTCGACACCTACGAGCAGGAGCGGCGGCCCAGCGCGGAGCGGCACGTGGAGCGCGACCGCGCGGCGGTGGCGACCGTCCGCGCCGACCCCGGCTGGCTTCGCTGGCGAACCGAGCTGCCGGCCCGGCGCAAGGACGACGCGGCGCTGCTCGGTGATCCCTATCGGTCCGACGCCGTGCTGCTCTGCGAGCGGTGGGACGCACCCGCTTCCCCCGGGCGGCGTGCCCCGCACTGCTGGCTCGACGACGGCCGCACGTCCACCCTCGACCTCGCCCGGAACGGGTTCGCGCTCGTCAGCCCCGACCCGGCGTGGTCGGCACCCGCGGTGGAGGCGGCCGCGCGCGCCGGTGTCGCGCTGGCGGTCGTGCCCGGCGGCGCCGACCGCGACCGCATCGCCGCCGCCTACGACCTGACCGACGGCGCCGCGCTGCTGCGACCGGACGCCACCGTCGCCTGGCGCTGCGAGCACTTCCCCGTCGATCCGCTGAGCGCGGTCGCCGACGCGCTCGGCTCGGTGCTCTCGGCCGACCGCTGAGCCGTCCGCCCGCGTGATCCGCCACCATGCTCTGGTGGAGATGTCACCGCTGCTCGAACGCATCACCGACGCGATCGCCCCGCTGCGCGGGAGCGGGGAGGTCGCCGACTACATCCCCGCGCTGGCCCGGGTGGCTCCGGACCGGTTCGGCATCGGGGTGGCCGAGGTGGACGGCGGCGTGCACGGCGCGGGCGACTGGGAGACGCCGTTCTCGATGCAGAGCATCTCCAAGGTCTTCACGCTCGCGATGGTGCTCGCCGAAGGCGACGACACACTGTGGCGCCGGGTGGGGCGGGAGCCGTCGGGCAACCCGTTCAACTCCCTGGTGCAGCTGGAACACGAGCGCGGCATCCCGCGGAACCCGTTCATCAACGCCGGTGCGCTGGCGGTCACCGACCAGCTCATCTCCCTCACCGGCGACGCGGTCGCCGCGCTGCTGGAGTTCCTGCGGACCGAGAGCGCGAACCCGGCGCTGCCGGTCGACGACGAGGTGGCGATCTCGGAGCGGGCCAACGCCGACCGCAACCTGGCGCTGGCGCACTTCATGGCGTCCTACGGCAACATGCGCAACCCGGTGGACGAGGTGATCGACCAGTACGTCCGGCAGTGCTCGATCGCGATGAGCTGCCGCGACCTGGCGCAGGCCGGGCTGTTCCTGGCCCGGCACGGGGTGCGCCGCGACGGCACCGGCCACCTCAGCCGCAGCCAGGCCAAGCGGATCAACGCGATCATGCTGACCTGCGGGACCTACGACGCCGCCGGGGAGTTCGCCTACCACGTCGGGATCCCGGGCAAGAGCGGCGTGGGCGGCGGCATCCTGGCGATCGTGCCGGGGCGCTGCGCTGTCGCGGTGTGGAGCCCCGGACTGGACCGGCGCGGCAACTCGGTGGCGGGCGTGGCCGCCCTCGACCACTTCACCACCCTGACCGGCTGGTCCGTCTTCTAGCGGGTCTTCGAAGCGGCGCAGCCGCTTGGCCCACCCCCGCAACCGGCACCGCCGCGGGTTCTCAGACGTCCTCTGGCGAGGACAGCTTTTTCGCAGCGTATGGGTGATACGTCAGAAAAAGATCCCGGAGCCAGAGGACGCCTGAGGTTCCGCCACCGGAACCGCCACGCAAGGCGAGTTCAAGGACAGGAACGAGGTTCTGCCTAGTCGCAGTGCTCGAACGGGCTGGTGTAGGACTCCGAGCCGACCGAGCCGCCCCACTTCACGCAGGTGGCCTTGGCGACCTTGCGCACCGGGCCGGCGTAGTAGGTGAAGTTGCCGCTGTCGGTGACCCGCGCGGTCCCCTTCACCTCCAGGAACGCCGAGGCCGCCGACGCCGTGCCCAGCGACCTGGACTTCAGCGTGACAACGCAGTTGTTGGAGTTGGACGCGTTGTAGAGCAGGTAGGTGGTGCCCGCCCCGCCCAGCGCCTGCTGGTCGATCACGCTGTAGCCGGCGCCGCACACCTCGGTGGGCGTGTAGGGGTTGCCGCTGCAGTTGTTCTTGCTGGTGAAGTCGGTGTGGCCGTAGTACGGGACCGCGACGCCGTCGAGCTTGGCCTTCTGGGCGGTGCCGTTGAGGCGCTGTTCGAAGTGCAGGTGGGGTCCGGTCACGCCACCGGTCGCACCGGCGGTGCCGATCTTGGCGCCGAGGGCGACCTGCTGGCCGACCGAGACCGTCTGGCTGTTCAGGTGCGCGTAGCGGGTGGTCCAGCCGGCACCGTGGTCGATCTCGACCCAGCGCCCGTAGCTGGTGTCGCCCTCGTTGGCCACCCTGGTGACCTTGCCCGCGGCTGAGGCGAGCACCGGCATGCCGGTGATGCCGCTCTTCTGGAAGTCGACCGAGTTCGGCGGGTTGTGGCCGCTGAACGTGGCCGCGGTGACGGTGACACCGCAGGCGAAGGGCACCTGGAAGTTGGGCGCGGCCGACGCGGGCGTCTGCCCGATGCCGACCACGCCCAGCCCCGCGAGCGCCAGTGCCGCGGCGCCGACGGCTAATCGCCGCAAGATGGTCATCGACTACCTCCTCGTGTGCAGGGGTATCGATGTGACCACGCGGCTCCGGCAAGAAATAGACCTATTGGGAGGATTTTCGGTGAATCATTCCCCACCGGACTCGCCGGTCAGCCCGCCAGCCAGACGGCGGTGTCGACGGGGAGCACACCGGACCAGTCGGTGCCCGCGTCGCTGCGGCACAGCAGCCGTCCCGGGAGGTTTAGCGACACCGGCTCGGAGCCGAGGTTCAGCGCGCACACGAATCCCGGGCCGCGCCGGAAGGCCAGGACGCCCGCGGGGGCGTCCATCCACTCCAGACCGTCCGGGCCGAGCTCGCGCCGCAGCGCGAGCGCCTCGCGGTAGGTCGACAGCACCGAGTCGCCGCGGTCGCGCTGCGCCTCGACCGAGAGCCGCGCCCAGCCGGGCGGGACGGGCAGCCAGCTCCCGGCCGGGCCGAACCCGAACGGCGCGTCGGCACCCTCCCACGGGATCGGGACGCGGCAGCCGTCGCGGCCCCGGTCGGTGCGCCCGGAGCGCTCCCACACCGGGTCCTGCAGCACCTCCTCCGGCAGGTCCAGCACCTCCGGAAGCCCCAGCTCCTCGCCCTGGTAGACGTAGACCGAGCCGGGCAGCGCGAAGCTGAGCAGCGCCGCCGCCCGCGCCCGGCGCAGGCCGGTCTCACCGTCGCCGTAGCGGGTCACCGGGCGCTTGACGTCGTGGTTGCCCAGCACCCAGGTCGTGGTGGCCCCGACGGCGTCGTTGGCCGCGAGCGAGTCGTCGATGACCGAGCGGAAGCCGTCGGCCGACCACGGCGACTCCAGCAGCGCCATGTTGAACGCCTGGTGCAGCTCGTCCGGGCGCACGTAGCGGGCCAGGCGGCTGCTGGTGGGGGCCCACGCCTCGGCCACCCCGATGCGGGCGCCCTCGTAGGAGTCCAGCAGCTCGCGCCACTCCCGGTAGATGCCGTGCACCTCGTCCTGGTCGAAGTAGGGCAGCTCGGCCCGGCCGAGCAGGGAGATCTGCTGGTGCAGCCCGGTGTCGGGCAGGTCGGGGTGCTTGATCATGCCGTGCGCGACGTCGATCCGGAAGCCGTCGACCCCGCGGTCCAGCCAGAACCCCAGCACCTTGCGGAACTCCGCGCGGATCTGCGGGTTGCGCCAGTTCAGGTCGGGCTGCTCGGGGGCGAACAGGTGCAGGTACCACTGGCCGTCGGCGACGCGGGTCCACGCCGGACCGCCGAAGATCGACTCCCAGTCGTTGGGCGGCAGCTCTCCCTTCTCACCCCGTCCGTCGCGGAACAGGTACCGCTCCCGCGCCGGGTCGCCCGGCCCGGCTTCCAGCGCCTCGGCGAACCACGGGTGCGCGTCGGAGGTGTGGTTGGGCACGACGTCGACGATCACCTTCAGGCCGAGCGAGTGCGCCCGCGCCAGCAGCTCGTCGAAGTCGGCGAGCGTGCCGAACATCGGGTCGACGTCGCAGTAGTCGGCGACGTCGTAGCCGCCGTCGGCCATCGGCGACGGGTAGAAAGGCGTGAGCCAGACCGCGTCCACGCCCAGCTCCACCAGGTACGGCAGCCTGGCGCGCACGCCCGCCAGATCGCCGATCCCATCGCCGTCGGCGTCGGCGAAGCTGCGGACGTAGACCTGGTACACCACCGCGTCGCGCCACCAGTCGGCGGCCGTTCCGCGCACTCCCGCACCCCTGAGCACCAGTACCCCTTCCCACGGTTCCCGCCGATGTGGCGGTCGGCTCCGGCCGCGCGCACGCGCGTGGAGGCCGGAACTCCGACTTCTCCTGCAAGCGATTCGCCCCGCGGCGGTCAGCGCGGCGCGGCGGTGGACTCCCGGACCACCAGGTTCGGGCGGAACATCCGGCTGAAGCTCGTCGTCGCGCGGCCGGGCTGGTCCGGGTCGAGGCGGCGGGAGAGCTCGTCCACCGCCGCGGCGGCCATCTCCTCGATCGGCTGCGCCAGCGTCGTCAGCGCGGGCTGGCAGTAGGAGGCCAGCGCGATGTCGTCGAAGCCGACCACCGAGAGGTCCTCCGGGGTGGCCAGTCCGCGGCGCTTGGCCTCGCGCATCGCGCCGAGCGCCATGACGTCCGACGAGCACATAACCGCGGTGGGGCCCGCGGTGTCGAGCAGTTCGGCCATGGCCTGCGCGCCGCCCTCCGCTCCGAACGGCGCGTGCGCGACCAGCCGCGGGTCCGCGGCGACGTCGGCCTCCTCCAGCGCCGCGGCCCATCCGGCGCGCTTGAGCCGCGAGGGCACCGCGCGGGCGGGGCCGCTGACGAAGCCGATCCGCCGGTGCCCGAGGTCGAGCAGGTGGCGGGTGGCGGCGTAGCCGGCCAGGTGCTCGTCGACGGCGACGTCGGGCACGTCCAGCGTCGGCGCACCGCCGTTGACGAAGACCATGCGCACGCCGTCGGCCAGCAGCTTCTCGTAATAGCTGCGGCTGATGCGCTGCTCGCCCTCGGTGTTGGCGATCTCCGGCGACACGAAGATCATGCCCTCCACCCCGCGGGCGATGAGCATCCGGACGTAGTCCTCCTCGCTCATCCCGACGCGGGTGTTGCACAGCAGCGAGGCGTAGCCCGCGCCGACCGCGCGCGCCTCCAGGGCCTCGGCGAAGGCCGGGAACACCGGGTTGGACAGCTCCGGCACCAGCAGGCCGATCACGCCGGTGCGGCGCAGCGCACCGATGCCGCGCGCGGTGTGCGGCATCTCGTTGAGCACGGCCAGCACTCGCTGGCGGGTGTCCTCCTTGATGCCCGCCCGGCGGTTGAGCACCCGGCTGACCGTCGACACGCTGACTCCGGCAGCCTTGGCGATATCCGACAGACCCGCCACTTCAGATCGTTCCTCCTCGCCGACGGCGGTGTTGCGCCCACAATCCTGCACGGTGGCGCAACCTTTTGCAAACGTTGACCTGACGCGACTCCGGATCTCGCTCGGTGAACATCCGAAAAACCTTGACTCCTCTCACATTTCGGGTATGCAATTTACGGCCAGGTACTCGCAAGTTTTTGCAAAGCTGGGAGGACACCGCCTCATGAGACCGAAGGCCACCGCCACCGTCGCCGCACTCGGCCTGGTCAGCGCGCTCGCACTCACCGCTTGCGGCTCGGGCGCGGGCAACGCCAACCGCGTCGTCTACTGGGACACCAGCAACCCGTCCGAGAGCTCGGTGTTCGCCGGGATCGCCCGCGAATGCGGCCGCACCGGCGGCTACGAGGTCGCCGTGGAGGCGGTGTCGTTCGACCAGGCCCTGAACAACTACAAGACCGCCGCCCAGGGCGGGCAGGGCCCGGACGTGCTGCGCGCCGACGTCGGCTGGGTCGCCCAGCTCGCGCGAGCGGGTCTGATCCAGGACCTCTCCGGCACCCCGCTGGGCACCGACACCGGCGACTTCCTCGCCGGTCCGCTGGAATCCACCAAGTACGAGGGGCGCGGCTACGGCGTCCCCCAGGTCACCGACACGCTCGCGCTGTTCTACAACAAGCGCAAGCTCGACGAGGCCGGTGTCGCACCGCCGAAGTCCTGGGAGGAGCTGCGCGACATCGCCCCGAAGCTCGGCGGCGACAAGGCGTTCTTCATCAACAACGACGAGTACTACGCGCTGCCGTTCCTCTACACCTACGGCGGCGACATGGTCGACACCCAGGCGCGGACCATCGAGGTCAACTCCCCGGAGAGCGTCCGCGGGCTGCAGATGGCCAAGGACCTGCTCGACGCCGGGGCCGCGCGCACCGCGCTGGACCAGCCGAACTCCTACGGCAACATGAAGGCGGCGTTCACCTCCGGCGAGGTCGCGATGGTGGTCGACGGCCCGTGGGCGGCCGCGGAGTACCTGGAGTCGCCGGAGTTCGCCGACCCGGCCAACCTCGGCATCGCCCAGGTCCCCGGCTCGGCCACGCCCTCCCCCGCAGGCGGACACGACTACGTCGTCCGGCAGGGCAGCGACGCGACCGAGGCCGCGACGAAGTTCGTCGAGTGCATGAGCAGCACGCCGAACCAGGTCGCCATCGCCGAGAAGCTCGGGCTGCTGCCGACGCGGCGCTCGGCCTACGACTCCCCCGCGGTGACCGGCAACCGGATGGTGGCCGCGTTCAAGCCGATGGTCGACAGCGCCCACTCCCGGGCGTGGATCCCGGAGGGCGCCGAGCTGCTCGACCCGCTGCAGACCGCCTTCGCCGACATCCTGGCCGGGCGCAAGGACACCAGGACCACGCTGGACGAGACGGCGAAGCTCTACAAGGACACCGTTGTCCCCGACTACGCCAAGCGCTGAGCGCCGACGGGAGGCAGCGATGACCCTCACCGCCGAGAAACCCGTTGCGCTCGCCGGGAGACCCGGGCGCGTGCGGACGTTCCTCGGGCGCTTCTGGTTCGTCTACGCGATGGTCCTGCCCGTCGTGGTCGTGCTCGGGGTGCTCGTGGTGTTCCCGCTGTTGCAGGGCCTGTACTTCAGCTTCACCGACATCAACGACAACAACATCGCCAACCCGGTGCTGGACCGGCCGGCCCGCTACGAGATCACCGGCCTGGAGAACTACTTCCACGTGCTCTCCGGCGACCCGTCCTACGGCGCGTTCTGGGCGACCCTGGCACGGACGCTGATCTGGACGTTCGCGTGCGTGTTCTTGCACTACACGATCGGGCTCGCGCTGGCGGTGCTGCTGAACCGGCCGATGCGCTTTCGCACCCTGTACCGGGTTCTGCTCATCCTGCCGTGGGCGGTGCCGGTGTTCATCAGCGCGTTCGCCTGGAAGTACCTGTTCAACTCCGAGTACGGGTTGGTCAACTGGGCTCTGGAGGCGGTCGGGCTGCCCGGCCAGGTGTGGCTGGGCCAGTCGGACCTGGCGCTGGTGTCGGTCGTCGTGGTCAACGTCTGGCTGGGCGTGCCGTTCATGATGGTGGCGCTGCTGGGCGGGCTCCAGGCCATCCCGGCCGACCTCTACGAGGCGGCCGAGATGGACGGCGCCACGCCGTGGCAGCGGTTCGTGCACGTGACGCTGCCGGGACTGCGCACGGTGTCGTCGAGCGTGGTGCTGCTCGGCGTGATCTGGACGTTCAACATGTTCCCGGTGATCTACCTGATGACCGGGAACAACCCGCACACCCGGATCCTGGTCACCTACGCCTTCGAGCGGTTCTTCTCGGGCGCGACCCGCGACTTCGCCATCGCCTCCACCTACGGCGTGCTGATCCTGTCCGTGCTGCTGGTGTTCGCCACCGTCTACCGCCGCGCGATGCGCGGCCAGGGGGAGGTGCTGTAGAGATGTCCATCGACGCGGCTTCGCTGCGAGCGGCGGCCCCGGTCGCCGACCGCCGTTCCCACCGCACCCGGCGGTCGGCGCTCTCCAGCGTGGCACTGCACTCGGCGCTGGTCTTCGCCTCGCTCGTGGCGGTGTTCCCGGTGTTCTGGGTGCTGGTGGTGTCGTTCAAGCCGAACGCCAAGGCGATCGAGTCGACTCCGACGCTGTTCAACGAGTCCAGCCTGGACAACTACGCCGACGTGCTGTCGGGTTCGAAGGGCGCATTCCTGAGCTGGTTCGGCAACTCCGTGCTGATCGCCGCGCTGACGACCGTGCTCGGCGTGCTCATGGCGGCCACCACCGCCTACGCGGCCAGCCGGTTCCGCTTCCCCGGCAGGCACTGGCTGCTGCTGTCCTTCCTGGTGGTGCAGATGTTCCCGTTCGCGGTGCTGATCGTGCCGCTGTACAACATCCTGCTCCACCTGGGACTCCAGGGCAGCGTGCTCGGGCTGGTGCTGGTCTACTGCAGCACCGCGATCCCGTTCGCCACGTTCATGCTCAAGGGCTACTTCGACTCCATCCCGACCGACATCGACGAGGCGGGCCGGGTCGACGGGCTCTCGCCGTTCGGGGTGTTCTGGCGGCTGGTGCTGCCGCTGGCCAGGCCCGGGCTCGCGGTGACCGCGTTCTACTCGTTCATCGTCGCGTGGGGCGAGGTCGCCTTCGCATCGGCGCTGCTGTCGGCCGACGACCGCTCCAAGACCCTCGCCGTGGGGTTGCAGGTCTTCGTGCAGCAGAACCGCACCGAGTGGGGCCACCTGGCCGCGGCGTCGGTGCTGGTGGCCGTGCCCGCGGTGCTGGTGTTCTACCTCGTGCAGCGCTTCCTGGTCAGCGGCCTGTCCGCGGGCAGTGTGAAGGGCTGAGGGTTTCCGGTGTCCCCGCCCGTCGGGGGCACCGGAGCACCCGCTCCCCCGGCCGTCCTGTTCGACCGGTCGCGCTGGGTTCGGCCACCCACGCGCCGCCTGATCGAGCCCGTTGGCCCGTCCGGCTCCATGCGTTGCTGCGAACATCGCCACTGTCCAAGATTTTCAGATCTGTTCATTCGGCGGTTCTTTTCCAACTCGCGTGGCAGGATGCTACTGATCTTGTCCATCCCCGCGAGCTGCCGGCGCACCCGAGCGCACGGCCGAGAGGACAGACATGGACTTGCGACACAGGTGGCGAGCAGGCGTGCGGACCGCGGCGGCGGTGCTGGCGGCGGCGGCCCTGGGTTCGGCGTGCGCCGGTGCACCCGCCGCGGCACCGGAGGAGCCGAAGGCCGCCGGGAACGCCGCTTCCCCCGTCTTCGCCAAGGCGGAAGGCGGCGGTGCCGCCATCGCGGGCACGACGATCTTCCGCAAGGGCGAGGGCGGCTACAACTGCTTCCGCATCCCCGCGATCGTGCGCACCCAGGACCGCGGCACGCTGCTGGCCTTCGCCGAGGGCCGCAACAACAACTGCGACGACACCGGTGACATCGACGTCGTGCTCAAGCGCTCCACCGACGACGGCCGCACCTGGGGCGGCCTGGAGCTGGTCAGCGACGGCGCGGGCGACACCCGCGGCAACCCGGTCCCGGTCGTCGACCGCGTCACCGGCCGCATCTCGCTGCTGACCACGCACAACCCCGGTCCGGAGTGCAACCCGGGCAGCAAGTGCACGCGCACCCCGTACCTGCAGCACAGCACCGATCCCAAGGGCACGAAGTGGACCGCGCCGAAGGCGCAGCCGCAGCTGACGAAGACCGAGTGGAGCACCTGGTACGCCACCGGCCCCGGGCACGGCCTCCAGCTCACCCGCCCCGGCGACCACCAGAACCGGATGCTGGCGGGCATCAACTTCGGCGGTGGCGGCGGCCTGAAGGGCGCGGGCCTGGTCTACAGCGACGACGGCGGCACCACCTGGCAGCTCGGCGCGCTCGACGACCGCACCGGCGAGAAGATCACCCCGCAGGAGCTGAGCCTGCTGGAGACCGTCGACGGCCACGTCTACACCGCCGCCCGCAACCAGGACAACAGCGGCACCGAGACGCCCACCGGCAACCGCGCGGACGCCGTCAGCACCGACGCCGGCGCGAGCTTCAGCCAGGACTTCGCCCTCGTGCCCGAGCTGAAGGGGCCCGTGGTGCAGGGCTCGGTCGTGCGGCTGCGCGCGAAGACCGCCGGTGACCCGAACAACCTCGTGCTGTTCTCCGGGCCGTACAACACCGACCCGGCCATGGACCACCGGCGGCACACGATGCGCATCCGGACCTCCTCCGACGAGGGCGCGACCTGGCAGGAGAGCGGCACCGTCATCGACGCGACGTGGGCGGCCTACTCCGACCTGGTCAACCTCGGCGGCGGCTGGGCAGGGCTGCTCTACGAGGCGGGCTCCCCCGCGTCCGAGGACGCGCACGAGACGATCCGGTACGCGCGGTTCAACGAGTCCGACCTCGCCCGCTGAGGCTCCGGCCCGCCGCACTCCGCGACGGCGGCCACGGTCCAGTAGACCGGCTCCGCAGCGCGTGCGGCGGGCAGCGAGTCCATCCACTCCAGCACCTCGCATGCCTGCCGGTGCGTGTCGAGCAGCCCGAACCGGTTCGGGCGGATTCCCAGCTCGCCGGCGACCTCGGCCTCGTAGCCGTGGCAAAGCCACGAGTGCAGGTGGCTGAGGTTCCACTCGACGCCGATCACCTCGAACCCGCGCAGCCGCGCGTCGGCGGGCATCCCGGCGCCGCGGACGAGCAGTTCCAGGCACTCCGGGGCCTGGTGGCCGTAGCGCCAGCCCCGCGTCTGGACGAAGTCCGCGGTGATCTCCTCGACGAGCCCGGCCGCGTGCTCGGCCTCGAACCCCAGCGCGAGCACGCCGGTGCCGCGCCGCTGAGCCGCGGACCGGTCGGTGTACCAGGCCGCCTCCGGCCCGGGCTCGGCGCGCGCGATGCACCCGCTCGCCGTGACCAGCCACCGCGGCAGCACCTCGGCGTTCTGCCACCGCATGCGCACCGCGCGCGCCGCCGCGACATAGCCGCCGAGCACGAGTCTCCCTTCGGTCATTCGGCGAAGTATCGGCAGTCGCGGCGGCGCTGACGAGCGAAATTCCAGGCCGGGGAAATCCGTTGGCACCGCCGCCTCCCGCGCGGGAAGATGCGTGCTCCGCCCGGAAACCCAGGAGGCGCGATGCCAACGCCGCCCTTCGACACCGAGGACCTGTTCGACGAGGACTACCTGCGCTTCGCCGAGCGGCCGCTGGAGGAGCGCAGCGACGCCGAGGCCGAGCTCGTGGAGCGGCTGCTGGAACCGCGGCCCGGAGCGCGGGTGCTGGACCTGGCCTGCGGGCACGGCCGGATCGCCAACCGGCTCGCCGCGCGGGGGTTCGCGGTGTCGGGGCTGGACATCACGCCGGTGTTCCTGGACCACGCCAGGCAGGACGCCCGCGAACGCGGCGTCGAGGTCGACTACGTCCAGGGCGACATGCGCGAACTGCCGTGGACCGGCCACTTCGACGCGATCGTCAACTGGTTCACCGCCTTCGGCTACTTCGACGACGCGGGCAACCGGCGGGTCCTCGACCAGGCATTCCAGGCCCTGCGACCGGGTGGCCGGCTGCTGCTGGAACTGAACAACCAGGCGTACGTCCTGCGCTCCTACCAGCATTCCATCGTGCAGGAGATCGACGGCGACCTGCTCGTCGACCGGCACCGGTTCGACCCGCTCACCAGCCGCAACATCGTCGAGCGGACCATCGTCCGGGATGGACGGGCGCGGCGTTTCCACTACTTCACCCGCATGTTCGGCTTCCCCGAGCTCCGCGACTGGCTGCTGGCCGCCGGCTTCGGCGAGGTCGAGGGGTTCGGCGAGGACGGCGAGCCGCTGACCGCCGAGTGCAGGCGGATGCTCGTGCTCGCCCGCCGCTGATCGGACCAGGACGACGGTCGTGGCTGTCGGCCCCGCAGCTCGTCGGCGGCGACCGGACCGTCCACTCTGGACGTTATGGACGAGCCGCGGGACCGACGCCGCCGACGACTTCGGCGTCGCCCTACGACGATCGCACGACCAGCGAAAACGAAAGTTCTGGTTCGAGTTCGCCTGGTAGCGCAAGTAGTGTGTCGGCGTGACGCGGATACTCCTGGCCGAGGACGAGCAGATCGTGCGCGCGGGGCTGCGCAAGATCCTGGAGAGCGCGGGCGACATCACCGTCATCGCCGAGGCAGGGGACGGCGCCGAGGCCGTGACCGGGGTCCGGCGGCACGCACCGGACGTCGTGGTCATGGACATCCAGATGCCCAGGCTCGACGGGCTGGCCGCGACCAGGCAGATCACCTCGCTGCCCGCGCCGCCGAAGATCCTGATCCTCACCATGTTCGACTTCGACGCCAACGTGTACTCGGCGATCGAGGCGGGCGCGTCGGGGTTCCTGCTCAAGGACGCCCGGCCCGAGGAGCTGATCAACGCGATCCGGGTGATCGCCGAGGGCGACGCGATGCTCTCGCCGTCGGTCACGCGGCGGCTGCTCTCGCACTTCGCCGACCGGAACTCCTCCCGCGGCACGACGGCCGTGCACGGGCTCGACGAGCTGACACCGCGCGAGCGCCAGATCCTCTCGCTGGTCGGCGGCGGGCTGTCCAACGCCTCGATCGCCAAGACGCTGGGCGCCACCGAGTCCACGGTGAAGGGCCACGTCAGCCGCCTGCTTATGAAGCTGGACTGCGAGAACCGCGTGCAGCTGGCGCTCATCGCGCACAACGCCGGCATCGCGAGCGAGCAGTGAGCCGGGCGCGCCCGTCGCGGCGGGTCCTGTGGTGGCCGAGGCGGCGCAGCGTCGTCTTCGACGTGCTGGTCGTGCTCGGCGTGACCGCGCTGGTGCTGTGGGTGGCCACCGACGTCATCGAGTACCGCAGCCCCGAGCTGCGGGCGTTCGCGCTGAGCACGGTGCCGGTGGCCACGCTGCCCCTGATCGTGCGCAGGCGCTGGCCGATCGTGCCGGTCGTCGCGGCGGTGGGCGTGATCCTGATCGGCTACGACATCTTCCTGATCACCGTCGCGCTGTACTCGCTGGCCCGCTACGGCAAGTCGGAGCGCAGGCTCATCGCGGTGTCGGTACTGGTCGCCGCGCTGATCGTGGTCAGCGACTATTACAACCCGATCGACATCACCCAGGTCTACGACGGCGACGAGGACTCGCCTGCCGTCCCGTGGGTCATCGTAGTGCCGTTCTCGCTGGTGGCGGTGCCGGTGCTGCTCGGCGTCTACCTCAAGGCCCGCAACCGGCTGCTGGAGGAGCTGCAGGAGCGGGCCGACCGGCTGGAGCGGGAGCAGCACCTGCTCGCCGCGCAGGCCCTGGCCGAGGAGCGCTCGCGGATCGCCAGGGAGATGCACGACGTGGTGGCGCACCAGGTCGGCCTGGCCGTGATCTACAGCGGAGCGCTGGAGGTCAGCACCGACACCGAGCCCGCGGAGACCGCGCGGCTGGCCAGGCAGGTCGGTGACGCCAACCGGCAGGCCCTGCGGGAGCTGCGCGAGGTGATCGGCGTGCTGCGGCTGGCGGGAGGCACCCCGGAGGACCCGCTGGCGCCGCAACCCACCCTCGGCGAACTACCCGAGCTGGTGTCGGAGTCCCTGGCGGCGGGGCTGCCGGTGCGGCTGCGCGTCGAGGGACCGGAGGTCCGGCTGCCGGGCAACGTGCAGCGCACGATCTACCGGATCGTCCAGGAGTCGCTGTCCAATGTGCACAAGCACGCCGGGATGGTCGAGACCGAGGTGCTGCTCCGCTACGAAGCGGAGTTCGTCACCGTGCGGGTCCACAACGCTCCCCCGGCGCGCCCCGTGGATGTCGAGGTACCCAGCGGTGGCCACGGCCTGATCGGCATGCGCGAGCGGATCTCGTTGGTGCAGGGCGTTTTCGAGGCCGGACGGCGGCCCGACGGCAGCTTCCACGTCCACGCCCGGATCCCGGTCACCTCCACCACGGCGACCGACGAAGCCGGCACCGAACGCGCGCCTGGCTGAGCACGCACCAGGCACGCGTTCGGCTTCAGCTCCCGGCATCGACCAGTCGGGATCACGCAACTCCCCGGACCGGGCGGCACATCGCGCCAGGTCAGCCGACTTTGGCGCCGGCGTGCAGGGCCAGGCCCGACCCGGCGGCGACGGTGGCTGAGAACTTCCCGTCCCCTCCGACCTCGACGGTCCCACCGGTGCACCGGCCGTCGGCGACCTCGCCGGTCATCACGTCGCAGTAGGTGCCCGCGGGAAGCGACGACTGGAAGGTCTGGGAGAACTCCCCGCCTTCGGCGTTGAACACCGCGAACCCGGCGTCGCCGCGTCCGAAAGCGATCCGGCCGCCGCCGTTGTCCCACCAGTTCGTCAGTCCGGTACCGGTGACGGCCTTGTGGAAACCGGCCATGCCGCTGATGACCGGCCGCCGGTGCTCGCAAACCCACCGCTGGTCCTCGCAGCTCGCCGGGCTGGTCACCCCGCCGTCCCCGGCGGGCGGGCCCTGGTCGGGGTTGTCGAAGGCGAAGCTCGAGATCAGCTGCGGGGTGCCGTAGGGGTGGGCCAGCTCGAACCCGACCGCCAGGTCGTAGCGCTGCCCGTCCTTGTAGGTCAGCGTCGGGGAGCTGCGCTGCGTGTCGTGGTTGTCGATGAACACCACGGCCTGATCGCTGGGCAGCGCCATCTGGTCGGGCAGGTTCGCCAGCTGCGCCAGCGATCCGTCCCGGAACGCGTTGCTGACCTTGCCGTGGTAGGCGAACTCGGTGACGTCGCCGTTGCCGACGTACTCCGACGCCGGGGTCGTCTGATCGGCGATCACCTCCTGGAACACGTACGGATCACCTTTGAGGGAGCCGAAGACGGCGGCGACGTCCTCCGGCGGCATGTGCTTGACGCCGTCGACGCGGAACCCGGACACGCCCATGTCGATCAGCCCGTTGAGGAAGCCGATCTGGGCGTTGCGGACCTTCTCGCTCTCGGTCTTGAGATCGGCCAGTCCCACGAGCTCGCAGTTGCGCACCTCCCACTTGTCGTCGTAGTTGGTGATGTCCCGCCGGCAGTCGTGGAAGTCCCCGTCCTCGAACAGACCGGGGTAGCGGTACTTCTCGTAGACGGTCCCGCCGCTGCCCGGACCGCTGCCCGCCGAGCCGCTGCCGCTCATGTGGTTGACGACCGCGTCGACGTAGACCTCGACACCGGACTCCTTGCAGGTGCGCACCATCGCGGCGAACTGCTCACCGCCGCCACGCCTGCTCTGCAGCCCGTAGCTCACCGGCTGGTAGTCCTGGTACCAGGGGTAGCCCTTGTCGGCGAGCTGCACGTGCTCCTGCGGCGGCGAAACCTGCACCGCGCCGAATCCCTTGGGCCCCAGGTGGTTCCTGCACTCCTGGGCGATCGAATCCCACGGCCACTGGAACATCTGGATGAGCGGCCCGGCCACCGGGGCGGTGGCCGGCGCCGCCCCGGGCGGTCCGGGAGCCGCATCCGCGGCCGGGCCGGAAACCGCGGCGGGCACCAGGGACGCACCGGCGAACGCCGTCGCCAGCACGAGTACCGGCAATCGCATGACAACCTCCTCCGTCGGGGTTGTCATGCATCACATTTTCTTGCGGATGTTAAGTCAATACGCCAGATGAACCACAGATGAACTGCGGAAATCCTTGCAACAATTTTCAGGATTTCTGGCAAAGGCAGGTTCTCACCCTGACAGCCCGACCGGCCGCGCGGGCCGGACGTTGTGCCAGCGGTGGAAGATGTTGTCCGGGTCGTACTGCGCCTTGACCCTGGTCAGCGCCTCGTAGTTCTCCTCGCCGAAGCCCGCGACCACCCGTCGTTCGCCCTCGTCGCCGATGAAGTTCAGATACGTCGCGCCGGTGGCGTAGGGCCGCATTCCCTCCCGCACCGCGTGCGCCCAGTACCTCGCCCGTCCGTCGTCGGCGGAGTCCTCCCACAGGCCCAACGGGTGCACCACCCACGGCGCGGAGCGGTTCGACATCGGCCACACGCCCTCACCACGCGCGACCGCACCCCCCCACGGGAAGAGCACGTGCTGCGACGGCGACGGAACCACCATCTCGTTCGCGAGGTCGCAGAACACCTGGGCAGCCTGGTCCGGCAGCCCGTGCAGATACTCCGCCGACCAGTAGTTGCGGTAGCCGGGCGGGTCGTCGAGCATGCTCTGCAGCTCCGCGTACGGCAGGTCCATGATCAGCGAACCCGCGGGACGGAGGGCCAGCAGCCCGGCGATCTGCTCGCGCAGCTCGGATTCCGGCCCCATGCACGTGACGAGCACCGCGCACGCCAGCGAACCGACCAACCGCTCCGGCACGAAGTCCTCCTCCGGCGCGGTCAGGTAGATCACCCCACCGCCGATCTCCTCCGGCCCCTCGGTCAGCAGTTCCCGGAACGCGCGCACCACCTTCGGCCCGTCGTCGGGCGCCCACAGCAGAAGCGCGGCCGAGAACTCCGGAAGCGGGTGCAGGCGGAAGGTGAGCGAGGTCGCCACCCCGAAGTTGCCGCCACCGCCGTGCAACGCCCAGAACAGGTCGGGGTTGCTGTGCTCGCTGGCGGTCACCCGGCTGCCGTCGGCGATGATCAGGTCCACCGACAGCAGGTTGTCGCAAGCCAGCCCGAGTTTCCGCTCCAGCCAGCCGGAACCGCCGCCCAGCGCCAGCCCCGCGACGCCGGTGGTCGACACCCGTCCGCCGGTGGTGGCCAGCCCGTGCGACTCGGTCGCCCGGTCCAGGTCGCGCCACAGCGCACCGCCTCCGACGGTGACCGTTCGCGCGTCCGGGTCGACGGCGACCTCGTTCATCGGCCGCATGTCCAGCACGATCCCGTCGGCGCTCAGGCTGGCGCCCGCGACGCTGTGGCCACCGCTGCGCACCGCCAGTTCCAACGCGTTGCGCTGCGCGAAGGCGACCCCGATGGCCACCTCCTCGGGGGTCCTGCACTGCGCGATCAGCTTCGGCTCCACCTCGATCGCGGAGTTGAACAGCTCCCGCGCGCTCTCGTACCCGGCGTCCTCCCTGCCGAAGACCGTTCCGCTCATCCGCCCCCGCAGTTCTCTGACCAGTGCCTGGTCCCAGGACGCATCGCTCATCGAGATCTCCTCCCCCGAGACCGCGACCTCCTGGACCCCAGAAAGCCACAGCTCACCCTGGTCACCGGGGAACCGGTGCGGACAGAGGATTTCGCCCTGCTCAGGGGCCCAGCAGCGGTTCGACCTCGGCAGCGGCGGAGTCGGAGTAGGCGGCGGCGAAGCGCTCCAGCGCGCGGCCGTGGTCCAGGCTCCACTCCTGGGTGCCGGTGACCTCCAGGACGTGCACGGCGACGAGCGAACCGAGCTGCGCCGACCGCTCCAGGCAAAGCCCCGCGGCGACCCCGGTCAGGAAGCCGGCGCGAAAGCCGTCACCGACACCGGTCGGGTCGGCCTTCGCCTGCTCCGGGACCGCCGGCACGTGCAGCCTGCCGTCCCGGTCGACGATCTCGACGCCGTCGGCGCCGAGCGTGGTGGCCCGCACACCCACCCGCTGCCGGACCTGCTCCTGCGACCAGCCGGACTTGTGCAGCAGCAGACCCCACTCGTAGGAGTTGCAGAACAGGTAGTCCGCGCCCTCCACCACCCGCCGGACGTCCTCCCCGCCGAGCCGCGCGAGCTGCTGCGAGGGATCGGCGGCGAAGCGGTAGCCGCGCTGCCTGCACTCCTCGGTGTGGCGCACCATCGCCAGCGGGTCGTTCGGGCCGATCAGCACCAGCTCCGCGCCGGTCGCGCGCACCACGGGCGCCAGCTCGATGTTGCGGGCCTCGCTCATCGCCCCGGCGTAGAAGGACGCGATCTGGTTCAGCTCCTCGTCCGTGGTGCACACGAACCGCGCGGTGTGCGCGAACTCCGAGACGTGCACACCGCGGCAGTCCACGCCGTGGCGCTCCAGCCAGGAGCGGTAGTCGGCGAAGTCGTCACCCACCGCCCCGACCAGCACCGGACGAGCGCCGAGCACGCCCATCGCGAAGGCGATGTTGGCGCCCGCCCCGCCCCGGCGCACCACCAGGTCGTCGACCAGGAAGCTCAGCGACACCTGGGCGAGGTTGTCGGCCACGAGCTGCTCGCCGAAACGGCCGGGGAAGTGCATGAGGTGGTCGGTGGCGATGCTGCCGGTGACCACCGTGGGTGCACTGAGCGTGACGGACACAGCGGAACTCCTGCCGTTCGCGTGCCGGGCCGGACACGCAGCGTACCGCCGCCGGTGCGTGCGGACCCGCTGACGAGCCGGGCACACAATGGGGGCATGCGCGAAGTGGAGATCCGGGACGGCTCGATCCGCCTAGGTCAGCTGTTGAAGCTGGCGGGCGTGGCCGAGCACGGCGCCGACGCCAAGGCCCTGCTGGAGGAGGGCGAGGTGCGGGTGAACGACGCCGTCGAGACCCGCCGGGGAAGGCAGGTGGGCCCCGGCGACCTGGTCTCGCTGGGCGAGGACGTGATCCAGGTGGTCGCGGAGGACTGAGCCGGGAGAAGCTCCCGGGGCCTCGACGCGACAGGCCGGCCGGACCTGCTCGGGTCCGGCCGGCCTGGCTGTGCCGGTGGCCGCTCGGTGCGGCGGCGCCCGTCGGCGCGCTCGGCGACCTGCCGGTGACTCAGTGGAAGGAGTCGCCGCAGGCGCAGGAGCCGCCGGCGTTCGGGTTGTCGATCGTGAAGCCCTGCTTCTCGATGGTGTCGACGAAGTCGATGGTCGCGCCCTCGACGTAGGGAGCACTCATCCGGTCGACGACCACGCCGAGGCCGCCGAAGTCGCGGCGGGCGTCACCGTCGAGGGTGCGCTCGTCGAAGAAGAGCTGGTAGCGCAGGCCCGCGCAACCACCCGGCTGGACGGCGATGCGCAGGTGCATGTCGTCACGGCCCTCCTGCTCGAGCAGGGCCTTGGCCTTCTGGGCCGCCGAGTCGGTCAGGGTGACCCCGTGGGCGGGTGCCTCGGTGTCGATCGTGGTGTCCTGGGCGGTCATGACTCTCCCTAGAGGTCTCGCTCATCCGATTCCGGCGTGGCGTGCAACGCCCCTCCGGTACCGGGCTATTCCCACGGGCGGTCCCGAGGGTGAATCCGGGTCCCTCCCATGGTGTCACAGGTCGCCGCGGAGCTGCTGTGATGTGGGTTGTTCGCGGTCAGGACCGGTCTGCTGCGAGCGCGGTGGAGCGGTCGAATACCCTGGACGTGTGAGGTTCCTTCGCCGCAACAGCGCTGAGCAGACCGCCACCACCGAGTCCGAGGAGGCGCCTGCCCAGGTCACGGAGGAGCACGGCGCCCGCACTCCCGGCAAGGGACGGCCGACGCCGAAGCGCCGCGAGGCCGAGGGCAAGCGGCGCGGCCCGGTCCCGCCGCCGCCGAAGACGCAGCGCGAGGCGATGAAGCGCGCCCGCGGCAGCAAGGACGAGCGCCGCAAGGCCGCCGCCGAGCGCCGCAAGCGGATGATGGAGGGCGACGACCGCTACCTCATGCCGCGCGACCGCGGCCCGGTCCGCGCCTACGTCCGCGACATCGTCGACACCCGCAGGCACCTCATGGGGCTGTTCATGCCGCTGGTGCTCGTGGTGTTCGCCACGACGCTGGTGCAGAACCTGGTCGTCCAGCAGTACGCGACGCTGGCGTGCCTGGTGCTGCTGCTGACCATGGCCTTCGAGGGCACCGTGCTCGGCAGGCAGGTCAACCGGCGGGTGCGGGCGAAGTACCCCGACGCCAAGGACCGCCCGTTCTCGCTCGGCTGGTACGCCTTCACCCGCGCGATGCAGATCCGCAAGCTGCGGATGCCGCGCCCGCGCTACACGCCGAAGGACGCGGCCAAGCTCGACTGACCCGGTCCGGCGGCCTCCGGCGCTGGTTTTCGATCAAGCGCGCGACGGCTTAGGGTCGGGGCATGGAGTTCCGTCGCCTCGGCCACAGCGGCCTGACCATCAGCGAGATCGCCTACGGCAACTGGCTCACCCACGGCTCCCAGGTCGAGGAGGACCGGGCCAAGCAGTGCGTCCAGGCCGCCCTCGACGCGGGGATCACGACCTTCGACACCGCTGACGTCTACGCCCAGACCAGGGCGGAGTCGGTCCTCGGCCGGGCGCTGTCCGGGGTGCGCCGGGAGAGCCTGGAGATCTTCACCAAGGTCTTCTTCCCCACCGGTGAGGGCCAGAACGACCGCGGTCTCGGCCGCAAACACATCATGGAGTCCTGCGAGGCGTCGCTGCGCAGGCTCCAGACCGACTACGTCGACCTCTACCAGGCGCACCGCTACGACCACACCGTGCCGCTGGAAGAGACCATGACCGCCTTCGCCGACCTGGTCCGGCAGGGCAAGGCGCTCTACATCGGCGTCTCGGAGTGGACCGCCGAGCAGATCACCCGCGGCGCGGCGCTGGCGCGCGAGCTGTCGGTGCCGCTGATCTCCAACCAGCCGCAGTACTCGATGCTGTGGCGGGTCATCGAACCGCAGGTCGTCCCGGCCTGCGAGCGCGAGGGCATGGGCCAGATCGTGTGGTCGCCGATCGCGCAGGGCGTGCTGACCGGCAAGTACCTGCCGGGCGAGCAGCCGCCGGAGGGCTCGCGGGCCACCGACGCGTCGGGCGGTGCCGACTTCATCTCGCGCTGGATGCGCGACGACGTCCTCAAGGCGGTGCAGGAGCTCAAGCCGGTCGCCGCCGACCTCGGGCTCTCGATGGCGCAGCTCGCGGTGGCGTGGGTGCTGCAGAACCCGAACGTCTCCGCCGCGATCATCGGCGCCTCCCGCCCCGAGCAGGTCACCGGCAACGCCGGCGCCGCCGGGGTGAAGCTCGACGACGACGTGCTGGACCGCATCGACACCGTCCTCGGCGACCTGGTCACCTCCGACCCGAGCCTGACCGCGTCGCACTGACGCGGTGCGCGGCGCCGCCGCGCGTGCCCTCGGGTAGCGTCGGGCCGGCATCACCCGGAGGGATCACGGCGGAGGTCGGAGTTGGCACACCGGACGCTGGTGCTGGGCGGCGCCCGGTCGGGCAAGTCGGCGCACGCCGAGGGCCTGCTCGCCGAGACCGATCCCGTCACCTACGTCGCGACCTCGCGCCGCGATCCCTCCGACCGGGAGTGGACCGAGCGGGTCGCCGCGCACGTCGCCCGGCGCCCGGACACCTGGCGCACGGTCGAGGCCGGTGATCCCGGCGAGCTGCGACGCGTGCTCACCGAGTCCCCGGAAGGCTCGTCGCTGCTGGTAGACGACCTCGCCACGTGGCTGACCGGCGTGCTCGACGACGCCGGTGCGTGGGACCGCGACCCGGACGCGCTGCTCCGGGCGTCCGCGCACACCGCTGCCCTGGTCGGCGCCGTCGAGGGCTGCCGGGGGCGGCTGGTGCTGGTCTCGGCCGAGGTCGGGTTGGGCATCGTGCCCGCCACCAGGTCTGGAAGACTTTTCCGAGACGAGCTCGGCGCGCTCAACGCCCGGCTGGCCGAGGCGTGCGACGAGGTCGTCCTGCTCGTGGCCGGACTCCCGCTGCACCTGCGCTGACCCCGCCCGAGCCGCATGAACCTTGAACACGGAGGTAACCGCTTGTCCACCGCGTCCGAGACGTCCTCGATCGAGTTCCCGGCGGTGCCCGAGCCCGACGAGCAGGTCAAGCGGCAGGCGATCGCCCGCCAGGAGCAGCTGACCAAGCCGGCGGGCGCCCTGGGCAGGCTGGAGGAGGTCGGGGTCTGGGTCGCCGCCAGGCAGGGCCTCTGCCCGCCGCGGCCGTTCGCCCGGCCCCGCGTGGTGGTCTTCGCGGGCGACCACGGGGTGGCCGCGCACGGCGTGTCGGCCTACCCCAGCGAGGTCACCGGCCAGATGGTGCACAACTTCCTCGACGGCGGCGCGGCGGTCAACGTGCTGGCGGCGACCGCGGGCGCGAGCGTGCGGGTGGTGGACATGGCCGTCGAGGCCGACACCCCCGCGGTCGTCAGCGCCCGCAAGGTGCGCCGCGGTTCCGGCTCGATCGACCGCGAGGACGCCCTCACCCCCGAGCAGGTGCGCGCGGCGGTCACCGCGGGCCGCGCGATCGCCGACGAGGAGGTCGACTCCGGGGCCGACCTGCTCATCGCGGGCGACATGGGCATCGGCAACACCACCCCCGCGGCGGTGCTGATCGCCGCGCTGACCGCCACCGAGCCGGTCGCCGTGGTCGGCCGCGGCACCGGCATCGACGACCAGGCGTGGATGCGCAAGACCGCGGCGATCCGCGACGCGCTGCGCCGTGCCCGCAAGGTGCTCGACGACCCGGTCGCGCTGCTGCGGACCTCGGCGGGCGCCGACATCGCCGCGCTGAGCGGTTTCCTCGCCCAGGCCGCGATCCGCCGCACGCCGGTGCTGCTCGACGGCGTGGTGGTCGGTGCCGCCGCCATGGTCGCCGAGGAGCTCGCCCCCGGGGCGCGGCACTGGTGGCTGGCCGGGCACCGCTCGGCCGAGCCCGGCGGCACCCTGGTGCTCGAGCACCTCGACCTCGCACCGCTTCTCGAACTGGGCATGCGACTCGGCGAGGGCTCCGGTGCGCTGACGGCGTTGCCGCTGGTCACCGCGGCGGTGCGGGTGCTCGGCGAGATGGCCACCTTCGCCGAGGCCGGCGTGGGCGGCCCGACCGAGGCCGAAGCCACCGGACCGGCCGGGGCCGGCGAACCGCAGGCGTGAGCCGCGAGCGCCGCTGATCTCGCCGGCGGGATCCGCCGCCTCCCGCGCGTGCGGTGCTCGCCGGAACGCCGACTCCGCGAGCCCCTTCGAGCACTGGAGGCACGACCACCGTGGACGGACTTCGCCTGGCGATGTCGTGGCTCAGCGTGGCGCCCGTGCGGGCCGGCCGGGTCGACGCCCGCGCCTGCCGCCAGGCGATCGCCCTGGCGCCGCTGGTCGGGGCGCTGGTCGGCGGGATCGCCGCCGCGGTGCTGTGGGTACTGGGCGTGCTGGGCGCACCGCCCCTGCTGGCCGGGTTGCTGGCGGTCGCGGCCCTGGTGCTGGTGACCAGGGGCATGCACGTCGACGGGCTGGCCGACACCGTCGACGGTCTCGGCTGCTACGGCCCGCCCGAGCGTGCGCTCGCCGTCATGCGCGACGGCGGAGCCGGGCCGTTCGCGGTGGTCGCGCTCGTGCTGGTGCTCGGCGTGCAGGCGGTGTCGCTCGGTGAGCTCGCCGCGGCCGGCGACTGGGCGACCGTCGTGGTCGCCTGCGCCGCCGGCCGCGCGGGCTTCGCGCTGTGCTGCCGCACCGGGGTGCCCGCCGCGCGCCCGGAGGGCATGGGCGCCCTGGTCGCGGGCTCGCAACCAGTCTGGACCGTCGCAGCGTGGTGGCTGCTGTTGTTCGTAGCGGCTGGTATCAGCCACTGGTGGACCGGTCCGGTTGCGGTCGCGGCGGCGCTGGCCGCTCTCCTGGTGTTCATCCACCACGTCCGGCGCAGGTTCGGCGGCATCACCGGCGACGTCCTCGGCGCGGCCTCCGAGATCGGCACGACCACCGTCCTGGCGATCTGCGCGATCGCCTGACCACCCGGCCCGCCGCCGCCCGGCTACCCGCCCGCCACGGACGGGATCACCCGGACCTCCGCGCCCTCGGCCAGCTCGGTCTCAGCACCTTCGAGGCCGCGGCACTCCTCCCCGTCCAGGTAGAAGTTGACGTAGCGCCGCAGCGCCCGGCTCTCGTCGCGCAGCCTGCGCTCCAGCGCCGGATGGCGCTGACCCAGCGCGTCGAGCACTCCCCCGAGCGTCGACCGGGCCGCGACGTCCAGCTCGACCCGCGGGGCCCCGCCCGCGCTCGGCCGCAGGACGGCGGGCAGCACCACCGTGACTCGCATCAGGTCTCCTCGGGATCGGGGATCGCGGTGGATCATCCAGCCTTCGGCCAGAGGCGCCTCGCGGGGCCTCAGAGCCTGCCTTTGAATCTTCGAAGCGGCGCAGCCGCTTGGCCCACCCCCGCAACCGGCACCGCCGCGGGTTCTCAGGCGCTCTCTGGCGAGGACAGCTCTTTCGCGGCGTATGGGTTGATACGTGAGAAAGAGATCCCGGAGCCAGAGGGCGCCTGAGGTTCCGCCACCGGCACCCCCAAGAAAGGTGAGTCCGAAAACCGTTCTCAAACACGGGCGGCCCGCACCGACATCACGTCCGGGAGGTGCTGGGCGACCAGGTGCCAGGTGTCTCCCTCGTCGGGGCTGGCGTAGACCTCGCCGGAGCGGGAGCCGAAGTAGATGCCCGCCGGGTCGGCGTCGTCGGTCCACATCGCGTCGCGCATCACCGCCGACCAGAACCGGTCCGGCAGACCCTCCGACAGGGCCGTCCACGACTGCCCGGCGTCCTCGCTGCGGTAGACGCGGCACTGCCCGTCCGGCGGGAAGCGACGCATGTCGGCCGACAGCGGGAAGCCGTAGACCACGTCCGGCCGATGCGGGTGGGCGACGATCGGGAAGCCGAAGTCGCTGGGCAGGCCGTCGGCGATCGAGTGCCACGTCGCCGCGCCGTCCTCGCTGCGGTAGACGCCGAAGTGGTTCTGCAGGAAGAAGCGCTCCGGTTTGGCGGGGTGCTGGGCGATCTTGTGGACGCACTGCCCGAACTCCGGGTACGGGTCCGGCAGGAACTTCGCCGAGACGCCGGTGTTGCTCGGATTCCAGCTCTTGCCGCCGTCCTCGGTCCGGTAGACGCCGCCGGTCGACATCGCCACCGCGATCCGCTGGTGGTCGACGGGGTGCGGGATCACCGTGTGCACCGCCTGCCCGCCGCCCCCGGGCCACCACTGCTCCCGGTGCGGGTGGTCCCAGAGTCCGCGGACCAGCTCGTAGGTCCGCCCGCCGTCCTCGGACCGGAACAGCGCGGACGGCTCGGTGCCCGCGTAGACGACCTCGGGGCTGTCGGCGGGGCCGGGCGCGATCTGCCACACCCGCTCCAGCGCGGCGCCGGTGTCCTCCGGGAACGCGATCGGCGCCTCCTCCGGCTCCTGCCAGCTCGCGCCGAGGTCCTCGCTGATCACGACGCTCGGCCCGAAGTGCGTGCTCGACGCCCCGACCAGGATGCGCGGCGCGCGGCGGGTGTCGACGGCGACGGCGAACACCTCGGCCATCGGCAGGTGCGGTCCGGTGACCTCCCAGCCGGCACGGCCGTCGCGGCTGGTCGCCAGCCACAGCCCCTTCCTGGTGCCGATCGCGAGAACGACCTGCTCGGCCATGGTTCCTCCCGTGGTGTGACGTGTGTCTCAACGGGAAGTTACCTCCGAACCCCGACAAAGGCACCGGAAACGACGACGGCGCCCCCGCCGGAAAGCAGGGGCGCCGTCGTGTTGCCGGTGGTCAGACCAGCTTGGTCATCCACCCGTGGGTGTCCTCGACCGTGCCGTGCTGGATGCCGGTCAGCTTCTCGCGCAGCGCCATCGTCACCGTGCCGGGCCGGCCGTCGGCGATGGTGAACTCGGCGTCCTCGGACTTGACGTGGCCGACGGGGGTGATCACCGCGGCCGTGCCGCAGGCGAAGACCTCGGTCAGCTCACCGGAGGCGGCCTTCTTCTCCCACTCGTCGGTGGTGATGCGCCGCTCCTCGACCTGCATCCCGAGCTCCTCGCCGAGCCGCAGCAGCGACGAGCGGGTCACGCCCGGCAGCAGGCTGCCGGTCAGCGCCGGGGTCACCAGCCTGGCGTCGGAGCCCGAGCCGAACACGAAGAACAGGTTCATGCCGCCCATCTCCTCGACGGCCCTGCGCTCCACCGCGTCCAGCCAGACCACCTGGTCGCAGCCCTTGGCGACGGCCTGTGCCTGGGCGACGAAGGATGCCGCGTAGTTGCCCGCGAACTTCGCCGCGCCGGTGCCGCCGGGAGCCGCCCGCACGTACTCGTGGCCCAGCCACACCGTGACCGGCTTGATCCCGCCCGCGAAGTAGGAACCGGCGGGCGAGGCGATCACCGAGTACAGGTAGGAGTTGGCCGGCCGGTTGACTCCCAGGCTGGCCTCGGTGGAGATCATGAACGGCCGCAGGTACAGCGAGCTCTCGTGCTCGGTGGGCACCCAGCCGCGGTCCGCTGCGACCAGCTCGCGCAGCGAGTCCAGGAACAGCTCCTCCGGCAGCTCCGGCATGGCGATGCGCTGCGCCGAGCGCTGGAACCGCCGCGCGTTGGCGTCCGGCCGGAAGGCCGCGACCGAGCCGTCGGGCTGCTCGTAGGCCTTGAGTCCCTCGAAGATCGCCTGCGCGTAGTGCAGGACGGTGGTGGCGGGGTCGAGCTCCAGCGAGTGGTACGGCTCGAGCCGGGCGTCGTGCCAGCCCTGCTCGGCGCTCCACCGGATGGTCACCATGTGATCGGTGAAGTACTGCCCGAAACCCGGATTCGCCAACACCTCCGCCCGGCGATGGTCTGAGGCCGGATTCAGGTTGGTGTTGCGGGTGAACGACAGCGCTTCAGTCATGCGCGTACCGTATCGCGACGCTTCGAGCAGTGGAAACCCGATCTCCGGAAGTTGGGCTTCCGAGTTTTTCGCCCTCGTTGTTCCGTCGTTGTCCCGCGAGGCGGCCACCATCCGGGCGGCGCCTTCTATGATGTGGCCATGACCGACGCCCAGAACCTTCCCGCGGCCGGGCCCACGACCGTCTCGCAGGACATGCTGGCCGCGACGCTGGCCGCGCTGATGCCGCTGGGCGGAGGCTTCCTGATCCTCTGGGGCTACGCCTGGCTGGACATCTTCGGCGCGATCGTCGGCGCCGCCCTGGCCGGCGGCTGGGCGTTCTGGTGGCGCAACAAGCACCGGACGTTCTTCCCGAAGGACCTGCGGGGCGGTTCCGTCGGAGGCGTCGCGGTGCTCGTCGCGCTCTTCGGCCTGTTCTTCTTCCTCGCGCTCTAGGGCCCCGACAACCACCCGCGAGCGCGGGTCGGGGTCACGGGTCGACCAGCAGTGACTCCGGGATCGAGGGCAGGGTCCAGCCCGGGTCCGGCCGCGCGTCGCAGTAGGTGCCGTCGAACGGGAAGTCCCCGGCCTTGGCCAGCGCGATCATGCGCTCGCCCTCGGCCCTGATCCTGGTGATGAACGAGCGGTCGAAGCGCCCGGCCGCCATCGCGGCGTCGACCTCGTGCTCGTCCTTCCACTGCCAGTGGCCGTCCGGGAACACCTCGACGTCGAGCACCCCGTCGACCCTGCTGACGCCGGTGGCGTCGCGGCCCAGCGGCATCTCCAGGTTCACGTACCAGTTGCGGAACGTGCCGTCGGGCTCGAAGAACCACCACACCGACGACCACTCGTTCTCGAAGACCATCCGCAGCGTGGGCGTGCCCCGCCAGATCGAGCGGGCCGGGACGCGGACGCCGCCGAAGCGCTCGGCCATCGGCAGGTTGCGGGGGCTGCGACCGTCCGGCGAGGTGGTGACCCGGATGGACGTGCCGGGCAGCACCCAGCACAGCAGGGTCTCGCCGTCGTCGGCGAGCACCCGCGCCGGGTGCACGGTGCCCATCGAGCCGTCGAGCCTTAAGAATCGGTAGAGGACTTCCTGGCCGTAGTTCCACGTGGGCAGGCTCCGCTGCCTCACACCGCTCATGTCGAGCATGCCGCCTCAGCTCCATCGTCGGGAGAAGGCACCCGTCGCAACGGGCCCCACAATGACGACTGCAAGGGTCGCAAGCAAAGCGGGCACCGGCATACTCATGGCGAGCACGACTGCGAGACCCATACCAAGGCATGCCGCCCGCATGGGCCAAGCGCGTTCCTCCGAGAGGAGCAGTCTCGCCCCGGCGTTCGCGAAGGCGTAGTGGACGAGGACGCAGCAGGTCGCGAACGCCATCGCCGGGATCGGGTCGACGAGCTGCGCCACCACCGCCGCGGCCGCGCCCACCAGCAGGTCCAGCGGATACGGCGTTCCGGACCGCGCGCGCCGGCCGAGCGCGGCGGGCAGGTCGCCGTCCCGGACGAGCGCCAGCCCGGTCGAGCGGGCGATCTCCAGCGCGGCGAGCAGGACCGGCAGCAGCGCCACCGCGACGCCGACCGCGACCAGCGGCCGCAGGTCCGACGCGGCCGCCGCGCCCAGAACGTCGATCACCGGAACGGGCGACAACGCGAGCCGGGCCGGGCCGAGCTGGTAGAGCAGCCCGGCCGACAGCAGCCCGAGCAGCGCGGTGGTGACGGCGAGCGAGACGGTCACGCCGCGCCGGACCACCCGCCAGTCGAAGCGGTCGCGTTCCTCGGCGGGCGCGGTCAGCCGCTCGAAGCCGAGGAACGCGAAGAAGAGCACGCCCGCCGCGCCGGTGATGCCGACCGCGCTGTCGGACCCGGGAGGCGCGGACGGCGGCGCGGGCACGGCGTCGATGCCGAAGCAGACGGCGACGACGACCGCCACCACCGCGAAGATCAGCAGCAGCCAGAGCCAGGCCGCGCCCCCCCTGATCCGCAGGCCCGCGGTCGCGGCGAGCACCGCGAGCAGGACTGCCACCGCGGCCGCCCCGCCGGAGGCGGAAGGCACGAGCAGGTCACCGATCACCCCGGCGATCGCCGCCATCGCGGCGGCCTGACCGGCGATGTGGGTTGCCGCCCCGATCCGCGCGGGCACCAGACCGACTCGCGAGCGGGTGCAGGTGTAGGCCGCGCCCGGCCCCCGGTAGGCCGCCGACTGGTGGGCGGTGGAGACCGCGCAGCAGATGGCCGCCAGGGCCGCGACCGGCAACCCGAACAGCGACCAGGGGCCCGCCGCGGCGAACGCGGGGGCCAGGCCGACGAACAGGCCGACGCCGAGCATGGCGCCCAGCGCCTGCGGGATCGCGCTGGTCCCGGCCTCGAGACGTCGGGGCAACTCCAGCTCTTGGGCCACGAGACCACCCTTACAGAGGATGCCGCCCTGGGCAGCCGCCTGTCGGCTGATGCGCCGGACGGCCCAACCAGGATAGAACCGACAGGATGCCATCCTGGCGGACGCGCGGGGCCACCAGAGGCCCGCGGCGCCGCCGCCGGTGCGCACTGCCGGGTCCGCGCTGTCGAGTCTGCGCCAAGCGCAACGCCTGGACGGCTTGATCCACCCGAGCCGTTCTAGAGTGCGAACAGGACCGCGCTCCGGCGGCCCGCCTCAACCCCGTAGGCCCGGAGGATACGCACGTGACGACACCCAAACTCGCCCTCACCGACGGCGCGGTGGCCAAGCTGACGGTCGAAGCGCTGATCATCGGCACCGTGGCCGGACCGGACGGCGTCGAGCTCGCGCCCGGCTCCGAGCAGGTCGCGGCCGCCTTCGACGGCGACCTCGCGAAGGTGCTGGCTTCCCTGGGTGCGACCGGCAAGGCCGACGAGGTGGTCAAGCTCCCCGCCGGCGGCAAGCTGCGCGCGGAGGTCCTGGTCGCGGCCGGCCTCGGCAAGCCGGCCGACGCCGGGCCCTCGGCCGAGTCCGTCCGGCGCGGCTCCGGCGCCGCAGCCCGCGCGCTGACCGGTGTCTCGCACGCCGCCACCACGCTGTCCGCCGTGGACCTGTCGGCGGCCGTGCAGGGCACGGTGCTGGGCGCCTACGCCTTCAGCCGCTACAAGTCGCAGCCGGGTGACGAGCCGGTGTCCAAGGTGGACCTCGTGGTCTCCGACGCCAAGGACGACGCGACCAAGGCGACCCTCAAGGGCGCCACCGCCATCGCCGAGGCCGTCACCACCGCCCGCGACCTGATCAACACCCCGCCGAACGACCTGTACCCGGCTTCCTTCGCCGACCGCGCCGGCGAGCTCGGCCGCGCCGCGGGCCTGGAGGTCGAGGTCCTCGACGACAACGCGCTGCGCAAGCAGGGCTACGGCGGCATCCTCGGCGTCGGCAGCGGCTCGTCCCGGCCGCCACGGCTGGTGCGGTTGCGCCACAAGGGCCCGAAGGGCGCCAAGAAGGTCGCGCTGATCGGCAAGGGCATCACCTTCGACACCGGCGGCATCTCGCTCAAGCCGGGCGCCAACATGGACGAGATGACCTCGGACATGTCCGGCGCGGCCGCGGTGATCGCGACCATGGTGCTGGCGGCCAGGCTCAACTACCCGATCGACATCACCGCCACCGTGCCGATGGCCGAGAACATGCCGTCGGGCACCGCCTACCGCCCGGGCGACGTGCTGACCATGTACGGCGGCAAGACCGTCGAGGTCCTCAACACCGACGCGGAGGGCAGGCTCATCCTGGCCGACGCCATCGTGCGCGCCTGCGAGGACGAGCCGGACTACCTGGTCGAGACCTCCACGCTGACCGGCGCGCAGGTCGTCGCGCTGGGCAAGCGGACCCCCGGCGTGATGGGCACCGACGAGTTCCGCGACCGGGTCGCCGAGCTCTCGCAGGCCGTCGGCGAGGGCGGCTGGGCGATGCCGATGCCCGAGGAGCTGCGCGGCGACCTCGACTCGCGGCTGGCGGACCTGGCCAACATCACCGGCCACCGCTGGGGCGGCATGCTCGCGGCCGGGCTGTTCCTGCGGGAGTTCGTCGCCGAGGGCGTGCCGTGGGCCCACATCGACATCGCGGGCCCGGCGTACAACTCCGGCTCCCCGTGGGGCTACACCGCCAAGGGCGGCACGGGCGTCCCGGTCCGCACCCTCGCCGCGGTGCTGGCCGACATCGCCGGCCACGACTGATCCGGTGAATGGGACGGTGCCGTGGCGTGATCCATGCCTCAAACGGATCAACACGGCACCGCCCCCGGATGCCAGGATGGCGGGGTGACTGACACCGAGCCGGGCAAGCACGGCTACCAGGTCGACGTGGTGTGGACCGGCAACACCGGGCAGGGCACCGCCTCCTACCGCAGCTACCGGCGCACCCACGAGGTGCGCGCGGACGGCAAGGGCGTCATCGACGCCTCGGCCGACCCGGTCTTCCGCGGCGACGCCGACCGCTACAACCCCGAGGAGCTGCTGGTCGCGTCGCTGGCGCAGTGCCACATGCTCTGGTACCTGCATCTGGCGGCCGACTGCGGCGTCGTGGTGATCGGCTACCACGACCGGGCACGCGGGACGCTGGCGGAGAACGCCGACGGTTCCGGCCAGTTCGAGCAGGTCGTGCTGGCCCCGGAGGTCACCGTCGCCGACCGGGCCAGCGTCGACGTCGCCGAGGCGCTGCACGAGCGCGCGCACGAGCTCTGCTACATCGCCAAGTCCGTGACCTTCCCGGTGCACCACGAGCCGAGCACCCGCGTCGCGAACTGAATGTCTGTCTTTGATCATTGAAGCGGCGTCAGCCGCTTGGCCCGCCTTCGCAGCCAGCACGGCCGCGGGTTCTCAGGCGTTCTCTGGCGAGGACAGCCTTTTCGCTGCGTATGGCTGATACGTGAGAAAAAGATCCCGGAGCCAGAGGACGCCTGAGGTTCCGCCACCGGAACCGCCACGCAAGGTGAGTTCAAAGACAAGCGCTGAGACCCCGGCGTCCTCAGTCCTCCAGCGCCCTGCGCCGCTCGCGGTCGCGCACGATCCGCTGCCTGGCCTGGTAGTCGCGCATGCGCTGCGGGTAGCCCACCTTGGACACCTCGTAGCACGGCATCGACATCTTGCGGGCGAAGCGGTGCGCGGCGTCCGGGCTGCCGACCCGGCGGCGGGTCCACTCCCCGTCGTGGGCGATGAGCACCAGCGTCGTCTCGGTCACCGCGGTGCGCGGCTCGATGTATGCCTCCACCCCGCGCCGCCGCGCCGCCCACTCCCGCAGGTGCTCGGCGTCCTGGGAGCTTGCCGAGCGCGCCGGGCGCCGTCTGCGGCGAAGCCGGTCGAACAGGCCCACGCGACCCACCTTCCACTCGGGTCCCGCCCCGGCCGGCCGCACCACCGGTTCCCCCGGCGGGGAGGACCGCGACGAGATGTTCTCCCCATCGATGATGCCACCGGCCGTGTGCGGCCGGTGTCGATTCCGTGCGTGTGATCTCGGTCGAAGGGCCCGGAATAGGGCGAGCCCACGTCGCGTCGATACACCGTGTGGTGACAAGATGGCCCCGGAGCGCCTGACCTGTGCGTGCCGGGCGCCTACGCGAGTCAACGATGCCTGTCGAGGAGTGCGAAGTGACCGACACGTCCGCCGATCTGGTCATTCTCGGCGGCGGTTCGGGCGGCTACGCCTGCGCTTTCCGCGCGGCCGAGCTCGGCCTGTCCGTCGTCCTTATCGAAAAGGACAAGCTCGGTGGGACCTGCCTGCACCGCGGGTGCATCCCCACCAAGGCGCTGCTGCACGCGGCGGAGGTCGCCGACTCCGCCCGCGACGGTGACCAGTTCGGTGTGAAGACCTCGCTGGAGGGCATCGACATCGCGGGCGTCAACTCCTACAAGGACGGTGTCGTCAGCAAGCTCTACAAGGGCGTCCAGGGCCTGTTCAAGGCGCACAAGATCACCGTCGTCGAGGGTGCGGGCACCCTGGTCGACGCCAAGACCGTCGAGGTCGACGGCACCCGCTACACCGGCCGCAACGTCGTGCTCGCCACCGGCTCGTACTCCAAGTCGCTGCCGGGGCTGGAGCTGGGCGGCCGGGTCATCGCCAGCGAGCAGGCACTGAACCTGGACTTCGTCCCGGACAAGGTCGTGGTCCTCGGCGGCGGCGTGATCGGCGTGGAGTTCGCCAGCGTCTGGCGCTCCTTCGGCGCCGAGGTCACCATCGTCGAGGCCCTGCCGCACCTGGTGCCCAACGAGGACGAGTTCATCTCCAAGCGCCTGGAGCGCGAGTTCCGCAAGCGCGGCATCAAGTTCAAGACCGGCGTCAAGTTCACCGGCGCCCAGCAGAGCGCCGAGGGGGTCTCGGTCAGCCTGGAGAACGGCGACCAGTACGACGCCGACCTGCTGCTGGTGGCCGTCGGCCGCGGCCCCAACACCGCCGCGCTGGGCTTCGAGGAGGCCGGGGTGACCATGGAGCGCGGCTTCGTGCGCACCGACGAGCGCCTGCGCACCAGCGTCGACGGCGTCTACGCGGTCGGCGACATCGTGCCCGGCCTGCAGCTGGCGCACCGCGGCTTCCAGCAGGGCATCTTCGTGGCCGAGGAGATCGCGGGGCTCGACCCGCAGGCGATCGACGAGTCGGGCATCCCCCGGGTCACCTACAGCCACCCCGAGGTCGCCTCGGTCGGCCTGACCGAGGCCGCGGCCAAGGAGCAGTACGGATCGGTCGAGACCTTCAACTACGACCTGGCAGGCAACGGCAAGAGCCAGATCCTCAAGACCTCCGGTGCGGTGAAGCTGGTCCGGGTCACCGACGGCCCGGTGGTGGGACTGCACATGGTCGGCGACCGCGTCGGTGAGCTCATCGGCGAGGCCCAGCTCATCTACAACTGGGAGGCCCTGCCCGAGGACGTCGCACCGCTGGTGCACGCCCACCCGACTCAGACCGAAGCGCTCGGCGAGGCCCACCTCGCCCTGGCCGGCAAGCCGCTGCACGTGCACGGCTGACGTCTGAAATCCCGGCCGACCAGACGAGTCAGCCAAGCACCCCGCCACACTACGAGGAGACAGCGAACAGATGGCCTTCTCCGTCCAGATGCCGGCACTCGGCGAGAGCGTCACCGAGGGAACGATCACCAGGTGGCTCAAGCAGGAGGGCGACACCGTCGAGGTCGACGAACCCCTGCTGGAGGTCTCCACCGACAAGGTCGACACCGAGATCCCGTCCCCGGCCGCCGGCGTGCTGCAGCGCATCGTCGCCCAGGAGGACGACACCATCGAGATCGGCGGCGAGCTCGCCGTGATCGGTGAGTCGGGCGAGTCCGGCGGTGGCGAGCCCGCCCCCGCGGAGCAGCCCCAGCAGGCCGAGCCGCAGCAGCCCGAGCCGCAGCAGGCCGAGCCGCAGCAGGCCGAGGCCGCGCAGCCGGAGCCCGAGCAGCAGCAGTCCGCCCCGGCCCAGCAGGAGGCCCCGGCGCAGTCCGGTTCGGCCCAGGGCACCGAGGTGCCGATGCCCGCGCTGGGCGAGAGCGTCACCGAGGGAACGATCACCAGGTGGCTCAAGCAGGTCGGCGACACCGTCGAGGTCGACGAACCCCTCCTGGAGGTCTCCACCGACAAGGTCGACACCGAGATCCCGTCCCCGGTGGCCGGGACCCTGCTGGAGATCTCCGCCGGTGAGGACGACACCGTCGAGGTCGGCGCCAAGCTGGCCGTGGTCGGTGAGCAGGGCGCCGCTCCGGCGGCCTCCGCCCCGTCCGCGCCGCCGGAGGAGCAGACCGCCCCGCAGCAGGCCGCGCCGCAGCCGTCGGCCCCGGCCGAGCAGGAGGCGCCCGCCCAGCAGCAGGCACCGGCCCCGGCCGCGCCGCAGCCCGTGCAGGAGCAGCCCCAGCAGGCCGCACCGGCACAGCCCGCCCAGACGTCGGCTCCGGCCGAGGCCCCCTCGGGCGCCACGCCGTACGTGACGCCGCTGGTGCGCAAGCTGGCCAACGAGCACGGCATCGACCTGTCCAAGATCAAGGGCAGCGGTGTCGGCGGCCGGATCCGCAAGCAGGACGTGCAGGCGGCCGTCGACGCCTCCAAGGCCGAGCAGGAGGCGCCCGCGGCGGCCCCGTCGGCTCCGTCCCGGCCCAGCGCCGCGGGCCAGGCCGTGGAGCCCTCGGAAGAGGCGAAGGCGCTGCGCGGCACCACGCAGAAGATGACGCGGCTGCGCCAGCTGCTGGCCCGCCGGATGGTCGAGTCGCTGCAGACCGCCGCGCAGCTCACCACCGTGGTCGAGGTCGACGTCAGCAAGATCGCCCGCCTGCGGGAGCGCGCCAAGCAGAACTTCGAGGCGGCCGAAGGCGTCAAGCTCTCCTTCCTGCCCTTCTTCGCCAAGGCCGCGGCCGAGGCGCTGAAGCTGCACCCGAAGCTCAACGCTTCGGTGGACGAGGAGAACAAGGAGGTCACCTACCACGCCGCCGAGCACCTGGCGATCGCGGTCGACACCGAGCGCGGCCTGGTCTCGCCGGTGATCCACGACGCGGGTGACCTCAACCTCGGCGGGCTGGCCCGCAAGATCGCCGACCTGGCGGCGCGCACCCGCAACAACAAGATCAAGCCGGACGAGCTCAGCGGCGGCACGTTCACGCTGACCAACACCGGCAGCCGGGGTGCGCTGTTCGACACGCCGATCCTGAACCCGCCGCAGGTGGGCATGCTGGGCACCGGCACCGTGGTGAAGCGGCCGGTCGTGGTCACCGACGAGAACGGCGGCGACACGATCGCGATCCGCTCGATGGTGTACCTAGCGCTGTCCTACGACCACCGCCTGGTCGACGGCGCGGACGCGGCCCGGTTCCTGGCCACCCTCAAGCAGCGGCTCGAGGACGGCGCCTTCGAGGCCGACCTGGGCCTCTGACACGGCCGACGGCAGCGGGGCCGCCCACCGATCCGGTGGGCGGCCCCGCTTCCTTTGCGGTGGCAGGTGGGCTCCAGCGTCGCGCCGCGGAAGGCGGTGCGAGACGATCAGCGCATGCGCGTGGTTATCGCCGGCTCGTCCGGGTTGATCGGCACCAGCCTGGTCCCCGCTCTCCGGCAGGCTAGGCACGAGGTGGTGCGGCTGGTGCGCCGCAGGCCGGAGGCACCCGACGAACGCGGGTGGGACCCGCCGGCGGGCCGGCTCGACGAGGACGCCCTGGAGGGCGCCGACGCGGTGGTCAACCTCTGCGGCGCGGGCATCGGGGACCGCCGGTGGACCCCGGAGCGCAAGCGCGTGCTGCTGGACTCCCGGCTCCGCCCGACCTCCGTGCTGGCCGAGGCGGTCGCCCAGCACGGGGTCGCGACGATGGTCAACGCCTCGGCGGTGGGTTTCTACGGCGACACCGGGCAGCGCCCGGTGACCGAGTCCGCGCCGCCCGGTGACGGATTCCTCGCCGACCTGGTCCGCCAGTGGGAGGCCGCGACCGCACCCGCCTCCGACGCGGGCGCGCGGGTCGTGCTGGCCCGCACCGGTCCGGTGCTCTCCCCCGCGGGCGGGCTGCTCGGCAGGCTCCGGCCGCTGTTCTCGTTCCTGCTCGGGGGACGCTTCGGCGACGGTGAGCAGTACCTGCCGTGGATCTCGCTGGACGACGAGGTCGCGGCGCTGCGCTTCGTCCTCGAACACCCGGAGATCTCCGGTCCGGTGAACCTGACCGGGCCCACCCCGGTGCGCAACGCCGAGTTCGCGCGGGCGCTGGGCGAGGCGGTCGGGCGTCCGGCGCCGTGGGTGGTGCCGGGGTTCGTGCTGCGGGCGGCCGTCGGTGAGCTGGCCGAAGACGTGCTCGGCGGGCAACGGGCGGTGCCCGCGGTGCTGGAGGGGCACGGCTTCAGGTTCCAGCACCCCACGGTCCGGGCCGCCCTGGCGGCGGCTGTGCCCTCGGCTGGTAGCCGGGCGTAGCCTGGCCCGGTGACTCGTGCCGAGATTTCGTGTCGCGCCTCGTCAGACCCCGTCGAGGTGCGCGAGTTGGGAACCATCGACTACCTGTCCGCGTGGGACCTCCAGCGCGAGCTGGCCAACGGCCGCGCCGAGGGCGCGAACCCGGACACCGTGCTGATGCTGGAGCACCCGTCGGTGTACACGGCGGGCAAGCGCACCGCGCCGGAGGACCGGCCGCAGGACGGGACTCCGGTCATCGACGTCGACCGCGGCGGCAAGATCACCTGGCACGGGCCGGGCCAGATCGTCGGCTACCCGATCCTGCAGCTGTGCGACCCGATCGACGTCGTGGACTACGTCCGGCGCCTGGAAGAGGCGCTGATCCGGGTCTGCGAGCAGTTCGGCGTCCACACCGGCCGGGTCGAGGGGCGCAGCGGTGTGTGGCTGCCCGCGGGCGACGGCCGCCCGGAGCGCAAGATCGCCGCGATCGGCATCCGGGTGCAGAAGGGCATCACGATGCACGGCCTGGAGCTGAACTGCAATCCCGACATGACGCACTGGGACCGGATCATCCCGTGCGGCATCCGGGACGCCGGGACCACGTCGCTGTCGCTCGAGCTCGGCAGGGAGGTCACCGTCGCCGAGGTGCTGCCGCTGCTCACGCGGGCCGTGCTCGACGCCGTCGACGGCGTGCTGCCGGTCTCGGAGCGCAACATCGAGCGCGATCAGCCCGCGGTGGCGGGCGCGACCCTGGCGCTGGACCCCTCGCTGCGCTGACCCGCTGGCACAACCGAACTCCGCTCCTCTAGTATTCCGGAATTACGGACTACCAGAGGAGTGGAACATGCCCGCACCCCGGCGCACCCTGTCCCGCCGCAGCGTGCTCACCGCCGCGACGGCTGCCGTCCCCGCACTCGCGCTCGCACCGCACGCCCTCGGCCAGTCGGCCGCACCACCGGATCTCTCCACCCCCGACGGCTGGCTGAGCTGGATCTCCACCCACCGCGACGCGTTCGCGATCGTCCTCGACGACGGACTCGGCGCCCAGCTGGCGCACCGGCCGCGGCAGGCGCAACTGCTGGCCTCGTCGGTCAAGGTCATCCACCTGGCCGCCTACGCCACGGCGGTCGCGGAGGGGCGGCTCGACCCGAACGAGCAGATCCGGGTCGGCGACTGGGAACGGTTCTACGTGCCGACCGACGGCGGCGGCCACATCGCGTCGCTGGGCGAGCTGGGCATCCCCACCGACCCCACCGGGCTCTACGCGGCCGACCCGAACCGGCTGGTCACGCTCGAGCAGATGATGATCTGCATGATCAAGTTCAGCGACAGCGCGGCACCGGACTTCCTGCGCGTCCGCCTCGGGGAGGGCGCGCTGCGCCGGGCGGCCCGCGACGGCGGCTGGCCCGACCCGGACCTGCGCTCGCTTTGCGCGGAGTACCTGTTCCTCGTGCTGCCCGAGCACGCTCCGCCGCAGGGCGCGCCGGTGCCGGCGCGGCGGCGCATCGGCTACCGGCTCGAACGCCGCTTCAGCTCCGATGCGGCGTTCCGACAGATGGTGAAGGACCGGCTCCTCCACAACCCGCTGCCCCCGGAGGACGTCCAGAAAGCCTGGGCGGCGGCGACCGCCGGCGGCGCGGCGTCGTCGCTGTCCGGCATCCACCGCTCGATCGCGACCGGCACGTTCCCGAACCGGCGCGCCGCGGACATCGCGCAGCGGATCCTCGAACTGCCGCTGAAGGACCACCTGCCCCCGGGACTGGCCGGCATCGGCATGAAGGGCGGCAGCCTCCCCGGCGGCCTGACCTGCGGCCTGTCGGTGCGGCGCGCCGACGGCACCGTCGGAGCCGGGGCACTGCTCGCGCAGGGCGACATCAGCGTGGAGCAGATCGCCAAGGGCGACCCGGGCGTGGTGCTGCTGCTGGCGCTGACCGATCCGGCTTGGCGGGACCGCCTCGCACGGACCCTGCGCGGCTGAGGCAAGCTCGAGGCGTGAGCACGCCATCGGACGACGACCTGCACGCCCGCGTCCTCGACCTCGAACGCCGTGTCGCGGCGCTGGAAGGGGTCGAGCGGGCGAACGCGGTGGAGCCCAGCGGGAGCTCGGTGGAGTACCGGGGCCAGCTCGCCGGGCCGGTCGAGCTGGAGTGGTCGATCCACGTCGACCCGGCCCGGGTGATGGAGCTCGACGACGGCCCCCGCACCGACGTCCTCGCCGCGCTCGGCCACCCGGCGCGGGCGGCGGTGGTGCGGCTGCTGGCCGGCGAGGGACCGCAGAACGCGGCGGCGCTGCAGGCCGCCGCCGGGCTGGGCTCCACCGGGCAGCTCTACCACCACCTCAAGAGCCTGACCTCGTGCGGACTGGTCGAGCAGGACAAGCGCGGTTCCTACCGCCTGCGCGCGCAGGCGACCATCCCCGCTCTCGTCCTGCTCACCGCGGCCTCCGACGTGGCGGGCCAGCTACGGCGCTAGAGCTGCGGGGCGACGGCCGAGGCGACCAGCTCCAGGTGGTCCAGGTCGGACAGGTCGAGGACCTGGAGGTAGAGGCGGGTGATGCCGGTGCGCTCGCGCCACGTCCCGATCTTGTCGACGACCTCCTCCGGCGTGCCCGCGAGCCCGTTGGTGCGCAGTTCGGGCACCTCGCGGCCGATGGCCTCGGCGCGCCGGGCGATCTCCGCCTCGTCCTTGCCCACGCACAGCACCAGCGCCGCGGACCGCACGATCTCGGCCGGGTCCCGGCCGATCGCGGAGCAGGCCGCCGACACGCGCTCGTACTGCGCGGCGGCGGTGTCGAGGTCGGCGAAGGGCAGGTTGAACTCGTCGGCGAACCGCGCGGCCAGCTCAGGGGTCCGCTTCTTGCCCGTGCCGCCGATCAGCACCGGCGGACGCGGGCTCTGCACCGGCTTGGGCAGCGCGGGCGAGTCGGCGAGGGTGTAGTGGCCGCCCTCGAAGCCGAAGGTCTCCCCCGGCGGGGTCTCCCACAGCCCGGTGATGATCTCCAGCTGCTCGGCGTAGCGGTCGAAGCGCTCCTTCAGCGAGGGGAACGGGATGCCGTAGGCGGTGTGCTCGTCGCCGTACCAACCGCTGCCCAGGCCCAGCTCGACGCGTCCGCCCGACATCTGGTCGACCTGGGCGACCGAGATGGCCAGCGGTCCGGGCAGCCGGAAGGTGCCTGCGGTCATCAGCGTTCCCAGCCGCAGCCGGGAGGTCTCGCGGGCCAGCCCCGCCAGCGTCACCCACGCGTCGGTGGGGCCGGGCTCGCCGGTCACCGACCCCATCTTGAGGTAGTGGTCGGAGCGGAAGAACGCGTCGTACCCGGCCTCTTCGGCGGTCCGCGCCACCCGCAGCAGATCGTCGTAGGTCGCCCCCTGCTGGGGCTCGGTGAAGACTCTGAGCTTGAATTCCTCGGTCACGTCGCCCGAGGCTATCCCGCCGCCGCGGTGCCGGAGGTGCGCAGGCCCTCCATGACCCGCTCCATGCACCGGCCGACCTCCTGGCTGGTGGTCTTGGGCTCCGGCGAGCCGGCGATGGTCGTCGCGCCCGCCGACATCGCGCCGTAGACCACCCGCGTCAGCGCCTCCAGCGGCAGCGGCTCGATCTCGCCCTGCTCGATGAGCTGCCCGACGACGATGCGAACCATGCCGTAGGTGCTGCGCTCCTCTGCCTCCCGCCAGCACTCCCAGCCCATGACCGCCGGGCCCTGCTGCACGACGATCCGCTGGTAGGAGGGCTCCAGGCAGACCTCCAGGAACCCGTTCAGCCCGGCCAGCATCCGCTCCCAGGGGACCCCGGCGCCGGCGATCATCGATGAGATGCGCTCGGTGGCCCGGCGCTCGACCTCCTCGAAGGCTGCCTCGAACAGCGCCTGCTTGCCGCCGAAGTGGTGGTAGAGCGCGCCTTTGGTGACGCGGGCCGCCCTGGCGATCTCGTCGAGCGAGGTGCCGGCGTAGCCGTGCTCGGTGAACAGCTCGACGGCCGAATCCACCAGTGCCCGGCGGGTGGTCTCGGAGTACTCCACCCGTCGCGATCGAGCTGTTTCCATACTCACAACCATAAGACATACCGACGGTACGTCCGCGTGGTAGCTTCGAAGGCACATACTCCCGGTATGTCGCACACCAGAGGTACGCCACGAGGCCACCCGGAGGACGCACCATGAGTTGGCACGACTTCTACCGGCGGCAGAGCGCGATCCAGGCGGTTCTCGACCACGCCACCGCCCACCCCTCCGAGGAACTCACCCCCGAGGCCGTGCCGCAGGCGAGCGAGGTCTTCACCAGCACCGGGGAGCTGCTCCGCGCGCTGCACTACAAGTGGACGCAGCTGCTCACCGGCCGGATCGGGATCGCGCTGGCCGACGCCGACGCGGACCCGCGCGTGGACCGCGTCCAGGCGGTGACCGCCGCCTGGCGCCGCACCGCGGACGGGAACCCGGACCTGCGCGCGGTGCTGGACCGCCACGCCGGCGACCCGGCGCTGCGCCCGGCTCTGGAGCGAGAACAGCGGATGCTCGCCCTGGCCTCCGGTCTCGCCGAGCACTCCGAGCCGGCCGAGGAGATCTCCCGCGTCGGTGGCGCGTTCCTGAGCCTGATGCGCGGAACGCCGAAGTCCCCCGAGCGCAGCACCTGCGCGCTGCGGCTGCGCAAGCTCATCCCGAGCAGCTGAAACGCCGACCGGCGGCCGCGTCACCCCGTGGAGCCGCAGCCCCGTTGGTCGCCGAAACCGGCCGTACGAGCGGAAGTTCCCCGAGCAGGGCGCCGAGTTCGTCCAGGCGCCGTTCCGGGTGCCGTCCGGCGAGGGCTTCACCATCCGGCACCCGGACGAGCCCGCCGAGTACGTCCACCACCGCCCCGCACGAGATCAGCTGACCACCGACCGCATAGCCCGCATGAACGCCGACACCGCGGGATGCCGGTCGGCACCCCGCCGGTAGCTGATCCGCGTCCTGCGGTGCATCGGCAGCTCGGTGAGCGCGACTCCCGGCGGCGGGTCGACCGCCGCGAGCTGCGGGACGATCGCCACGCCCTGCTCCATCGCCACGAAGCCGAGCACCGCGGCGAAGTCGTCGATGTGGTGGCGGATCCGGGGCGCGAACCCGGCGGACTGGCAGGCCCGAACCGCCATCCGGTGGCAGAGCATGCCGGGCGGGGCGGTGATCCACGGCGCGTCGCGCCAGCGGGCGATCGCGTCGTCGGCGTCGGCGCCGCGCCAATCGCTCGGAGCCGCCAGGTGCAGGCACTCCTCCAGCAGCGGTTCGCCGTCCAGGCCCGGTGTGGGCTCGGGCGGCACGAAGTCGTAGTCGTGCACCAGGGCCACGTCGAGCTCGGAGCCGCGCAGCGCGCCCGCGACCTCGGCAGGGTCGATCTGGTCGACCATCGGTTCCAGCCGCGGGTGGTCGCGGGCCAGGACGGCCAGCCCCGCGGCCAGCATCCGGGCCGCCGAGGGGAAGGTGCCGATCCGCAGCGGCCCGGCCAGCCCGTCGCGCGCCCCGGCCAGGTCGGCCGCGGCCCGTTCCAGCACCTCCAGCACGGACTCGGCGTGCACCACCAGGTCGCGTCCGCTCTGGGTGAGTTCGACCCGGCGCCCGGAGCGCTCCAGCAGCGCGACGCCCGCCTCCCGCTCCAGGATGCTGAGCTGCTGGGACACCGCCGACGGGGAGAAGGACAGCGCGTCGGCGACCGCCGCGATGGTGCCGCGGTGAGCGAGTTCGCGCAGCAGGCGCAGGCGCCGCACATCGAGCATCGGCTCAGCCTAGTGACCCGAGCGTCGGCTCAGCTTAATGATCTGTGCACGAATGCGAACTGGACCCGCACAGCGCCGTGCGCGAGTGTCAGTGGCATGGAGCTGGCAGGCATCTACGTACCCCTGGTCACACCCTTCACCACCGGCGGAGACGTCGCCTACGACGCGGTCGAGGCGCTCGCGCACTCGGTGCTGGAAGCGGGGGCGGCCGGTGTGGTGGCGCTGGGCACGACCGGCGAGCCCGCGACGCTCGACGAGTCCGAACGCGCGCGTGTCGTGGCGGTCTGCGCCCGCGCGTGCCGGGAACGGGGCGCCACGCTGGTCGTCGGCACAGGCACCAACGACACGCGGCGCACCGGCGAGGCGCTTCGCGCGCTCGACGCCGATGCCGCGCTGGTCACGGTCCCGTACTTCACCCGCCCGTCCGAGGCGGGCGTGGTCGCCCACTTCCGGCACCTGTCGCAGGTCAGCGCGGTGCCGCTGGTCGTCTACAACATCCCGTACCGAACGGCGCGGCCGCTGAGCGCGGAGTGCCTGCGCGAGCTGGGCGCGCTACCCGGTGTCGTGGGGGTCAAGCAGTCCGCTGGGTGCGTCGACCAGAACACCGTCGACCTGCTCGGCGACACCCCGCCCGGTCTGGCGGTGCTGGCCGGCGACGACGCGTTCGCCCCCGCTCTGCTCGCGCTCGGCGCCCACGGCGGCATCCTCGCCTCGGCCCACCTGCACACCGCGGCTTTCGTCGAGCTGGCCGCGGCATGGCGCTGCGGTGACGTCCACCGCGCCCGCTCGCTGGGCAACTCCCTCGCCCCGTTGGCCAGGGCGCTGTTCGCCGAACCGAACCCGACCGTGCTCAAGGGCGTCCTGCACGCGCACGGGCGCATCCCGACTCCCGACGTCCGGCTCCCGCTGCTACCCGCCGGCGCGGCGGCCGTCACCGCAGCGGCGCGAGCTGCCGAAGAGGTGCCGGCCGCGGTCGGCTGAGCCGCAGACCCGCCGCCAGCTCCCGCCGCGCCCGCACCGACGGCAGGAAGCCGTGGACCTGCTGCCGCGTCCCGGCCTTGCCGCGGTGCACGACCTCGATCGGCCACGACAACGCGCGCACCAACCGCAACAGCACGACGACGGGCAGGATCGCGATCTGGACCACCAGCTCCAGCACCGCGCCGCCAAGGCACAGCACGAACAGCAGCACGAACGGGATGGCGATGATCGCCGAGATCGGGTCGTCACCGAGCCAGCCGGGCAGCACGTCGAGGGAGTCGGCGATCGACAGCCGTCGCCGCCACAGGAACCAGCGCCGCCGCGCATGCGGGCTCAGCCGTCGCAGTACCAGTTCCCAGTCCCGCGTGCTGATCTCGACGGGTGCGAACTCCGCGCCTTCGGCCGCGACCAGCCTGGCGGCGCCTTCATCGCCCGGTTCGCCCCCACGCCGCAGGTGCGCCGTGAGCGCCCCGCGCAGGCTCCGCGCCGAACGCGCGCCGGCCACCCGGAAGGTGCCCGCCCGGCATCCGTGGTTGCGCAGGTCGACCCACCACGACCCCAGCCCCAGGACGCGACCCACCAGCACGAACGGCAACAGCACCCACAGCACCAGCAGTTCGAGGAGACAAGCCAGCAGAAGGGGGAGGAACAGCGCGAACCACAACGTCCGGGCGAGCACCGACAGCGGCCCCTCGACCATCCTCGGCCACCGGCCACCGGCGATGCCCAGCCGCGCCAGCCGCCGCCACGGCAGCCACCGCACCCGGACCGACCACGAATCCGACACGGCGGTGCAGTATGCGCCCGGACACACCCGCGATTTCGGTTAACCCCTTTCACCATTCACCCGGTCCGGGTAAGGATGGCCCATGGCCAAGTGGACCACCGCCGACATCCCGGACCAGTCCGGGCGCACCGCGCTCATCACCGGCGCCAACTCGGGGCTGGGCCTGCACAGCGCCCGCGCACTGGCCGCCAGTGGCGCGAAGGTGCTGCTCGCCTGCCGCAGCCCCGAGCGCGGCCGCACCGCGCTCGCCCAGGTCGCCGCCGTCGCCGAGACCGAACCGAAGCTGGTCGAGCTCGACCTCGCCGACCTCGCCTCGGTCCGCAAGGCCGCCGCCGACGTCCGCGACCGCACCGGCGACGCCCTGGACGTGCTGATGAACAACGCGGGCGTCATGGCCACGCCCAGGCGCTCGACCCACGACGGCTTCGAGCTGCAGATCGGCACCAACCACCTCGGCCACGCCGCGCTCACCTGGCTCCTGATGCCCGCGCTGCGCCAGCGCGCGGGCGCCCGCGTCGTGACCGTCTCCAGCCTCGCCCACACCTTCGGCACCGTCGACGTCGACGACCTCGACCACACCCGCCGCCGCTACTCCCCCATCCGCGCCTACGGCCAGGCCAAGCTCGCCAACCTGATGTTCGCCCTGGAGCTGGACCGCCGGCTGCGCCACCACGGCATGGACGTCGTCAGCGTCGCCGCGCACCCGGGCATGAGCCGGACCGAGCTGCCCCAGAACTCCGCGCGGCTGCGCTCGGCGCCGCCGCTGGTCACCAAGGCCGTCGCGCTCGGCAGCTCGCTGATCACCCAGCCGGTGGAGCAGGGCATCCTGCCGCAGCTGCACGCCGCCACCGCGCCGGGCGTGCGCGGCGGCGAGTACTACGGCCCCGACGGGTTCCGCGAGGTCCGCGGCCACCCCGCGCCGGCGAAGACGACCCGCGCGGCCCGCGACGAGCACACCGCCCGGCGGCTGTGGAACGCCACCTCCGAGCTGACCGGCGTGGAACCCGACCCGAGCTGACCCGGTCCAGGTGGTGACCGTTCTCACGCTTCCGGCGCCCTCCGCGCGGAGGCGTAGCCTGTCAGCGTGACTGCGGCGCCGGAGGGGCGGAAGCTGTTGCGTCTTGAGGTGCGCAACAGCCAGACGCCTATCGAGAAGAAGCCATCGTGGATCAAGACCCGCGCTCGGATGGGACCCGAGTACCAGGAGCTCAAGGGCCTGGTGAAGCGGGAGGGACTGCACACCGTCTGCGAGGAGGCGGGCTGTCCGAACATCTTCGAGTGCTGGGAGGACCGCGAGGCCACCTTCCTCATCGGGGGTGACCAGTGCACCCGCCGCTGCGACTTCTGCCAGATCGACACCGGCAAGCCCGCCGAGCTCGACGTGGAGGAGCCGCGCCGGGTCGCCGAGTCGGTGCAGGCGATGGGGCTGCGCTACTCCACGGTCACCGGTGTCGCGCGCGACGACCTCGAGGACGGCGGCGCCTGGCTGTACGCCGAGACGGTGCGCCAGATCCACCAGCTCAACCCCGGCATCGGCGTCGAGCTGCTGATCCCGGACTTCAACGCCGACCCCGGCCAGCTCGCCGAGGTCTTCGGCTCCCGGCCGGAGGTGCTGGCCCACAACGTCGAGACCGTGCCGCGGATCTTCAAGCGGATCCGTCCGGCGTTTCGCTACGAGCGGTCGCTGGAGGTCATCACCCGGGCCCGCGAGGACGGCCTGGTGACCAAGTCCAACCTCATCCTGGGCATGGGCGAGACGCCCGAGGAGGTCACCGACGCGCTGCGCGACCTGCGCGAGGCGGGCACCGACATCATCACCATCACCCAGTACCTGCGCCCCAGCCCCCGCCACCACCCCGTGGAGCGCTGGGTCAAGCCGGAGGAGTTCGTCGAGCACACCCGCACCGCCGAGGAGCTCGGCTTCCCCGGTGTGATGGCCGGGCCGCTCGTGCGCTCCAGCTACCGCGCCGGGCGCCTGTACGCCAAGGCCACCGAGCACCGCGGCATGCCGCTGCCGGACAACCTCGCGCACCTGGCCAAGGCCGGTACCGCCGCGCAGGAAGCCAGCAGCCTGCTGTCCCGCTGACCAGCGACGGGGCCGTGACCGAAGCGGTCACGACCCTGCCCCCGGGAGGCTGCGGCGACCGTAGCTGCACGGCCCGGACCCGCCGCCGTATCCTGAGAGCCATGGCCAAGCAGGACAAGGCCGCCAAGAAAGAGGCGGCCAAGCAGCGGCGCAAGGCATCCCGGGGCCGCGTCAAGCAGATCTTCGAGGCGTTCAAGATGCAGCGCCGGGAGGACAAGCTCCTCCTGCCGCTGATGATCGGGGCGTTCCTCGGCGTCTCCGTCGTGGTGTTCCTGCTCGGCCTCATCTGGGGCCTGCAGTGGGTGTTCCTGCCCGTGGGCCTGGCCCTGGGCCTGCTCGCCGCGACGATCGTCTTCGGCCGCCGGGTGCAGTCCAACGTCTACCGCAAGGCCGACGGCCAGCCCGGTGCCGCCGGGTGGGCGCTGGAGAACCTGCGCGGCAAGTGGAATCTGTCGCAGGCCGTCGCGGGCACCACGCAGCTCGACGCCGTGCACCGCGTCATCGGCAAGCCCGGCATCGTGCTGGTCGGCGAGGGCGCGCCGAGCAGGCTCAAGCCGCTCCTGCAGCAGGAGAAGAAGCGGATCGCCCGGCTGGTCGGCGACACCCCGATCTACGAGGTCGTGGTGGGCACCGAGGAAGGCCAGGTGCCGCTGCGCAAGCTCCAGACGCACATGATGAAGCTTCCGCGCAACATCAACGCCGGCCAGATCGACGCCCTGGAGAACCGGCTCGCGGCGCTGGCCAGCCGGGGCAACGCGATGCCCAAGGGCCCCATGCCGCAGGGCGCCAAGATGCGAAACGTCCAGCGGGCGATGCGCCGCTCGTCGAAGTAGCGACTGAGACCAGGAAGGCGCCCCGCCGGATCCGGCGGGGCGCCTTCGTGTTGCCAGGGTCAGCGGTTGAGGACGATGGTGCCGGTGAGGCGGTCGTGCCAGGCGCGGCCGTCGAAGTTCCAGATGGCCGCCGGGATGAGCAGGAACGTCAGCGCCGCCCGGACCACCGCGCGCCACGGGCCGACCATCGCGCCGCCGTCCAGGCGCGCGACCCAGATCCGCAGCAGGACCATGCCGGGGGTCGCGCCGAAGAGGGTCACCGGTACGACCGTGATGACGAACCAGGCGAGCAGGCTCCAGTTGCCCGGCGGTGCCGGCGCCGTGAAAGCCCAGGACACCAGCGACGCGAGCGCGATGTCGACCAGGAAGGCCGCGAGCCGCCTGCCGGGCCCGGACACCGACCCTGATCCGCTCCGCGGAATTCCCAGCCGCTCACCGCGCCACCGGGGTCGGTCGTCGTTATCGTTGTTGCCGGAGGCCTGCGCGCCGTCCAACCACGAACCGGTCAATCTACCCACGTCATCAAGGGTACGGCCTGACGCGGTGGGCGCCGGTGGCCCCGACCCGGGCACCGGAACCACCCGTTCGGGCGCTCGTTAACGCCCGCGAAACACAAGGGTGACGACCGGGCAACAACGCTGACATACCGTCGCAGTCGAGCCGGCGGGCAGCTCCTCGTCGGTGAGCTGTACGAGTGCGTGAAGGAGCCACCGAGGGTGTTCAAGAATCCAGACGAGGTCCTGCGCTTCATCTCCGAAGAGGACGTGAAGTTCGTCGATGTCCGGTTCTGCGACCTGCCGGGCGTCATGCAGCACTTCACGGTGCCCGCCGCGTCTTTCGACCAGGACGCCTTCACCGAGGGGCTCGCCTTCGACGGCTCGTCGGTCCGGGGGTTCCAGTCGATCCACGAGTCGGACATGCTGCTGCTCCCCGACCCCTACACCGCCAGGATCGACCCGTTCCGCGCCGAGAAGACGCTGATCCTCAACTTCTTCGTGCACGACCCGTTCACGTTGGAGCCCTACAGCCGGGACCCGCGCAACATCGCGCGCAAGGCCGAGCAGTACCTGGCCGAGTCGGGCATCGCCGACACCGCCTTCTTCGGCGCCGAGGCCGAGTTCTACATCTTCGACTCGGTCAAGTTCGGTGAGGCCGCCAACAAGTCCTTCGCCGAGGTCGACTCGATCGAGGGCTGGTGGAACACCGGCCGCGACGAGGAAGGCGGCAACCGGGGCTACAAGACCCGGATGAAGGGCGGCTACTTCCCGGTCTCGCCCTACGACCACTTCGCGGACCTGCGCGACCAGATGGTCCAGCAGCTGATCGCCTCCGGCTTCACCGTCGAGCGCGCCCACCACGAGGTCGGCACCGGCGGCCAGGCCGAGATCAACTACAAGTTCAACACGATGCTGCACGCGGCTGACGATCTCCAGCTGTTCAAGTACATCATCAAGAACACCGCGTGGCAGAACGGCAAGACCGCGACGTTCATGCCGAAGCCGCTGCTGGGCGACAACGGTTCAGGCATGCACGCCCACCAGTCGCTGTGGCAGGACGGCAACCCGCTGTTCCACGACGAATCCGGCTACGCGGGCCTCTCGGACACCGCGCGCTACTACATCGGCGGCATCCTGCACCACGCGCCGAGCCTGCTGGCCTTCACCAACCCGACGGTGAACTCCTACCACCGCCTGGTGCCGGGCTTCGAGGCCCCGGTGAACCTGGTCTACTCGCAGCGCAACCGCTCCGCCTGCATGCGGATCCCGATCACCGGCTCGAACCCGAAGGCCAAGCGCGTCGAGTTCCGCTGCCCGGACCCGTCGGGCAACCCGTACCTGGCGTTCGCCGCGATGCTGATGGCCGGTCTGGACGGCATCAAGAACAAGATGGAGCCGGCCGAGCCGATCGACAAGGACCTCTACGAGCTGCCGCCCGAGGAGGCCAAGAACGTCCCGCAGGTGCCGGACAGCCTGTCCAAGGTCATCGACCGGCTGGAGACCGACCACGACTACCTGCTCGAGGGTGGCGTGTTCACCGAGGACCTGATCGAGACCTGGATCAACCTCAAGCGGGAGAACGAGATCGACCCGATCCGCCTGCGTCCGCACCCGCACGAGTTCGCGCTGTACTTCGACGTGTGATCGACTGACGCGCACGGCAGGGCCGGTGGCACCTCTGGTGCCACCGGCCCTCGTCTTTTCCCGACCAAACAGCTTTTGTCCACAGTGGATTATTCCGCACGTCCCGACAGCGGGACACAGACCCCTCGAGAGCGCGCTACAAGCCCTCTGCGAGCCCTCCAGACGGCACTACAGGCCGTTCCAGGGCGCCAGCGACAGTCCGGACGTCCCCGGCCGGAACCGGAACAGCGCGCCGGCGTAGGGGTCGGCGACCAGTGCCCGCTCGTCGTAGCCGAAGCACGCGGAGGTCACGTACATCTCGTCCAGGCGCGGACCACCGAAGGCGATGCTGGTGATCCTCCTGGTCGGCGCCCACAGCACCGTCTCGAGGTCACCGCTGGGCGCGTAGCGGTGGATGCGGCCCGACCAGTGCATCGCCACCCACACCCCGCCCTCGGAGTCCACGGCGATGCCGTCGGGCCTGCCCTCGCTGTCCGAGCACACGATCCACCGCCTCCCGTTCCTGGCCCGCCCGCGCTCGACGTCGTAGTCGTAGACCCAGATCGTCCTCGGCGCGGTGTCGACCAGGTACATCCGCGAGCCGTCCGGGCTCCACGCCACGCCGTTGGCCACCGTCAGCCCGTCCACGATCGGCCGGGCCCGGCCGCCGTCGAGCAGGAACAGCGCGCTGCGCTGCGGGTCGTTGGCGTGCGTGAGCGTGCCGGCCACGAACCGGCCCGCGGGGTCGCACGCCCCGTCGTTCATCCGGTCGCCGCTCTGCACCGCCGTGACCGGGTCCAGTGCCGCCCTCCCCGGGTAGAGCCGGGCGAACCCGCGGTCGGCGGCCGCGATGAGCTGGCCGCTGCGGGTCGCGGCGAGCGCGGTCACCACCCCGGGCAGGACCCGCACCTCGTCGATGCCGGATTCCCGGTGGTAGGTGTGCAATTCCCGCCGCAGGATGTCCACCCAGTAAACACAATTGAGGGTCGGCATCCACAACGGACCTTCCCCGCAGAGCGCCTGGCGGTGGACGAGCAGTTCGAAGTTCTCCGACACCGTGCACTCCCGTTCAGATCGCGCATTGGTCAAGCACGGATGAGCCCTTCAGGGCAGGCTACCCGCGCAGCAGCCACGCCGTGAGCGGCCGAACGGGCCACGAATCGCGTTGATCGGGTTTTCGTGCGATCCACCGAATCCGTTGGGAAGCGGTGGAATTCAGCTTTCGGCTGATCCCATTGCAGCCGAATTCTCCTGCGACGCCCGCGATGTCCGTCTCATCGACCGCCGGTCGTCCGCGACCCGGTCGGCCGTACGGCCCATCGCCGCAGCTGCCGTGCCGATCACTTCCTGCTGGGCCGATCAGCTGAACGCCCGGCACGCGAGGAAGCAGCTGCGCCGGTCAGCCCAGTTCCGCGTTGCTACCAACGAAACCGCTCTCCGGATTCCACCGGCCCGAGCAAGGCGCCGGCCCGAGCGATGTCGGGGGGTCAGGCCCGGGCTTTTCGCCAATAGCGCTGGAATCGTCCTCTCGTGGCGAATGCGCAACTGCGGGCGATGATGACACGCCGACCTCGATCGGCCCAGCCGTTCCGCGATTCGATTCCGGAACGCGCAACGGTCGACTCTGCCATTCGCGTGATACCACCGCTCACGTCATATACCAATTGCGGTGATGCCTCGAGGAAAAGGACTTCCGGCCTACTGGTCGACCGAGAACTTGCGCGCTGCCGCAACACACCGCACGGGCAGAGAGTCGCGCCGCTAGGCCAGTTCCCGGACGAAGCACACCCGGTCCTGGCCGAGGCCGTCGTAATCGCTGTGCACCGGCAGTCCGTCGACCTCGTCGTCACCGGGAACGAGCGAGAAACCCATCCTGCGGTGGAAACCGACCGAGCCGGTGTTGACCGGCGAGGTGATGCACTTGACCGTCGTGCAACCGGCCCGCCGCACGGTGTCGAAGAACGTCTCGTAGAGGCGCCGCGCCACACCGCCGCGACGCTGCGCGGGATCGACTCCGACGAAGTGGACGTAGGCCTGCTCCGGGTGGTCCTGGGACACGAAACCCACCAGGAATCCCAGGAATCCGCCGTCGCGCTCGATCACGAGGCTCGTGCCCGCGAAGTGCTGCAGGAACAGTCTGGGCACCAGCATGGACAGTTCCCGCGCGGCCTGCGGGCTGCGCGAGTCCGACCACCAGGTGCCGATGGCCTCGACGATTCGCGCGTGATCGTCCTCTTCAGCTCGTCGAATGCGATCCACCACACCGCCAGCCTACTTCGGACGCGGCACCTCCCGCCATTGATCATCCACAATGGACGATCATCCCTCGTAGAAGACGTGCTCCACGACGGTGCGCGCGTGCCGGGTCACCCGCAGGTAGTCGTCGACGACCTCACCGGTGTCGACCCCCGCCGGATATCCCAGCGCGGCGGCCACCGCGACCAGCTCGCGGGTCTGCTTGGGAAGCTGGTCGCCGGACTTGCCCCGCACCAGCATCACCGCGTTGCGGGCGCGCATCGCCAGCGTCCACGCCTCGGTCAGCTCGTCGGCCTGCTGCTGCTCCAGGAGACCGAGTCGCGCCGCGGCGGCCAGCCCCTCGACGGTCGAGGTGGTCCGCAGCTCCTCGTTGTCGTGACCGAAGCGCAGTTGCAGCAGCTGCAACGTCCACTCGACGTCGGCCAGCCCTCCGCGCCCGAGCTTGGTGTGCGTCGCCGGGTCCGCTCCCCTGGGCAGCCGCTCGGAGTCGACCCGCGCCTTGATCCGGCGGATCTCGCGGATCTTCACCTCGTCCAGGCCGCCTTCCGGGTAGCGCATCGGGTCGATGGCGCGGCAGAACCGGTCGCCAAGGTCCGCATCACCGGCGACCGGGCGTGCCCGCAGCAGAGCCTGCGCCTCCCACACCTCGGACCACCGCCGGTAGTAGTTCAGGTAGGAGTCCAGCGTCCGGACCACCGGGCCCCGCTTGCCTTCCGGACGCAGGTCGATGTCGACCTCCAGCGGCGGGTCCTGGCTCGGCGAGCCGAGCAGCCGCCGCACCTGCTCCACGACCGCGGTGGAGAACTTGACCGCGGTGGTGTCGTCGGCGTCCCCGACCGGCTCGCACACGAACATCACGTCGGCGTCGGAGCCGTATCCCAGCTCCGCCCCGCCGAGCCTGCCCATGCCGATGACGGCGATGCGCGCCGGTACCGAGCCCCAATCCGACCGAGCGCCCACCGAACGCACCGAGACGTCCAGCGCCGCCTCCAGCACGGCCACCCAGACGCTCGACAGCGCCCGGAACACCGACGTCGGCTCCATCAGCCCCAGCAGGTCCGCGCACGCGATGCGCAGCAGCTCGTGGCGCCGCAGCGAACGCGCGGCGGCCACCGCTCGCTCCGGCTCCGAGTACCGCCCGACCGCGCTGCGCAACGACTGCGCCACCTCTCCTGGGTCTCGCTCGGCGAGAGCGGGCGTGTCCGACAGCAGCCGCAGCACCTCCGGCGCGCGCACCAGCAGTTCGGGCACCAGCTTCGAGGTCCCGAGCAGCAGCGCCAGGCGCTCCGCGACCACGCCCTCGTCCCGCAGCAGCCGCAGGTACCAGGGCGTTTCGGCCAGCGCCTCCGACACCTTCCGGTAGGCCAGCAGCCCCCCGTCGGGGTCCGGAGTGTTTGCCAGCAGGTCCAGCAGCATCGGCAGCAGCGCGCCCTGGATGCTCGCCCGCCGCGACATCCCGGACGTCAGGGCCTCGATGTGCCGCAGCGCGCCCTCCGGCGAGGAGTAGCCGAGCGCCGCCAGCCGCTCCACCGCGGCACCGGTGGTCAGCCGCAGCGCCTCCGTCGGCACCTTGGCCACCGCCTCCAGCAGCGGCCGGTAGAACAGCTTCTCGTGCAACCGCCGGACACGGCTGCTGTGCCTGCGGAACTCCGCGACCAGCACCGAGCCGGCGCTGCGCCGGCCGCTGGAGCGCAGCCCGGCCGCCCGTGCCAGGAAGTGCAGCTCCTCGGCGTCGTCGGTCGCGGGGAACAGGTGGGTGCGACGCAGCCTGCGCAGCTGCAACCGGTGCTCCAGGCCCCGCAGGAAGCGGTAGGAGTCCATGAGGTCGGCGGCGTCGGACCGCGCCACGTACCCGCCCTCACCCAGGGCGCGCAGCGCGTCCACAGTGGTCGAGGTACGCAACGTGTCGTCGCCGCGTCCGTGCACCATCTGCAGTAGCTGCACCGCGAACTCCACGTCGCGCAGTCCACCGCGCCCCAGCTTCAGCTCCCGGTCCGACAGCTCGGCCGGCACGTGGTCCTCAACCCTGCGGCGCATCGACTGCACGTCGGAGACGAACCCCTCGCGCTCCGACGCCGTCCACACCAGCGGCTGGACCGCCTCCAGGTACCGCTGCCCCAGATCGGCGTCACCCGCCACCGGGCGGGCTTTGAGCAGCGCCTGGAACTCCCACGTGCGGGCCCAGCGGCGGTAGTAGTTCAGGTGGCCGTCGAGCGTGCGCACCAGCGCGCCCGCCTTGCCCTCGGGCCGCAGCGCGGCGTCGACCTCGAAGAACGACGCGCTCGCGATGCGCATCATCATGCTGGCGAGCCGCGTAGCCCCCGCGATGTCCTTCTCGTCGTCGGCGACGAAGACGACGTCGACGTCGCTGACGTAGTTCAGCTCGTGGCCGCCGCACTTGCCCATGGCGATCACCGCCAGGCGCGCAGGCTCCTCGGTCAGGTCGACACCGGAGTGCGCGAGCTCGGCCACCGCCACCGACAGCGCGGCCCGAAGCGCGGCCACCGCCACGTCCGACAACAGGGCGGCGACGTCCTCGTAGGCCATCACCGGCACGTCCGGCTCCACCACACTCGCCAGGTCGGCAGCCGCGACGTCGAGCAGCAGCGCGCGGTAGCCGGCGCGCAACGCGCTCACCGCGTCCTGGCCGCGCAGGCCAGCCACCGGGCCGTCCGCCGTGCCCGATGGACCGCTGCCGTCCCCGGCTTCGACCGCTTCCAGCAGCACGGAGGTGTACTCGTCGAGCGACTTGAGCGGCGAGCCTTCGTCCGAACGCAACCGCCGCCAGTGGTCCGGGTGGGCCACCAGGTGGTCCACCAGTGCTCTGGAGGCTCCGAGGACTCCGACGAGCCGTCCGCGCAGCCCCGCATCGGTGGTGAGGTCCTCGGAAAGCTCGCCCCACCCGTCGCCCATGGATTCGCGCAGGCGGTCGACCGAGTGCAGAGCGAGTTCGGGGTCGGGAGCCCTGGACAGGGCGGCCAGGACCGGCTCGGCAGTGCTGGTCGGCCCCGAGTCCGTCCACCATCCGGCGGCGCGCAGTTGCCCTTCCGCACGTGCCGCGTCGCTGAACCCGTAGCGGGCCGGCGACGGCACCGAGCCTGAACGAGGCGAACCGCTGTTGGCCATGGTCGAACCGTAGTCCTACTCGACCCCGTCGCCGAAGCGACCCGACGACGTGATCACACCAGCGGGAGGTGCCTGCTCACGGGACGATCCGCGGGAGGGGTGGCGGCCAGCTCGACGAAGCGCTCGGCGACCGGCCGCCACGTTTCCGCCAGGTCTTCGTGGAAGGCGTCGAGGTAGTCGGGCTCCAGTTGGCCCGGCCGGACGACCTCGGCGATCTCGGGCATGCTGCGCTCCCATTCGAGCACGACCTCGGTGGTGGTCTCGATGTGGAACTGCAGGCCGTAGGCGTAGTCGCCAACACGGAAGATCTGGTTCTCGCACTTCGGCGACGAAGCCAGCAGCCGCGCCGAAGGCGGCAGCGGGCTCACCTCGTCACCGTGGAACTGGAACACGTCGGGCGTCAGCGGCAACGGACCGATCAGCGGGTCCTCCATCGCGATGTCCCGCTTCGCGACGAGCAGCGTGCCGGCCTCCGGTCCCTTGCGCGCCGCCCGCACCTGACCACCGGTGGCCGCGGCCAGAAGATGGGCGCCGAGGCAGATGGCGAGCACCGGCACCTTCCCGGCCACAGCCCTGCTGAGCAGCCGCCGAACGTCGGCCAGCCACGGATGGTCGGCATCGTCGTAGGCGCTCATCTCCCCACCGAGGACGACGAGCGCGTCGAAACCGGTCAGCTCGTCGGGCAACCCCTGCTCGGCGGGCACGAGCACCTCGAGCTGCGCCCCCGCACCGGTGAGCCAGTCCCCCAACGTCCCCACCGGATCGAGCGCCGACGGCTGCACCACGAGAATCCGAACACCACCCATGGCCCGGAGCCTACGCGCTCCCCCACCACCCCCGACCAGGCCACATCACCTACCGCGAAGCACCAGCCACAAGCCCGACCAACCCACCCGGACGGCTCGCCGGCTCTCGCCCACAACCACCCCAGCACCCCACAAGCCCAACAAGAAGGGGCGGCCCCGACCCGGAGCAGCCCCACACACCACAACCCACAGGTTCCGCCCCGTCGGACAGCTCCCCCGCCACCACACACCCCAACACGCCCCAAAAAACACAAAAAAGGTGGGGCCACCCGAATACTCGGGTGACCCCACCATCTCTCGTTGATTGTCGGCGGTGTCCTACTCTCCCACACCCTGTCGAGTGCAGTACCATCGGCGCTGGCAGGCTTAGCTTCCGGGTTCGGAAAGGGACCGGGCGTTTCCCCACCGCTATCGCCACCGACAAACCCCACCCCACCACACACCCACGTGCAGGCAGGAAACCTCAAGGGTCCATCACAGACCATTCAATTATGTGCCTGATTGTTGTCTCAGACACCGTATAGTGGATGCGCAGCAACCTTTGTGAACAAGTCCTCGGCCTATTAGTACCCGTCCACTCCATCCATTACTGGACTTCCATGTCGAGCCTATCAACCCAATCATCTCTTGGGGGCCTTAACCCACAAAGGGGAGGGAGACCTCATCTAGGAACAGGCTTCCCGCTTAGATGCTTTCAGCGGTTATCCCTTCCGAACATAGCCAACCAGCCATGCCCCTGGCGGGACAACTGGCACACCAGAGGTCCGTCCGTCCCGGTCCTCTCGTACTAGGGACAGCCTTCCGCAAGTCTCCTACGCGCGCGGCGGATAGGGACCGAACTGTCTCACGACGTTCTAAACCCAGCTCGCGTGCCGCTTTAATGGGCGAACAGCCCAACCCTTGGGACCAACTCCAGCCCCAGGATGCGACGAGCCGACATCGAGGTGCCAAACCATGCCGTCGATATGGACTCTTGGGCAAGATCAGCCTGTTATCCCCGGGGTACCTTTTATCCGTTGAGCGACACCGCTTCCACCAGCCAGTGCCGGATCACTAGTCCCTGCTTTCGCACCTGCTCGACCCGTCAGTCTCACAGTCAAGCTCCCTTATACACTTACACTCAACACCTGATTGCCAACCAGGCTGAGGGAACCTTTGGGCGCCTCCGTTACCCTTTAGGAGGCAACCGCCCCAGTTAAACTACCCACCAGGCACTGTCCCTGAACCCGATCAGGGCCCGAGGTTAAGATGCCCAGAACGACCAGAGTGGTATTTCAACAACGACTCCACACCCACTAGCGTGAGCGCTTCCCAGTCTCCCACCTATCCTACACAAGCCGAACCAAACACCAATACCAAGCTATAGTAAAGGTCCCGGGGTCTTTCCGTCCTGCCGCGCGAAACGAGCATCTTTACTCGTACTGCAATTTCACCGGGCCTGTGGTCGAGACAGCGGAGAAGTCGTTACGCCATTCGTGCAGGTCGGAACTTACCCGACAAGGAATTTCGCTACCTTAGGATGGTTATAGTTACCACCGCCGTTTACTGGCGCTTAAATTCTCCGCTTCACCCCCAAAGGGGCTAACGGGTCCTCTTAACGTTCCAGCACCGGGCAGGCGTCAGTCCGTATACATCGTCTTACGACTTCGCACGGACCTGTGTTTTTAATAAACAGTCGCTTCTCCCTGGCCTCTGCGGCCACCACCAGCTCCCGCCGCACGGACGTTCACCAGCAATGGCCCCCCTTCTCCCGAAGTTACGGGGGCATTTTGCCGAATTCCTTAACCACAGTTCACCCGACCGCCTCGGTATACTCTACCTGACCACCTGTGTCGGTTTCGGGTACGGGCCATGCACACACTCGCTAGAGGCTTTTCTCGGCAGCATGGGATCACTCACTTCACCACCACGGCTACGCATCACCCCTCACCCCTATGGCATGCGGATTTACCTACACACCGGGCTACAGGCTTACACCAGTACTACCACTCACTGGCAGAGCTACCCTCCTGCGTCACCCCATCACTTGACTACCGCGGAATCAGGTCCCATGCACCAACCATGCTCGTCCGAAAACTCACACAGCCAGCGGATGGTTAGTCTCAACCGTTTCACCATGGACGCATATGCACGGGTACGGGAATATCAACCCGTTATCCATCGACTACGCCTGTCGGCCTCGCCTTAGGCCCCGACTCACCCTGGGCGGACGAACCTGCCCCAGGAACCCTTAGTCATCCGGCGGCAGAGATTCTCACTCTGCACTCGCTACTCATGCCTGCATTCTCACTCCCACACACTCCACACCAACCTTACGGCGGCACTTCACTGCATGCAGGACGCTCCCCTACCCAACACAACATCAGTCGCATTGACACGGCTTCGGCGGTGTACTTCAGCCCCGCTACATTGTCGGCGCAGGACCACTTGACCAGTGAGCTATTACGCACTCTTTCAAGGATGGCTGCTTCTAAGCCAACCTCCTGGTTGTCTCAGCGATCCCACATCCTTTCCCACTAAGCACACACTTAGGGGCCTTAGCCGGTGTTCTGGGCTGTTTCCCTCTCGACGACGAAGCTTCTCCCCCGCCGTCTCACTGCCACGCTTCACCCAAGGCGTATTCGGAGTTTGGCTGACGTCAGTAACCTGATAGGGCCCATCAGCCAACCAGTGCTCTACCCCACCCGGGAAACACGCAACGCTGCACCTAAATGCATTTCGGGGAGAACCAGCTATCACGGAGTTTGATTGGCCTTTCACCCCTACCCACAACTCATCCCCCAGGTTTTCAACCCTGGTGGGTTCGGGCCTCCACACGGTCTTACCCGCGCTTCACCCTGGCCATGGGTAGATCACCCCGCTTCGGGTCTGCACCACGCGACTCAACGCCCTCTTCAGACTCGCTTTCGCTCCGGCTACCCCACACACGGGTTAACCTCGCCACGCAGCAGCAACTCGCAGGCTCATTCTTCAAAAGGCACGCCATCACCCAAAGGCTCTGACGGATTGTAGGCACACGGTTTCAGGAACTCTTTCACTCCCCTCCCGGGGTACTTTTCACCATTCCCTCACGGTACTATCCGCTATCGGTCACCAGGAAGTATTTAGGCTTAGCGAGTGGTCCCGCCAGATTCACAGCGCCCTCCACGGAAACGCTGCTACTCGGGAACACCACCACACGCAGTGCATCGATTTTCGCCTACGGGACTCTCACCCACTCCGGCCAGGCATCCCAACCTGTTCAACTAACCAACACACACACGCTGAAGAGTCAGCAGCCTCCTCCAGCAGCGCCCCACAACACCGCACACGCAACCCCTGCCAGGTATCCCACATGCACGGTTTAGCCTCCTCCGCTTTCGCTCGCCACTACTCACGGAATCACCAGTGTTTTCTCTTCCTACGGGTACTAAGATGTTTCACTTCCCCGCGTTCCCCCCAACACCCTATACATTCAGATGCTGGTAACCCGACATCACTCGGGCTGGGTTTCCCCATTCGGACATCCTCGGATCACAGCTCGGTTGACAACTCCCCGAGGCATATCGCAGCCTCCCACGTCCTTCATCGGCTCCTGGTGCCAAGGCATCCACCATGTGCCCTTTCAAACTTGGCCACAAAGATGCTCGCATCCACTATACAGTTCTCAAACAACAACCAGAAGACAACACACAAGCGTGTTCCCTCAGGACCCAACAACGTGCCAACAACCTCCACACCAACACACACAACATTGGTGAACGGTCAGCGTTTCCACTAATCCTCCGAGCACCCACAACAGCACCACACACGGGCACTACGCTGCGGACACCCCACCGAACTCAGTTCGATGGAAGTGAATGCTGCTCCTTAGAAAGGAGGTGATCCAGCCGCACCTTCCGGTACGGCTACCTTGTTACGACTTCGTCCCAATCGCCAGTCCCACCTTCGACCACTCCCCCCCACAAAGGGTTGGGCCATGGGCTTCGGGTGTTACCGACTTTCATGACGTGACGGGCGGTGTGTACAAGGCCCGGGAACGTATTCACCGCAGCAATGCTGATCTGCGATTACTAGCGACTCCGACTTCACGGGGTCGAGTTGCAGACCCCGATCCGAACTGAGACCAGCTTTAAGGGATTCGCTCCACCTCACAGTATCGCAACCCTCTGTACCGGCCATTGTAGCATGTGTGAAGCCCTGGACATAAGGGGCATGATGACTTGACGTCATCCCCACCTTCCTCCGAGTTGACCCCGGCAGTCTCCCGCGAGTCCCCACCATTACGTGCTGGCAACACAGGATAAGGGTTGCGCTCGTTGCGGGACTTAACCCAACATCTCACGACACGAGCTGACGACAGCCATGCACCACCTGTACACCAACCACAAGGGAAACCCCATCTCTGAGGCAATCTAGTGCATGTCAAACCCAGGTAAGGTTCTTCGCGTTGCATCGAATTAATCCACATGCTCCGCCGCTTGTGCGGGCCCCCGTCAATTCCTTTGAGTTTTAGCCTTGCGGCCGTACTCCCCAGGCGGGGCGCTTAATGCGTTAGCTACGGCACAGGAACCGTGGAAACAGTCCCCACACCTAGCGCCCAACGTTTACGGCGTGGACTACCAGGGTATCTAATCCTGTTCGCTCCCCACGCTTTCGCTCCTCAGCGTCAGTATCGGCCCAGAGACCCGCCTTCGCCACCGGTGTTCCTCCTGATATCTGCGCATTTCACCGCTACACCAGGAATTCCAGTCTCCCCTACCGAACTCAAGTCTGCCCGTATCGACCGCAAGCTGAAGGTTAAGCCTCCAGTTTTCACGAACGACGCGACAAACCGCCTACGAGCTCTTTACGCCCAATAAATCCGGACAACGCTCGCACCCTACGTATTACCGCGGCTGCTGGCACGTAGTTAGCCGGTGCTTCTTCTACACCTACCGTCACCCGAAGGCTTCGTCGATGTCGAAAGAGGTTTACAACCCGAAGGCCGTCATCCCCCACGCGGCGTTGCTGCGTCAGGCTTTCGCCCATTGCGCAAGATTCCCCACTGCTGCCTCCCGTAGGAGTCTGGGCCGTGTCTCAGTCCCAGTGTGGCCGGTCACCCTCTCAGGCCGGCTACCCGTCGTCGCCTTGGTAGGCCATCACCCCACCAACAAGCTGATAGGCCGCGGGCTCATCCTGCACCGCCGGAACTTTCCACACACAGACCATGCAGCCATGTGTCCTATCCGGTATTAGACCCAGTTTCCCGGGCTTATCCCAGAGTGCAGGGCAGATTACCCACGTGTTACTCACCCGTTCGCCACTCATCCACACCCGAAGATGCTTCAGCGTTCGACTTGCATGTGTTAAGCACGCCGCCAGCGTTCGTCCTGAGCCAGGATCAAACTCTCCAACAATGACTGTCGAAAACAATCCCAGCAGACACTCAAACAACCCCACAGGGTCGGAGCGCCATACTCAAAGAAACCACCAAACCCCGATCAACAACCACAAAAACCCTGGTCATCCACGAGATTCAGGGGCATAAAATCTACACTAACCTAAATCATCGGCACGCTGTTGAGTTCTCAAAGAACACACCCACACCATCACCCCGACCCCAAATTCAGGCCGCGAAGCTCCGGGGAGCATTTCCTCTCGCTTGTGTCCACCACACTAGCAGGGCTCAATTTCGGCGTTTTCAGGGGGGTCACTTCCGTGTTCCCCGCTCGAACCCGGCCAAAACCCTCGAGCCACTGCATGGAGTTGTGAACGCGCCAGATCAGTTGTCCTAAACCTAGCGACCGCAACACTTTACCTGGTTCGCTTCGCGGGGTCAACCCCCGCGCGCCCCAAGGTGGTGTGCGCTCCGTCGAGCCTAGCAGGCCTCTCGGGCGCTCCCACAGCCACCGTCCTCGCCAGGCTCTTGCGTCCTGTTCCGTCCGGCCGTCCGTGCGGCGAAGAGAAAGTTACGCACACTCTCCGTAGATGTCAAATCGCCTGGTCAGCCCATTGACACACTTCCGCGGGCGGATCGCGGCCGACCGGCTCAGCGGCCCTTGGGGCGCAGCCAGAGCTTCACGGTGCTCGTCGAGGCCGCCGCCTCGATGGCTTCTAGCAGCTCAGAGGCAGAGACCGGTTGCGTGCGGCCGACCGGGACCAGCTCGTAGCCCCAGGTCCCGAACTCCCGCAGCGCCGCCGACGGGTCGTCACCCAGTCGTCCGATCGCCGACGGCGTGAAGGAGCACACGATCGACGGCCGGTCGCGGCGCAGCAGCCGCACGAGACCACCGAGCACGCGGTGCACGTTCCCACCGACGTCGACGTGGACGACCGAGAGCCGCATGTCGCTGAGCTGTGCGTGGTTTTCGAGCTCCTTGTCCAGGCGGACGCCGCGGACCTTGTCGGCCGGCTGCTCGGCCTCGTCGACCGGTCGGACGGACATGCCGCCCGCGTGCGCCGGTTCGGACGCGAGCTCGCACGCGCCGTCCCACGCCGCGCCGTCCACGACCACCAGCCGGTTGCCCCACGCCGAGGGGACGTTGACCTCGATGTTGTGCCTGAGCAGCTCCTGGCTGCGCCTGCACGGCTCGACCGCGACGACCGCGCCGCTGTTGCCGAGCCTGCTGAGCACGCGCACGGACTGGTAGCCGACGTAGGCGCCGACGTCGACGAAGATCCCGTCCGGTTCCAGCAGCGAGTCGATGAGCGCGGAGGTGTCGGCGTCCCAGGTGGCGTGCGAGGACAGCCACGGCAGCATCAGGCTGTCGTCGGCCGGCAGCCGCAGCAGGCCCGCGTCGCACAGCACCGGTGCGGTGGTGCCGTCGCCCGCACCGGTGTTGCGCTCGTGCTCGCGCAGCAGGATGCGTTCGAGGACGTCCGTGCGTTGCAGCGCGTGCGCGGCGTCGTGGGAGGCGGTCCTGACCGCCGCCGGGGCAGCCGAGTCGGCGTGCTTGCGCTCCAGGGCGTCGATGCGGTCGAGCGTCCGCTCGACGGCGCTGGTCAGGCTGTCGATGCGCTGGGCGAGGACGTCGCCGGACTCACCGCTGCCCTGGTTCTCCTCCAGCCCGCGCAGCCGCCGGTGCTGGTCGGCCAGGTCCGCCCGGGCGCGGACCATGCCGTCATCGGTTCCCATGAGCTGGGCGTCGAGCTGGTCCTGGCGCTGGTTGATGCGGTTGAGCTCGGAGCGCAGCGAGTCGATGTCGAGGTCGCCGTCGGCGTCGTACTGGCGGCGCAGCAACTCGGCCGCGGTCTGCTCGACGCCGTCGACGAGCGAGCGCATCACGTCGCGGATGTGCTCGTCGTAGTGGCTCAGCACCTTGAGCACCGCCTTGCGCAGGGCGGGGGCCATCGCGTTGCGGCTGCCGACCCCGACGTCCGGTGCGCGGTGCAGCGCGTGGCGCGCGACGAGCAGCGGGCGCAGCGGGTCGTCGAACTGGCCGTGCCGGTCCTGCGCCCACTTGGTGCGCCAGTTGCGGTACGCGTGCTCCACGCGCTCGCGCAGGCGCTCCCCCGCGTGGGTTGCGTTGTGCCGTTCCAGCAGGTGTTCGCGGGCGCGCATCCCGAAGTCGGCGATCTCCTCCGGGTTGGCAGCCGCCTCGCGCAGCACCTCCGCGGCGGCGTCGACGTCGGGCTCACCCGCGCCCTGGCACGGGACGAGCCTGGCGCCCTCCTGGCCGAGCAGTTCGGCGACCGCTCCGTGGTCGCCCGCGATGACCGGTACGCCGTGCGCGGCGACCTCGAGCAGGCGCAGCGCGTGCCGGTCGCCGCTCTCGGCGCGGTGCAGCGACGCCACGCAGTCCGAGGCGGCCAGCAGGGCGCCCCGGTCCAGGTCCTCCTCGACGAGCATCACCCGCGGGTCGTTGGCGGTGGCCAGGCGCAGCCGTTCGGCCGACTCCGGGCGCCGGCTCGCCGAGTCGACGCCGATCAGCAGGCGGACGTCCTCCTGCTCGGGGAACGCCGCGAGGAAGGCGGTGACCAGACCGAGCACGTTGTCCTGGCGCTCCTCGGCGTGGTCGACGAACGCACCGATGACGAACTCGTCGGAGAGCCCGTGCCGGGCGCGGGCGCCCTTGCGGCCGGGCAGCCCGACCCGGCCGGGGTCGGGCAGCGGCAGCGCGATCACCCGGGCCGTGCGACCGCCGTTGCGGCGCGCGTCGGCGCGGGCTGTCTCCGACGGCACCCAGACCTCGGCGACCTCGTCGGGCAGCTCCGAGGTCGCGTCGGGCCGGACGTCGATGACGTGGCGGCCCGACGGGACCGGAATTCCCGGCTCGCAGCGCAGCACGACCGGGTAGTACGGGGTGTCGGCGGAGGGCAGGCCCGAGGTGGCGACGGCGGCGCGCACCAGCTCGGCGAGCCTGCCGGAGCCCAGCACCGCGACGCCGAGCTGGTCGACCAGCGCGGCGCGGCCCCGGTCGGTCCGCCGGCGCACCGCCGCCGCGGGCACCCGGCCGCTGGCCACGCCGACACCGACGCACCACTCGCGGAACGCCTCGGCGTCGGCGCCGAACGGGTCGGGGTAGTCCCGTCGCAGCACCGGGTCGCTCGTCCAGACCGCCGTGGTCCAGCGGGAGGCCCCGGCCGCCTCCTGGTCGTCGTCGGCGGGGGCGTAGGCCCAGTCGAGGAAGGCGGCCGGCGGGTCCGGTTCACCGGGCTGGAACGGGCTGGGCGGCTCCTCTCCGCGCACCCACGCGGCCCGGTACTCCTCGCGCAGCGCTCGCGGCAGGACGACGCCGTCGAGCACGGTTTCGAACGGATGCGGTTGCTCCCGGGTGTAGCCGGCCGCGACCAGGGCGTTGCGGTACCCCGCGCACAGCCCGGCCAACACCGGGTTCTCCGAGAGCAGGACGCGCGGGCGGTCGGCGTAGTCGGCCGACAGCAGCCACGGCCGCTGCGGCTGGAAGCCGTCGAAGTGCACGCTGCGCAGCTCGTGCCCGTCCACCTTGTGCAGACCGTCGTCGGTGGCGGTCAGCTCGCGCTGCGCGGCGTTCCAGACCGACAGGCCGACGCCCGGATCACGTACCACCTTGTGGTCCACCAGCGCGGGGGTGCTGTCGAGGAAGGCGCCGGAGGCCGACGGGTCGGCCTGCACCTGGTCGGCCCAGGTGGCGAGCAGTCCCTCCGCTCCGGGGCGGACGGCGAACACGCTCGGGTCGAACGTCCCGGAGTCGGCGAGATCGGCGGGGCTCGGACGCAGCCCGTCGAGGTGCAACGGGCGCAGCACCCTGGGCACCAGCGCGACGGGGCGGTCCCGGGTCAGAGTCTCCAGCAGGTCGTCGAAGGCGCCGAAGACCTGCACGGTCGGCTCGAGGTACAGCACCGTCGAGCCCGACTCGAGCAGGTGCGCCAGCAGCCGGGGGCGCAGCACCGCGCGCAGCTGCTCGGCGTTGCAGGCGACCGCCAGCCTGGCGAAGTCGGCGGCCCGGACACCGATGTCGACCGGGGTCACCACGTCCTGCTCGCCGCTACCGGGGTGGTCCACCAGCAGCAGCACGAACTCCGAGCCGGGGTGGCGCCGCAGGAAGGAGTCCCGCAGCACGCGGGCCGCCGGGAGCTGACCGTGGCAGGCGACCGTGCAGGCCACCAGCGTCCCGGACGCCAGGTCGTCCTCCTCGGGGACCTCCGCGGGCCACTCCGGCTCGGCGAAGGTCTCGGCCTGCTGCTCCAGCACGCCGGACTGAAGGGAGGACTCGGGGCCGCGGCCGCCGGAGGCGACGGGATCGGGGTGCGCCTGCGAATCAGTCACGCGCCGAACCTATCGCCCCAGCGGCCCTGCAGGTACCCGCAGGCCCCATGCACCACATCCGCGCTGGCCAGTGCGCGGACGCCTACAGCATCGGCATGAGCGTGCGCAGCTCGTAGGGCGTGACGTGGCTGCGGTATGCGTCCCACTCGTTGCGCTTGTTGCGCAGGAAGAAGTCGAAGACGTGCTCGCCGAGGGTCTCGGCGACCAGGTCCGACGACTCCATCTCGTCCAGCGCCTCGTTGAGGTTCTGCGGCAGGTTGGCGTACCCGGCGGCCTTGCGCTCGCTGTCGGTCAGCGACCACACGTCGTCCTCGGTCGCCGGGGCGAGCTCGTAGCCCTTCTGCACGCCCTGCAGGCCGGCGGCGAGGATCATCGCGTAGGCCAGGTAGGGGTTGCAGGCCGAGTCGAGGCTGCGCACCTCCACCCGCCGCGACGACGACTTGCCCGGCGAGTACATCGGGACCCGCACCAGCGCGGAGCGGTTGGCGTGCCCCCAGCACACCGCGGTCGGGGCCTCGCCGCCGACGACCAGCCGCTTGTAGGAGTTGACCCACTGGTTGGTGACGGCGCTGATCTCGCGGGCGTGCTTGAGGATCCCCGCCACGAACGCGCGCCCGATCTCGGACAGCTCGAAGGGGTCCTCGGGGTGGTAGAAGGCGTTGCGGTCGCCCTCGAAGAGGCTGAAGTGGGTGTGCATGCCAGAGCCGGGCTGCGCGCTGAACGGCTTGGGCATGAACGACGCCCGGACGCCCTGGGTGAGCGCGACCTCCTTGACGACGTAGCGGAACGTCATCACGTTGTCGGCCATGGTCAGCGCGTCGGCGTAGCGCAGGTCGATCTCCTGCTGGCCGGGGGCGCCCTCGTGGTGGCTGAACTCCACCGAGATGCCCATCGCCTCCAGCGTCTCGATGGCGTTGCGCCGGAAGTGCGGGGCCGCGTCGTGGCTGGCCTGGTCGAAGTAGCCGCCGGAGTCGGCCGCGGTCGGCTCGGTGCCGTCCGTCGGCAGGTCCTTGAGCAGGAAGAACTCGATCTCCGGGTGCACGTAGCAGGTGAAGCCGGCCTCGGTGGCCTTCGACAGCGTGCGGCGCAGCACGTGCCGGGGGTCGGCCCAGCACGGGGAGCCGTCGGGCATCGCGATGTCGCAGAACATGCGGGCCGAGTAGTGCTCGCCGTCGGGCGTCTCCCACGGCAGCACCTGGAAGGTGGCCGGGTCGGGCTTGGCGACCATGTCCGATTCGTAGATCCGGGAGAAACCCTCGATCGCCGAGCCGTCGAACCCGATGCCCTCGGCGAAGGCACCCTCGAGCTCGGCGGGCGAGATCGCCACCGACTTGAGGATGCCCAGGACATCGGTGAACCACAGCCGCACGAAGCGGATGTCACGTTCCTCCAGGGTGCGGAGCACGAACTCCTGCTGGCGGTTCATGCCCGCAGCCTAAATGCTGCGGTCGGCGCGGACCGAACCACGCGGTCCGGGGACGCCGGCTTCAGAAGCCGACGGCGGCGACCATGAGCGGCAGCAACAGCGCGATGAGCACCGCGCCCGCGATGTCGAAGACGATGCCGGAACGGATCATCCGGGTGATGGGGACCGCTCCGGAGCCGTAGACGATGGCGTTCTGCGGCGTCGACACCGGCAGCATGAAGCCGAACGACGCCGCGAAGGTCGCCGCGAGAGCGGGCACGAACGGGCTGATCCCGGCCGCTGCCGCGATCGGGATGACGATCGGCACGACGACCGAGGCCGACGCGGTGTTGGACGTGGTCTCCGAGACCAGCACGGCCAGCGCGATCGCGAACAACGTGATGCCCACCGCGCTGACGAGCCCGAGGGCCCCGGCGACACCGACGCCGATGGTCTGGGCGAGGCGGGTCTCGGCCAGCATGGAGCCGAAGATGATGCCGGTGCCGAACAGCAGCACCGTGCCCCAGTCGATCCGGCTGGCTTCGGTCCAGGTCAGGGTGAACCGGCGCTTGGGCCAGTCGGTCGGCAGCACGAACAGCAGCGCCGCGCCGAGCACGGCGACGATGCCCTCGTCGAGGCGTTCGCTGACGGCGTCGTAGGCCGCTGAGTCGTTGCCCGCGACCAGCGCGACGATGCCGGGGGTCACCCACAGCGCGACCGTGATCGTGAAGGCGACCAGTGTGTTCTTCTCCGCCCGGGACAGCTTGCCGAGCTTTGCCCGCTCCCCCGCCACGTACTCCTCGACCCCGGAGAGCTTCTTGATCTCCGGGCGGTTGAGCAGCAGGAGCAGCACGGCCAGGACGACGAACATGGCAAGGCACACCGGGATGGCCATCACCATCCACTGCAGGAACGAGATCCGCTGCCCGGTGGTCTCCTCGATCAGGGCCCGGCCGATGAGGTTCGGCGGTGAGCCGATCGGGGTCAGCAGGCCGCCGACGCTGGCGCCGTAGGCGAGCATCAGCATCAGCGCGACGCCGACGCGCAGCCGCAGCGGGTCGAACGGCGTGCCCTCGGGAGTCTCGCGGCGGACCAGCTCGGCGATCACGGCGAGGATGCCGACGGCGGTGGGCAGCAGCATCGCGACGGTCGCGGTGTTGGAGACCACCGCCGACAGCAGGCACGTGATGACCCCGAACGCCACGATGACCCGCGCGGCGCTGCGGCCCACGCCGGGCAGCGACAGCAGCGTGAAGGCGAACCGCCGCGCCAGACCGTGCCGCAGCATCGCCTGGGCGAGGATGAACGCGCCGATGAAGGTGAAGACCGTCGACGAGCCGAAGGGCTCGAGCACGTCGTCGGGCGGCGCCACGCCGAGCATCACGATCGCGGCCACGCCGATCAGCCCGCCCACGGGGATCGGCACCGGCTCGCACACCCACAGCACGACGACGCCGAGCAGCACGGCGGCGAGCCGGTGCTGCGGCACGTCGAGGCCGGTCGGCAGGAGCAGGAAGACGATCGTGACCAGCGGCGCCAGGACGAACCCGACCGTGCGGCGGGCGCGTTCGAAGCGCTCCTCCGCCGGGGAGAGGACCTGCTCGCCGAGTCCGCGGTATGTACCGCCGGACAGGAGCACGGAGGTCACGCTCTGCTCAGCGCGGGGGCGGCCCGTCTCGTCGGAGTTGCCCATGCCAACCGAGAATAGTCGTTTGTGATTCACATCACTAGGTGCTTCGGGGGGGGCGTCGCACCGACGCCGGACGGTCCCGTTCGGGAGCCGTCCGGCGTCGTCGGATGCGCTCACTTCGTGCAGCGGGTCCCTTCAGCGGGGAGCTGGAGGTCGACCAGGTAGCGGGTCGTCGCGTCGTCGACGCAGGAGACGCCCTGCAGGAACACCGTGTGCTGGGTGCCCTCGTAGGTCAGCAGTCTCGCGTGCAGCGCCGAGGCGAGCTCCACACCGGCCTGGTACGGCGTGGCCGGGTCACCGGTGGTGGAGATGACCAGCGTCGGCGGCAGGCCGTCGACCTGCGGCTGCGCCGACTCGCCGGTGACCGGCACCGGCCAGAACGAGCAGACGTCGCGGGCCCCGCTGGCTCCCCGCCCGTCGTCGAGGAACGGGGCCGCCTCGCGGTAGCGCCGGTCCGCGTCCGCCGTGGCGGCCTGGTCGGTGGTGCGCTCGTCGTCGACGCAGTGCACCGCGTCGAAGGCGTCCATGGTGCTGGCGTAGGTCCCGTCGGGGTTGCGGCCGTAGTAGCTGTCGGCCAGCGCCATGAGCACGTTGCCGCGTCCCTGCCGCAGCTCGACCAGCGCGTTGTTGAGCTGCTCCCACAGCGACGGTGTGTACAGGGCCTGGATCGTGGCCATCGTGGCGTCGGAGTAGGAGAGCTCGCGGCCCGCGCCCGCCGCGACGGGCTCGTCCACCAGCGGCCTGGTCAGGTCCTGGTAGGCCCTGACCGCCTTCGCCGGGTCGGCACCCACCGCGCAGTTCTGCTGCTGCGCGCACCATGCGGCGAAGTCGTTGAACGCCTTCTGGAAACCAGCCCCTTGGGCGACCAACGACTCGGTGGCGTTCTGCGTCGGGTCGATTGCGCCGTCGAGCACCATCGCGCGGACGTTGCGCGGGAAGTCCTCGGCGTACTCCGAGCCGATCCGGGTGCCGTAGGAGTAGCCCAGGTAGGTCAGCTTCTCGTCGCCGAGAGCCGAGCGCAGCACGTCCATGTCCTTGACGACGTCGCGCGTGCCGACGTTGGACAGCATCTCGTTCCCGGTGCGCTCGCCGCACCGCGAGGCGTGGACCTGGGCCTCCCGCTCGGTCTCGGCCGTGCCCGCCGCCGAGGTGTCGGCGTCGGAGTCCAGCCGCTCGGCGTCGCGCTCCTGGCCGGTCAGGCAGCGCACCACGGGCTCGGACGCGCCGATGCCGCGCGGGTCGAAGCCGACCAGGTCGAAGCGCTGCCCGAGCTCGGTGGCGCCGATCGACGGCGCCAGCGACGCCGCGGTGCTCATGCCGGACGCCCCGGGCCCGCCCGGGTTCATGACCAGCGAGCCGATGCGCTGCGACGGGTCGCTCGCGGGTTTGCGCAGCAGTCCGAGGGTGATCGTGGCGCCCTGCGGGGCGGCGTAGTCCATCGGCACTTCGAGCCGGGCGCACTCGATGGTGCTGTCCTGGTAGGCCGCCTGGTCGCTGCTGGTCCTGGCGTAGTCGGCGCAGGGCCCCCACGACAGGGTCTGGCCGTAGTAGCGCTCCAGTCCGGGCGGAACCGGCCCCACCGGTCCCTTGCGTTCGGTGTGCGGCTGCAACGGTGCCGAGTCGGGTTGCGTCGGACTGCACGCGACGACTCCGCCCAGCAAGACGAGTGCCCCGATCACGGTCAGTAGGCGTGTCACCAGTGGATCGTTACATGCCGGGCGGCGCGGCACTCACACGGGCGGCGATACGACATGCGCACGGGCGGCGGCACCGAGCCCGTCGACGTGCGCGAAGATGGGGTCATGCCGCAGTTGCGCATCGCTCTCGCACAGGTCAACGCCGGCGTCGGCGACATCGCCGGCAACAGCTCGATGGTCCTGGACTGGACCCGCGAAGCCGTCCAGCAGGGCGCCCACCTGGTGGCGTTCCCGGAGACGGTACTGGCGGGCTACCCGGTCGAGGACCTCGCGCTGCGCAAGTCCTTCGCCGCGGCCAACCGCGCCGCGGTGGAGTCGCTGGCGCAGCGCCTCCAGCAGGCCGGTTGCGGCGACGCCCTGGTCGTGGTCGGCCACCTCGACCGCGACGACGAGGGCGTCCGCAACTCCGCGTCGCTGCTCTACGACGGCCGGGTGGTGGCGACCTACGACAAGCACCACCTGCCCAACTACGGCGTCTTCGACGAGGCCCGATACTTCGCGCCCGGCTTCGACCTGCCGATCGTGCGGCTGCACGGGCTCGACGTGGGCGTGGTGATCTGCGAGGACATCTGGCAGAACGGCGGGCCGGTCTCGGCGCTCGGGGAGGTCGGCGTGGACCTGGTGGTCTGCATCAACAGCTCGCCCTACGAGCGCGCCAAGGACGACCAGCGCATGCCGCTGGTGGCCGGGCGCGCCGCCGAGGCCGGGGCGCCGATGGCCTACGTCAACATGGTCGGCGGGCAGGACGAGCTGGTCTTCGACGGCGACTCGATGGTGGTCGGCACCGACGGGCAGGTGCTGGCGCGGGCGCCGCAGTTCACCGAGCACCTGCTGGTGCTGGACATGGACCTGCCCGCGGGCGGCCACACCGCGACGACGGTGCCCGAGGAGTCCGGCCGGATCCGCAGGCCAGCCTTCGACATCACACGCACGGTGCTGCAGGCCGACCCGCTGCCGCCCTACGAGCCGCTGCCCGCCCAGCCGCTGCCCGAGCCGCTGCCCGACGAGGCCGAGGTGTGGGCCGCGCTGGTCACCGGGTTGCGTGACTACGTGCAGAAGAACGGGTTCCGGTCGGTGACGTTCGGTTTCTCCGGCGGCATCGACTCGGCGGTGTGCGCGGCGCTGTGCGCCGACGCGATCGGCGGGAACGCGCTGTACGGGGTCTCGATGCCGTCGCACTACTCCTCCGAGCACTCCCGCTCCGACGCCGCCGACCTGGCCCGCAGGCTCGGCTGCCACTTCGAGGTGCAGCCGATCGGCGACATGGTGGACGTGTTCGTGCGCAGGCTGGAGCTGAGCGGGCTGGCCGAGGAGAACGTCCAGGCCCGCTGCCGGGGCGTCACGCTGATGGCGCTGTCCAACCAGCACGGTCACCTGGTGCTGGCGCCCGGCAACAAGACCGAGCTGGCCGTCGGCTACTCGACGATCTACGGCGACGCGGTCGGCGGGTTCGCGCCGATCAAGGACGTGCCCAAGACGCTGGTGTGGAAGCTGGCCCAGTGGCGCAACGCCGAGGCCGAGAAGCGCGGCGAGGTGCCGCCGATCCCGGAGAACTCGATCAGCAAGCCGCCGTCGGCGGAGCTGCGCCCGGACCAGGTCGACACCGACTCGCTGCCGCCGTACGAGATCCTCGACGTGGTGCTCGACGGCTACGTCGAGGGCGACCGCGGCTACGCCGACCTGGTCGGCGAGGGCTTCGACGCCGAGCTGGTCGAGCGGATCATCCAGCTGGTGGACCGCGCCGAGTACAAGCGCAGGCAGTACCCGCCGGGCACCAAGATCACCCTGAAGGCCTTCGGGCGGGACCGGCGGCTGCCGGTGACCAACCGCTGGCGCGAAGTACGTCCGTAGCGGTCCACCATGCTGGTCGTCCACGGGGTGCCCACGCCGGGCGGGCTGGCGCTGTGGGCGGAGGACTCGGAGCTGCCGCCCCGGCTGCCCGGCCGGCGCGGCACGCGCCCGGTGCCGCACCCCTTCGCGTTGCCGGGTGAGGCGCTGGCAGAGCGGTTCGGCACCCCGGGCGCCGAGGTCTCGGCGATGACCTTGCTCCTGCCGTCCTACGCCTCGGCGCCCGCGGCTTCTCCGGAGCTGGTCCGCGACCCGCTCGCGGCGGGCCCGGCGCCGCGCGGACGGCTGCGGCTGCTGCCGTGGGCGGTGCCGGTGCTGGTCGTCGGTTCGACGCTGCCGGAGCTGGAGGGCTGCCGGACCGGCGCCTCGGTGCAGTACCTGAACAGGCTGGTCGACCTCGCCGGAGAGCTGGTCGCGCACGGCCAGGTGCTGCCAGCGCTGGTCGAAGGACCGGACGGGCCTGCCGCGCGGTGGCGTCCCGCCCGGTCGGGTACCTACTCCGCCCGCTTCGCCGCGTTGCGCGACGCGATGCCGCCGATCTGCCGCAGCGAGCAGGTCGCGCCGTCGGAGGGCCGGGCTCCGGCGGAGGTGCTGGCCACCGCGCTGGACGCACTGGTCGACGACATCGCGCGCGAACGGCTCGCCGGTGTCGAGCTCGATGGCGGTGGTGGCGCGGTGTCGGCGTGGTTGGGCGCGCTGACCGGCGACGCCCGGTTCGAGGCCGGCCCCGCCGAGCTCGCAGAGCTGGCCGATCGCCTGGCCGGCTGGCACGCGGGCGGCCCGCACGAGAGCCCGGTGCGCACGTGCTTCCGGCTGCGGTCGCCGGACCAGGGCGCGCCCGCCGACGAGGACTGGCGGCTCGAGTTCCTGTTGCAGGCGACCGAAGACCCGAGCGTCCTGGTCAGCGCCGAGGAGGTGTGGCGCGACCACGGGAGCGTGCTGCGGCGCTGGGTCTGCGAGCCCGAGGAGCTGCTGCTCGCCGACCTCGGCCGGGCCAGCAGGCTCTACCCCGGACTCGACGAGGCGCTGCGCGAGGCCCATCCGGCAGGGATCCGCCTCGACGTCGACGGCGCCTACGACTTCCTCACCCACTCGGCGCTGCTGGACCAGGCCGGCTACGGCGTGCTGCTGCCCGCGTGGTGGGGACGCACGCACGAGCTGGGCCTCAAGCTCACCGCCAGCGGTCGCGGCACCAGCGGCGTGGTCGCGAAGGAGGACGGGTTCGGCCTGGACGCGCTGGTCGACTACCGCTGGGACCTCGCGCTCGGCGGCGAGCGGCTCACAGAGGCCGAGCTCAGCGACCTCGCGGCGGCGAAGGTCCCGCTGGTGCGGGTCCGCGGGCAGTGGGTGCAGGTCGACCGGAGACGACTGGCGGCGGGCCTGGCGTTCCTCGAGCGCACCGGCACGGGACGGATGACGGCCGGGGACGTGCTGGCCCAGGCCGCACTGCACCCCGACGACGCCGCGCACCCGATGCCGGTGACGGAGGTGAGCGCCGACGGCTGGCTCGGCGACCTGCTGTCCGGCCAGGTCGAACGCCACCTGGAGCCGATCGACCCGGGCCCGGCGTTCACCGCGAGCCTGCGGCCCTACCAGCGGCGCGGCCTGGCCTGGCTGGCGTTCCTGGACCGGCTCGGCCTCGGCGCGTGCCTGGCCGACGACATGGGGCTGGGCAAGACGGTGCAGCTGCTGGCGCTGGAGTCGCTGGCGCGGCGCGGGCCGACGCTGCTGATCTGCCCGATGTCGCTGGTCGGCAACTGGCAGCGCGAGGCCGCCAGGTTCGCGCCCGGGCTGTCGGTGCACGTCCACCACGGCGCCGACCGGCTCACCGGGGCCGATCTCGTGGAGACCGCGGCCGAGCACGACCTCGTCATCACCACCTACGCGCTGGCCACCCGGGATGCCGACACCCTCGCCGAGGTCGGCTGGGACCGGGTGGTGCTCGACGAGGCGCAGAACATCAAGAACAGCGCGTCGCGCCAGTCCCAGGTGATCCGCGCGCTGCCCGCCCGGCACCGGGTGGCGCTGACCGGTACGCCGGTGGAGAACCGGCTGGCGGAGCTGTGGTCGATCATGGACTTCGCCAACCCCGGCGTGCTCGGGTCGGTGCACACCTTCCGCGCCCGCTTCGCGGTGCCGGTGGAGCGCGACGGCGACACCGAGGCCGCCGAGCGGCTGCGCCGCGTCACCGGGCCGTTCGTGCTGCGCAGGCTCAAGACCGACCCGTCGATCATCGGCGACCTGCCCGAGAAGTTCGAGATGCGCCAGCTGTGCAATCTGACCGCCGAACAGGCGTCGCTCTACCAGGCGGTGGTGGACGACATGCTGCGCCGCATCGACGAGAGCGAGGGCATGGAGCGCCGCGGACTGGTGCTGGCCACGATGTCCAAGCTCAAGCAGGTCTGCAACCACCCGGCGCAGTTCCTCGGCGACGGTTCGCCGCTGCCCGGGCGCTCCGGGAAGCTCGCGCGGCTGGAGGAGATCCTCGAGGAGGCGCTCGCCGACGGCGACAAGGCGCTGTGCTTCACGCAGTTCGCCGGTTTCGGCGGGATGCTGGTGCCGCACCTGTCGGCCCGCTTCGACACCGAGGTGCTCTACCTGCACGGCGGCACGCCCAAGAAGCAGCGCGACGCGATGGTGGAGCGCTTCCAGTCCGCCGACGGGCCCGCCGTCTTCGTGCTCTCGCTCAAGGCGGGCGGCACCGGGCTGACGCTGACCGGCGCCAACCACGTCATCCACCTGGACCGGTGGTGGAACCCGGCGGTCGAGGACCAGGCGACCGACCGCGCGTTCCGGATCGGGCAGCGGCGCGACGTGCAGGTCCGCAAGCTGACCTGCATCGGCACCCTGGAGGAGAAGATCGACCGGATGCTGGAGGACAAGAAGGCGCTGGCCCAGCTCGTCGTCGGTGCCGGGGAGCACTGGCTGACCGAGCTGTCCACCGGGCGGCTGCGCGAGCTGCTGACCCTGTCCGGGGAGGCCGTCGGTGAGTGACTGGCGCGAGTACGGGCCGCCGATCCGCGTCGAGGGCGGGTTGCAGGCGCGCAGCAGGCGCGGCCGCATCGCCCAGACCTGGTGGTCGCAGCGGTTCATCGAGGTGCTGGAGTCCTTCGGCATGGGCGGGCGGTTGCAGCGCGGCAAGCGCTACGCCCGCGCCGGGCAGGTGCTGAACCTGTCGGTGTCGACCAGCCTGGTCATCGGGCTGGTCCAGGGTTCGCGGGAGACGCCCTACCGGGTGCGCATCGGGATCAAGGCGTTCAGCCCCGCCGAGTGGGCGCGCATCGAGGAGGCGCTGGCCGGGCAGGCGCTGTTCGCGGCGAAGCTGCTGGCCGGCGAGATGCCGGCAGACATCGAGGCCGAGTTCGAACGGCTCGGGCTGCGGCTGTTCCCCGACACCATGCGCGAGCTGACCATGGACTGCTCCTGCCCGGACTGGGAGATCCCGTGCAAGCACCTGGCCGCCGCCTGCTACCTGCTGGCCGAGTCCTTCGACGAGGACCCGTTCCAGATCCTGGCCTGGCGCGGCCGGGGCAGGGAGGAACTGCTCGACCGGCTCCGGTCGCTGCGCGGCACCGTCACCGGCGCCGCTCCCGCCGAACCGCAGGCCCCGTCGCTGGCGGAGTCGCTGGACTCCTTCTGGACCATGCCGCCGGTGTCGACGACCCCGGCGCGGGAGAGCCCGCGCCCGGACACGCTGCTCGACCAGCTCGGACCGCTGGCGGTTGGCGACGTCGACGTCGTGGAACACCTGCGCGCCGCGTACCGGGCGATGGCGTCCGAACACTCCCCGGAGTCCTAGGGTCTTGCTCATGAGCGGCGTCAGCCGCGCGTTGGCGCCAGGCAACTACTTCCGCCTCGACGCCGCGGGCTGGTTCGACGCCTGATCTGGCTGTTACCGGTAGGCCGGGCTGTCGTGGTCATGCCCGACGAGGTCAGAGAATCCGCAAGCGGCAGAAGGCCAAAGCAACGTTCCTCGCGGAATCCGGACGATCACCGGCAACCGCCGCTCACCGACCGCAGGGTCTGTCACAACATGGTCACCCTCGCCGCGCGCGGCGGGCTGCTCGTGGCCGCGCCGGGTCCGGTGCAGGCATCGTGGAGGCACCAGGCGGAAAGGAGCGCGCATGCCCGAGCGGGTCGTCATCACCGGTGCGTCGTCGGGGCTCGGCCGAGCCGCGGCCGAAGAGGTCGCCGCCACCGGGCGCCACGTCGTCCTGGCCTGCCGCGACGCGGACGCGGGTGCGACCGCGGCCGACGAGATCCGCGCGCGGGTGCCCGACGCGAGCCTGGAGGTCCTCGAACTCGACCTCGCCGACCTGGCATCGGTGCGCGCGGCGGCCAAGGCGCTCCTGACCGGTCCTCCGCTGGGGGCACTGGTGTGCAACGCGGGGGTGCAGGTCGTCGGCGGGGTCCGGCGTTCCCGCGACGGCCACGAGCTGACCTTCGCCACCAACCACCTCGGGCACTTCCTGCTGGCCCGGCTGCTGCTCGACCACCTCGCCGAGGCCGGGCGGATCGTGCTGGTCTCCAGCGGCACGCACTACGGTCCGCGCAGATCCATGGGATTTCCCGCTCCGCACTGGGAAAGCCCCGGCGCCCTCGCCGACCCGGAACTGTCGGTCCTGGACGACTCGCCGCGCTCGGGCCGCATCCGCTACGCGACGTCCAAGCTCGCCAACATCTACACCACCTACGAGCTGAACCGGCGCCGCAACGGCCGCCGGATCACCGTCAACGCCTTCGATCCCGGCCTGATGCCGCAGACCGGGCTCGTCCGCGACTACCCCGGCCGCGTCCGGCGCCTCTACGACCGGATCGCTCCGGTGCTGGTCCGCGCGGTCCCGGGCGTCCGGTCGGTGGCGCGGTCGGCGGCCGACCTGGCCTGGCTGGTCACGGCCGACGAGCCCGGCGTGGTGAGCGGCCTCTACTTCGTCGGCCGCAGGCCGCGCAAGACCTCCGACGAGTCCTACGACCGCGCCCGGGCCTTCGAACTGTGGGAGTTCTCCGAGCGACTGGTCTCCGAGTAAGCGGCAGGTCTCGCCGCCGATCACCGGCGCTCTGGTCTCCGCGCACCCCAGCGGCTATGCATGTGCGTAGAGATCGAAAGGCAGGACCACCATGAACCGCAAGACGCTCGCGCTCGGGCTCGCACTGGCGCTGGTCGCCGTCATCGCCGCAGGCACCACCTGGCTCGCGCTCTCCAGCCCGTCCGCGAACCCGGTGCCGCCGGCCCCGAACCGCCTGGAACAGGTCGTCCAGCGCGGCGAGCTGCGTGTGTGCAGCACCGGCGACTACCGGCCCTTCACCTACCGCGACGCCTCGGGTGCCTGGAGCGGCATCGACATCGACATGGCGCACGACCTCGCGGCCCGCCTCGGGGTGCGCGCGACCATCGTGCCCACCACGTGGAAGACGCTGATGCGCGACTTCCAGCAGCGGTGCGACATCGCCGTGGGCGGTGTCTCGGTCACCCTGGAACGCGCGAAGCAGGCGTTTTTCAGCCGCGCCTACGTCGTCGACGGCAAGACTCCGATCACGCGCTGCGAGAACGCCGAGCGCTTCCGGACGCTGGAGCAGATCGACCAGCCCGGGGTCCGCGCGATCGTCAACCCCGGTGGGACGAACGAGCAGTTCGCCCGCCAGAACCTCAAGCGGGCCACCGTCGTCGAGCACTCCGACAACAACACGATCTTCGAGCAGGTGATCGCGGGTCACGCGGATCTGATGATGACCGACGCCGCCGAGACGAAGTGGCAGGCCAAGCAGCACCCCGAGCTGTGCGCGGTCCACCCCGACCAGCCGTTCACGTTCTCGGAGAAGGCCTACCTGCTGCCTCTCGGCGACGTCGTCTTCCAGCAGTGGGTCGACCAGTGGCTCAACCTCGCCCTGCACGACGGCACCTACGCCCGCATCGCCCGGCCCTGGATCGGTTGACCTGCAACGGGCCGGCGGACGTCGGCTCGCGACACGCACTGTGATGTGGGTCCTCGCGGTATCCCCCCGGACCGGATCGCGTGGCACCCTCGCAGCACAACCATCCGAGCAAGCCCAGGGACCCGCACGGCGGGCCTTGAGGAGAAGGACGGTCAACGATGACTGCTGCCCACGATCGGTCGGAGAACCAGCCGGGACGCCCGAACGGCGAGACCACCGCCCCCTACGGCTCGGCACCGCGCCGCAGGCGGGTCCGGACCCGGCACCTGCTGGAGCTCAAGCAGCGCGGCGAAGCATGGCCGATGCTCACCTCCTACGACATGTACACGGCGCGGATCTTCGACGAGGCGGGCATCCCCGTCCTGCTCGTCGGCGACTCCGCGGCCAACAACGTCTACGGCTACGACACGACGGTGCCCGTCACCGTCGACGAGCTGATTCCACTGGCCAGGGCGGTCACGCGGGGCGCCCGCAGCGCCATGGTGGTCGCCGATCTGCCGTTCGGCTCCTACGAGGCGTCGCCGGAGCAGGCGCTGGCGACCGGTGTGCGGTTCATGAAGGAAGGCGGCGCGCACGCGGTCAAGCTCGAGGGCGGACGCCCGTTCGCCAGGCACGTCGAGGCGCTGGTCAACGCGGGCATCCCGGTGATGGGCCACATCGGCTTCACCCCGCAGAGCGAACACACCCTCGGCGGCTACCGGGTGCAGGGGCGCGGCGAGCAGGCCGAGGAGCTCGCCGCCGACGCCCGCGCGCTCCAGGACGCCGGTGCGTTCGCGGTGGTGCTGGAGATGGTGTCGAGCGAGGCCGCCAAGCGGGTCACCGCCGAGCTGGCCATTCCGACCGTCGGCATCGGCGCCGGGCCGGAGTGCGACGCGCAGGTGCTGGTGTGGACCGACATGGCCGGGATGAACACAGGGCGGACCGCCAGGTTCGTCAAGCGCTACGCGGACCTGGGCGGCACGCTGGCCAGGGCCGCGCACGAGTTCGCCGACGAAGTGCGCGGGGGTGCCTTCCCCGCGCCGGAGCACAGCTTCGAGTGAGCCCGGTGCGTGCCGCCCCGCACCAGGGGCGGCACGCTCCCCCGGATCAGGGAGCGGTGCCCTCGCCGAAGGGGCTGCCGCCAAGGGCTTCGCGGCCGTGCCCGGTGTGCCAGCCCGAGAGGTCCGGACCGGCCGGGACCAGCCCGTTCGGGTTGATGCCCGGATGCGTGCGGTAGTAGTGCCGCTTGATGTGGTCGAAGTCCACGGTGTCGCCGAAACCCGGGGTCTGGAACAGGTCCCGGGCGTAGGCCCACAGCACCGGCAGCTCGGTCAGCTTGTGCCGGTTGCACTTGAAGTGGCCGTGGTACGCCGCGTCGAAGCGGACCAGCGTGGTGAACAGCCGGATGTCGGCCTCGGTGATCGAGTCGCCGACGAGGTAGCGGCGCTCGCGCAGCCGTTCGGACAGCGCGTCCAGCCTGGCGAACAGCGCGTCGAACGCCTCCTCGTAGGCCTCCTGCGACCGGGCGAAACCGCAGCGGTACACGCCCTGGTTGACGTCGCGGAACACCTCGGCATTGACCTCGTCGATCTCGGCGCGCAGGTGCTCGGGGTACAGCTCCGGTGCGCCCGCGCGGTGGTGGCGGCGCCACTGGGTCGACAGGTCGAGCGTGAGCTGCGGGTAGTCGTTGGTCGCCACCTGGCCGGTCGTCGTGTCGATCACCGCGGGCACGGTGAAGCGTCCGTCGAAATCAGGGTCGGTGGCCAGGTACGCCTCGGACAGGAACTCCATGCCGGTCACCGGGTCCCGGCCCCGCGGGTCGAGGGTGAACCGCCAGCCGCGCTCGTCGCGGATCGGGTCGACGACGCCGAGCGAGATCGCGTCCTCCAGCCCCAGCAGCCTGCGCACGATCACCGACCGGTGCGCCCACGGGCAGGCCAGGCTGACGACCAGGTGGTACCTGCCCGGCTCGACGGGATGGGCCGACGAGCCGTCGGCGGTGATGCGCTCGGTGAACCGGTTCGCCTGGCGCACCCACTCCCCCCGGGCGGTCACCGCATCCTTGGTGGAGGTCATACCGGCCAGGCTAGGCCGTGAGCCTTCCGGGTCGCTACGACAGCCCGGAAGACCCACGGGTCAGTCCGGGTGGGTGGCTCGGCGGGCCAGCACGTCGGCGTGGCAGGCCTTGGGCGCGCACCAGCACCCGAGCGCCTGACCGGACAGCTCGCCTTCCCGGACCCGGTGCAGCAGCCCCGGCTGCTCGTCGAGCCACTTCTCGTAGTGCCGCACCATGGCCTCGCGGTCGGTCTTGGCCTCCCTGACGAACGGGCTGGCGAAGTCCGACGCGGGCCACGAGTGCCGCGGACCGGAATGCCCGACGTAGGTCAGCAGCCCCTCCGACAGCAGCCACGGCACGAGGTGCTTGTGCGGGCCGGTCTTGCGGACGTTGACCACGACCGTGCGGCCATCGAGGACGGCCGCGCCGCGCTCCCGCTCGTCGTCGCTCCACCGGTCGGCTTCCTCCGGAAGCTGCTCGGCCACGAACACCACCTCCGGCTCCCATGCTGCCCGCGAGCCCAGGCGGTCACAAACCGCCGTCAGATGTCGGTGATGCGCAGACCGGCGTGGGCCTTGTAGCGGCGGTTGATCGCGATCAGGTTCGCCGTCAACGCCTCGACCTGGTGGGCGTTGCGCAGCCGTCCGCCGTAGACGCCGCGAACGCCGGGGATGACGTCGGCGAGCGCGCGAACGACGTCGGTGGCTTCCCGGTCGTCGCCGAGGACAAGCACGTCCAGGTCGACCTCGGCGACATCCAGGTCGGCCAGGGTCACCGCCGAGACATGGTGGAACGCCGCGGTGACCCGCGAGTCCGGCAGCAAGCGCTCGGCCTGCTGCGCCGCGCTGCCCTCAGGCACTTCCAGGGCGTAGGGGCCCTGCTTGTCGAACCCGAGCGGGTTCACGCAGTCGATCACGATCTTGCCCGCCAGCTCACCGCGCAACGCGGTCAGCGTCTCGGCATGGCCGTCCCAGGGCAGCGCCAGCAGCACGATGTCGGACACCGCCGCCGCACCGGCGTTGTCCTGGCCGGTCACGTCACCACCCGCGATTCCGGCGATCTCGGCCGCCGCCTGCTGGGCGCGCTCGGAGCTGCGCGAGCCGATCACGACCTTCAGGCCAGCCCTGGCCCACCGGATCGCCAGCCCCTTGCCCTGCGCCCCGGTACCACCGAGCACCCCAACCGTCATCTCGCGCACGTCAGCCACCGCGGGCCCCTTTCCGATCTACGTCGATGCTCTGGTTCCCAACGATCGACGGGCGCCGGGGAATCCGCTACCGCGCCGCGGTGTGGATCAGATCACTTCGAACGCGACGTCGCGCCGGTCCGCGTCGGCCGCCGTCAACCGCACTCGGACCTGCTGCCCCTCGCCGAAGCCGTCGCCCACGCAACGGGCGATGACCGGCGGGTCGGCGACGAAGACCTCGCCCTCGACGCCGTTGGCCGCGCGCAGCACGGTCGCCGGGAACTCCTCCCCGACCCGGTCCGCCAGCGCCCACGCCTGCGCCTGCGCGATGCAGGCCCGCTCGACCTGACCGGCGACCCGGTCGGAGCCGCCCATCACCGACGGCAGGTGCGCCAACGCCTCGCGCACCCACTCCGGTACTTCCCGGTCGGTGCTCACCGCCAGGCACACCTCGGCGCTGTAGCGGTCGACCAGCCGCCGCAGCGGCGCCGTGACGTGGGCGTAGGAGGCTCCGATCCCCGCGTGGCCGGACTTCACCGGGGCGCCGTCGCCGAAGGCGGTGTAGCCCGCGCCGCGAAGCAGGCGGGTCGCCGCGACGTGCACCGCGAGCGCTTCCGGCCGGACCGGGTCGAGCCCCGCCAGCGCCGCGGCGGGCGGCTTGCCCTCGGGCCACTCCACGCCGAGCCGCGCCGCCGAACGCCGCAACCCGGCCACCGTCTCCGGCTCCGGGTCCGGCACCGTGCGCAGCACACCGACACCCGCCGAGATCATCATCTCCGCCGCGCACATGCCGGTTAGCAGCGAGATCTCGGCGTTCCACTCCTCGACGACCAGCCTCGGCCGCAGCACCAGCCGCCAGCCGCCTGCCCCGTCGGACTCCACCTGCTGCTCCGGCAGCCCCAGCTCGATCGCCCCGCGCAGCACGGCCTGCTCCCGCCGCAACCGGCCCACCTCGGGCAGCAGCTCGATCGACGGGTGCGCGGTGCCCTCGGCCAGCGTGCGCTGGACGCCGTCGTAGTCGAGCCGGGCGACCGAGCGCACCAACGCGCGGCGGACGTCGACCCGCGCCGGAACGCCCTCGTGGTCGAGGTCGATCGTCCACAGCACGGCGGGCCGCACCTGGTCCGGAAGCAGGCTCGCCGCGCCCTCCGACAGCAGCGTCGGATGCAGCGGGACGTTGCCGTCGGGCAGGTACAGCGTCTGACCGCGCTTGCGGACCTCTGCGTCCAGCGCCCCACCGGGCGGGACGAAAGCCGCGACGTCGGCGATCGCGTAATGGACCCGGTATCCGCGCGCACGACGCCGCACGAGCACCGCCTGGTCCAGATCCTTGGCCCCGGGCGGATCCACCGTGACCAGCGGCAGCCCGGTCGCGTCCGCGCGGGCCCCGTCGAGGACCGGTTGCGCCACGGTCCGCTCGACCTCGCTCAGCGCGGCGGTCGGGAAGTCGACGGGCAGCCCCAGCTCAGCGCGGATGGTGCCGAAGTCGAACTCCCCGGCCCGCGGCCGGAGGACCCGGCCGGGCAGCCGATCGGCGGCGGCAACACCGGTGCCACCCTGTGGTACCTGTGCCGCCGCCACCGGAACTCAGTCCCCCTCGTTCCAGCGCCGCTCGGCCTCGTCGGCCGCCTTGGTGCGCTCCTGGGCTATCTCAAGTGCCCGAGACGCGGTCTCCCGGTCCGGATAAGGACCCAAGCGGTCGGCCGCGCGGCATCCCGCCGCCGGCTCGACCTGCTGATGCTTCAAGCAGAAGTACCAACCTCCACGGGCCATGCGTCGAGCCTCGCATGCCGCAACGCGCATGTCACGCACCTGAGTCGGTGCAACCCCACCTCACCCGGGCGGAGCAGCGCCGTCACCAGGCCGGTGGGGCGGGCCTCGGGGCGGGCTGCTGACCGCCCGGCTGCTGCCTCGGAATGGGGTCCAGGCAGGACACCAGAACCTGGTGGGTCTCCGGGTCCTCGATCCGGCGGCCGTCGCGCATCCGGTACTCCAGCTCACCGGAGTCGTCCACCTCGACCGTGCAGCCGACCTCGGCGAGCTGGTCGTCGTCGAGGTCGACCAGCCGCTCGTAGCGGGAGGGCACGACCCGGTAGACCGGCCACTGCAGGTGCCCGTACGCCTGGTGGAACTCGGCGAGCAGGTGGCGCATCTGCTGCTGCCACGGCAGCGGCATCGCCTCGGCCAGGGAACGCGGCAGCGTCACGTAACCGCTGTCGACGCCGTGGTGCGCTCTGGAGAGGTAGTCCCCGAGGGGGGTGCTCGACGCGGGCGGACCGCTCGGCCGCGGAATGGGATCTGGCGTGAACATGACGTCTGGCCACCTTTCGACAAGGCCCGTTCCCCTGGTCCGGCGCGCAGGCGCTGCCGGCGAATTCTCACCTGCCGGTGCCCGGCCCGGGTACCCCGGCGGCGTCGTCCGGCGTGCCCGGAGACGGGTCGCCTGGGGCCGGGGCGCCGGGCTCGCCTGGAGCCGGCGCGTCCGCTCCCGGCGCGTTGGAGTCCGGTTCGCCCGCACCCGGTGCGTCGGAGCCGGGCTGACCCGCGCCGGGCTCGTCGGGCACCTGCGCGTCGAGCACCGGCGGCGCGTCGCCGCCCGGCTGTCCCGGCGAGTCGGCGACCGGCGCCGTCGGCGTGGACGGCTGCGGCGCGGGCTGGTCGGGGGCCGGTCGGACCACCATCGGCAGCAGCTCGCCGCCGTCCCACATCTTGGTGCGCTCGACGTTCTCCCCGGGCTGCGGGGCGTGCAGGATCTCGTTGTCGCCCAGGTACAGCGCCACGTGGTGCACGCTGTCCGGATCCCGTCCGTAGCCCCAGAACACCAGGTCACCGGGCTGTGCCTGGGAAAGCGGCACCTTCTTCCCACCCTCGTGGTACTGGGCCTGCGAGTGCTTGGGGATCGTGACCCCCGCGGCCTTCCACGCCATCTGCGTCAGACCCGAGCAGTCGAACGCGGACGGGCCCGCCGCGCCCCACACGTAGGGCTTGCCGAGCTGGTCGTCGGCGAAGCTGATGGCCTGCCCCGCCAGCACGCCCGCCGACGGCATGTTCTCGCAGCCGCTGAACCCCTCGACCTGGCCCTCCACGCTCACCAGGTGCGCGGCCATCGGCTCCCACCGGTGGTAGCGCAGCGGGTAAGCCGAGCGCTCCACCCGCTGGGCCGCGGTGCCGGGGCGCATCTCCTCCCAGTCCGGGACCGCCATCAGCACGTCGTAGAACTTGTTGATCGAATAGTCGACGTCGGTGACCTGCGAGACGCTGCCCCAGCCCATCGACGGCCGCATCTGGAAGATGCCCAGCGAGTCGCGGTCGCCGTAGTTGACGTTGGTCAGGTTGGACTCGGTCTTGCCCGCCTGGATCGCGATCTGCCACGCGCGCGGCGGCAGGTTGCGCTGCTTGCCGATCTCGATGATCCGCTTGACGACGTCGACCGAGTGGTCGTTCAGCGTGCCAGCGTCCTGCTCGCCGCGTCCGGCGCCGTCACCCCACGGTCCCAGGTCGGCGGCGCAGTCCGACCAGCCCTGCCCGCGGCCCCCGCTGCCCGCCAGCAGTGCCGTCAGCGCACCCACTCCGACCAGACCTGCGAAACCCGCGAGCAGGACGATCGCCACCACGAGTTTGCGCATGTCAGTCCACCTTGCTGTATTGGGAGACGCGCCATCCCGCCGGAGTCTTGATCACGGTCACGTTCAGGTCGCCCGCGTTGGTCGGCAGCCGCACGTCCATCGACGTCCGGCGCGACTCGACCGCCACGGGCGGGCCCGTGACTGCCGTCGACGGCACGTTGGCCGGCTCGACGGACTCCATCACGGGCAGGAACTCGTCGGTGGTGTACTGGCGCAGCCCGTCCAGCCACTGCTGCTTGGAGGTGCCGGGCGGGTGGTTGACCCACGCCCGTCCCCAAGCGTCGACCACGGCCAGGCCGGCCGGGTCGGGCGCGGTCGGCGGCGGCGCGGCCTGCGGCACCGAGAACGTCGGCGGCGCGGGCCTGCGCGTGGACGGCGGTAACGGCCGCTCGCTCTGGGCGATCGGCCTGTCGGCACCCTGGTAGCGGTTCGGCGGCGGTTCGGGCAGCAGGAACCCGATCAACACGACCAGCACCCCCAGCACGACCAGCGCGGTGACGAGGTGCCTGGGCGAGCGCAACGGCCAGCCCCACAGCCTGCGGTACACCGCGGCGCGGCCGCGGTGCGTGCGAATCGGCATCGGCTGCTCCCCTCCTCAGATCCCCGGCCCGGACTCAGCCGCCATCGGCCACCTCCAGCCCCCGCGACGGCCGGTAGACGACGTAGACGGGCCGTCCGGCCACCACTTCCATCTCCGCGCGGCGCGGACCGGGCTGTTCGGCGGGGCCGGGCAGCGCGGCGTTGTCGGTGCGGGACGGGATCAGCACCGGATCGTCCTCATTTCCGTCCCACTTGGCATCCGCCACCGGGTTGGTGTCGACTACCCGGCTCTGGCCCGCACCTTCCGGGAGCGCGTAGCTGGCCCGGTAGCCGCCGGGGCGGCGGGCTTCGGCGCGCGTCCCCGGCGCGGGCAACGCCCGCGCACCTGGCGCGGCGTCGGCGTCGCCCGGCGGTGTGTCGCGGTCGAGGCGGTGCGCCGTGGCGACCACCGACGACGGCAGCAGCGCCTCCGGGCGCCGCCTGCGCTGCTCGCCACCACCGGACTCGTCGTCGGCCCCGCCACCGCTGCGGATCGTCTCCCAGAAGTCGCCGCCGGACTCGCCGCCGTCCTTGCCGCTGCCGCCGCGACCGCGGAACCGGGAGAAGACGCTGCCCGACATGCGCGGCGTCGAGCCGCCGACACCGCCCACCGACAGCTCGACCATCTGGCCCATCCGGCGGATCGGCTTGCCCACCATCAGGAAGACCAGCGTCACCAGGCTGGCGAGCAGGATCTGCGTCAGCGCCGAGAACCCGCGGGTGGGGTTGAAGACCCAGGTGAGGATCAGGGTGTGCAGCCCGGCCATCGCCGAGATCATCACCACGTTGAGCAGCGCCGCACCCGCGACCCGCCCGACGGCGCGCAGTATCTGGTGGTAGAGCAAGGCCACCAGGCCGATCAGCGGGCCGGCCAGGATCACCACCCGCAGCAACACCTGCGCGAGCAGGATCGCCGCCTTCGCCAGCAACTGGAACGACGCGAACGCGAATCCCTGCACCATGGCGAGCATCCCGGCACCGGTCCGGCTGCCGTCGATGCCCTGGAAGTAGCCGTAGGCGCTGCCCATCTTGCCCGCGACGTCCTCGAACGCCTGCTTCTTGGCCTCCGGCGAACCGGCGTCCGCGCCGGTTCTGGCCTCTTCCTTCGTCCACGCCTGCGCTCGCAGCAGCTCGCGACCGAGCTGCTGCGCCTGCGGGGTGTCCGGCGAGCCGAACTCACCGCGGAGCCAGTTGTTGTAGACCACCTGGTCGTGCAGCAACGTCGGGAGTGCATTGCTCTCGTCGATGCCGACCTCGCGCAGGAAACCGGCCTGCACCGCGGAAGTCCCGGTTATCACCACGTCGTCGAGGGCGTGGGTGTAGACCAGCGGCGTCAGGTAGGTGGCCGAGGCGAACCACAGCCCGGCCAGCGCCCACATGCCCTTCTTGCCGATGGTGGCCAGATCGCCCTGCCAGATGTAGCGGAACAGCAGCACCGCCAGGAGCAGCGCGACCACACCGAACCACGGGGTGAAGACGCTGTCGTACAGCGCGACCGTGCCGGTGGCGATCACCTCGTCCAACGGGTCCATCAGGTCGCCGTTGAGCAGGGTGTAGTGCAGCCCGTTGGTCGCACCGACGAGGTTCTTGCCAAGGTTGAACAGCTCGTTGCCGAGCCAGGTGTCGACGATCGCGTTGGGGTTGGTCACACCCTGCGGCCCGCAGCCGAGGTCGTAGTTGTGCCAGACCAGACCGGCGTAACCGACTTCGTCGTAGGCGCTACCCGGATACCCGGTTCCCATCGGGGCGGGGTCGATGGCGCCGACCATGCCGGAGCCGGGGCGTTCGGGGTTGGGCGCTTCCTTGCAGTCGAAGCCCTGGGCGGTGGCCGGGGCGCCGATCAGGGCCTGGATGCCGACGAGGGCGACCACCACCGCCAGCGCGCCGCGCCTGCGCGGCACCGGCCGGGCGGCCCCCGGCGCACGGCTCGATCGTCGCCGCGCCCGGAGAAGCACGGCGGCGATCACCACCCCGGTCACGATCAGCACTGCGGTCACCGGACGTCGTCTCCACCTCGTTCGCCCGGGTTGTGGCCGGGGCGCTCACCGCGTCGCTCGTTGCCGATGCCGACGGTTTCCAGCTCGAGCTCGTCGAAGGCGTCGATGTCCTCCGGGTAATCCTCGTCGTCGACGGGTGCCAGGCCCGCCGTCGAGGCGTCGGAGTTGGCGACGTTGTCCGAGCCCTTCAACGCCCGGCGCTCGCCTTCGTCGCCGTCGCTCGCCGGTGTGGTGTCCAGCGCGTCGCGCAGGTGCTCCAGGTGCGGGCCGCTGAAGTCGATGCGGATCTTCTCCACGCCGCCCGCACCGTCGCCGAAGATGAACTGCCTCGGCGCGCGGTCGCGCTCGGTGCTGTTGCGCGCGGGGCCGGGACGGCGGCCCAGCGCCGCCACGACCTGCTCGTAGCCCGCGCCGACCGGGACCTTCAGCAGCCGCAGGGCGTCGGCCTGCGCCTGCTCGTCGTCGAGGCGCCCGATGAACACCGAGTCCAGCAGCGACACGAAGCCCTGGATGCGCAGGAAGTCGGCGGGGATCTGGCTGGAGAGCAGGACCCGGACGTTCCACTTCCGGGAGTCCCGGGCGAAGCGGTTCATCAGCACGCGCCCGGTCGGGACCTCGGAGAGGAAGAACGCCTCGTCGATCCAGACGCCCTTGCGCTCGTTCTTGGGCCGCTCGTAGATGGACCGCTGGGTCAGCCACGCCGCGAGGTTGAGCATCTCGACGCCGAGCGCCTCGGCGTCGGTCCAGTGCTCGCGGCCGACGCCGTCCTTGGGCAGCGTCAGACCGGCCATGGTCAGCACGGTGAGCCGGTCCTCGCGCCGCTCCGAGTAGGGGTCGGCGTCGGCTTCCGGGATGAGCAGCGACATCCGCTCGCGGATCTCGTCGAGGAAGTCGGCGACGACGACGGCGTGCTCGTGGTGCTCGCTGGCGTCGCGCCGCAGCGCCTCGAAGACCATGCCCGGGTGGGCGTCGGGCCTGCCGCCTACCGCGCGGACCGCGCGCAGCAGCACGATCCGGGTCTGCGGCAGCCGGGCGACCTCGTAGGGCAGCAGACCGGTGAGCACGTCGAGCACGAGCCGACGGCGGGTCGCGGCGGCCAGCGCGCGTTCGCGGCGCCAGCTGCGCTCCGGGTCGTCCTCGTCGACGAAGTGCTCCAGTTCGGGCTCGGCGACCACGCGGTACGGGTTGAGGATGCCGGGCTGGGCGTTGAGCAGGTTGATCGGGCGCGCGTACGGCCGCAGCTCGGGCAGCTCGCACAGCTCGGCCAGCGGACCCGACGGGTCCAGCAGCGTCCAGTGCGCGCCCGAACGCAGCGTCTTGTAGACGGTTCCGCCGCCGAGGAAGGACTTGCCGCCACCGAGGCCGGCGACCATGGCGGTCAGACCGGAGGCGTCGCGGACCTCCTGGGCCATCCACGGGTCCCACGCCACCGGGCGCCGGGTCGCGGTGCAGGTCTCGCCGAGCAGGATGCCGCGCCGGTCGCCGACCTCGGCGGTGGCCTGCGGTACCGCGGCGGCGGCCCACACCACCGAGCCGCGGCGCAGGTAGGCGGCGTTGGCCAGCGGCTCGCCGGGGATGAACTCGCGGGCCATCGCGTACTGCGCCTCGGGGTGCTCGATGGCCACCTTCGGCTTGTACAGGTCCAGGATCTGCTGGGCCAGGCGCAGCGCGTCGCGCTCGGTCGGGCCAGACACCGCCAGCCGCCACCACGAGCGGACCCGGGTGGCCAATGCGGTGAAGCCGGAGGTCATCTCGTCGTCGATCTCCAGCACCCGGCCCGCCTGGCGGGCCAGCGAGGTCGGCGGTTCGAGGCCGTGTTCCTCGGTGTAGTGCCGGACCTGCGAGCGCACCTTGTTCATCTGGCGCTGGAGCTCACCGCCGACGTCCTCGGGGCGCCGCACGTAGATCCGCGCCGACCACTCCACCGGAGCGGGCAGCCGGTCGGAGTGCTGCATCCACGGGTCGTCGATCTCCGGGATCTGCAGCCCGTGGGTCTGGCCGACCGTCAGGACCGCGACGTGCCGGGTGACGCCTGCGTTGGAACCGGTGCGCCCGCGCACCGTCACGGTCGGCGAATAGGGCTCCTGGTGCATGTCCGAGGCGTCGGTGAACGACGCGAGGTCCTCGGGTTCCCATGCCGAGCCCGGCACGGCGGGCAGGTTCCGCGGAGCGGGAAGTCCCAGCGAGCACGAGCGGTGCATCAGCCAGGAGATCTCCTCCGCGGTGACCGGGCGGCCGTCCAGGCCCGCCGAGCCGATCACCTGGTCGAGGTGGTCGATCTCGCTGTCCAGCGCGACGAGCTCGGCGTCGACGGCTTCCGGGAACACGCGGCGCAACAGCGGCGCGGCGCGCTCGACCGCGCGGTCGACGACGTTGCGGGTCTGCACCTGGACGCCGAGGTAGACCTCCTTCTCCGCCATGGAGCGGCCCATCAGCTGCTGCTGCTCGCCGACCATGTAGTCGTCGAAGCTCAGCGAACCAGGGGTGTCCGGCAGCGGGTGGCGGGCGTTGTGGACGTGGGCCTCGGCCCACATCCGGATCGGGTAGGGCCGGTTGGTGACCCGCAGGTGCAGCCAGCGGCCCTGCAGTTCGGCGTACTGGCCCGCGATCGCGGCGATCAGGTCCTGGCGCTGGGAGTCCGAGCGGAACGACCAGCGCTGCGCCGACAACCGGTACCAGGCGAACACGTCCTGGCCGGTGCGCAGCAGGTGGCCGTCGATGGAGCGCGCGGCGATCGAGGGCGTGTAGGTCGGGATCGACGTCTCGTCGCCGAGCCTGCGCTTGCCCTTGGCCCCGCCGCTGGGCGTGCGGGCGGACCGCACGGACCCGTTCGAACCGACGGGGCGAGGTGGACCCTGATGCGAGCCGCCCTCACGGCCTCGCCGTCGACCGAACACCGCGAACCTCCTTGCTACGCGACCGCCTGCTGGGCGCCGAGCTACGGACCGCCGGCTGCCTGGAGCGGTTGACCTGCTGCTTGTTCGTCCGCCCCGCCGCCCTTCTGGGCTGCTTGGGCCGGGGGCGCTGCGCCTTCACCCGGATCCGTGCCGCACTGGCCGCTCCTCCTTGCGTCGCCGTCTTCTCCCTGGGGGCGGTGAGTTCCCGCAACCACATCACCATTACCGCACCGAGCGGTCGTTCGTGGGTGATGCGCGAGCAGATGATGCGTGTGATGACGATCGTGATGACCACGCCCCACGCGGTGGAGAAGAAGCTGAAGCCGATGTTCATCCGCCGCTCGACCGCGAGCACGAGCAGGAAGACCACGATGCCGACGCCCCACGCCACGTACCTCGCGCGCCAGGGGAAGGTCGCCTTCGGGGGACCGAGCCAGACCGCGTCGACCCGGTAGACCTCGTCATCGGTGCGAATCCGCACTGCCGATCACCCGCTGGTGCTGAACAGGCTGGCGATGAAGGTGCCGATGTCCACGCCCGATCCGGTCACTGCCAGGCCGATGATCGCCAGCGCGACGATGATGCCGCCGACGCGGCGCATGACGCCGGCGTTGTCGCCCTTGCCGCCACCGAGCCACAGGAGCAGGAGAGCGACGGCCAGCAGCAGCAACGGCAGCAGGTTGCGCAGGATCCAGTCGCGCAGGTTCCAGGTCCCGATCTCTCCCTGCGCCAGTGTGTGCAGTTGCGCCATTGTTTCCAGCGCCGTGGTGGTCATCTCGTTGCCCCTGCGTTCGCGGAGTGTCGTCGGATCGGTACCTCAGCACGCCGGGTGGGGCCCGGCACGCAGGTACGAGTAGAACATGACATGGTCACCAGCAGTAGTGGTTGCGCGTTCGGGTGTGGCGCGGGACCGGCCGCGATCACGCGGCGGATAGGCCGTTCGGGCGTGCCGCTTTTGGCCCAGTACCGCGAGAAGAACGGTCACCACCGATGTTCTCGACTGGAATAACGTGATCGTTCACCCGCTCGCGAGCCCTCTCGTAACGCACCGTGCACAGAACGGTGGGCCAGTGGAATAGCGCACATCGGTCATGATGCACCCGACCGGATCACGCCGACGTGAAGTCGCCGGATTCGGTTGACGGCAAAGGTGATCTTGGCGTCGCACCAAGAGTAGCGGCTGCCCGGTGGCGCGTTCCGCACCGGGGCGGCCACCGGCGGTGATCGCCGCTTCCCAGCCTGACCAGCGCGGTTGCCCGGCCACTATGGACGATCCACACCGCGCGCAGGTACCGCGGGCCGGGACGGCGGCGGGAGTTTCCGGATGCGGGCACGCGACAGTTCGGCGCTTCGGGGCGGGGCATGTACCGCGGCGGTTCCGCCGGATGCGTACGACACGCCGACATGTACGCGATTCGGGCGTATGCGGGCGTCCTCGTGGCCCCTTGAACGGGGTCCGCGAGATGCGAGCCCCCGGCCCGAGCAGCGCGTTCGTCCCGCCGCGAGAAACACCCAACCGCCGTGGGCTCCCGGATATTCGTCGGCGGGAGGGAGGCAACACATCCGCGCACGTGACCAAGCGCCGTACGTGGCACCGCCAGACGTGCGAACGGCCACGCGTGAAACGAGACCTGCGTGAGCGGGCGGCCGTGCGAGGCGACCAGGCGCCGACTGCCGTACGTGATTCCGGAACCTGCCCGCCACCCGACCCGGCTGGTGAGCACCGCCGCGACAAGGGAACTAGGAAGTCGAAGGCGCGGACGAGTCGGCCTGTAAGCCGGATCCTGTTCGTGGGGGCCTTGCGGCGCTCCCAGTCGGCGGCCATCCATCTCGGCCTGCCGTCGCCGGCAGGCTCCAGCGGCCTACCCGCAGGCATCGGGCGGGCAACCCTCGAACGCCTGCGCAGACACCGGGAGGTGTCCTCTTGGCCTTGCTCCGGGTGGGGTTTACCGAGCCGCCCCGGTCACCCGGGGCGCTGGTGGTCTCTTACACCACCGTTTCACCCTTGCTCGGCCGGAGTGCCTGGGCACTCCGCCGGGCGGTCTGCTTTCTGTGGCACTTTCCCGCGGGTCACCCCGGGTTGCCGTTAGCAACCACCCTGCCCTGTGGAGTCCGGACTTTCCTCGACGGGGACGCGCCCCGACGCGGCCGCCCGGCCGACTCATCCGCGCCGTCCAGTCTACCCGCGGCGGGGTCAGCGCCGTCGCGCGAGGCGCTGCTTGGCCTCCTGCGCCGCGCCCAGGCGGTCGAGCCCGAGCAGGCCCGCCCCGACTACGGGCGCCACCTCGGTGAGCCGGACGGTCGCCTTCGGCGCGGTCTCGGCGCACCTGCGCTGGATGCCGGGCACGAGACTGCGCCCGGCGCCCGCGAGCACCCCGCCGCCGAGGACGACGACCGCGGGCTCGTCGAGCATCCCGAGCCGCCGCAAGGCGACCGTGGCGAGCAGCCCGATCTCGTCGGCCTGCCGCTCGACGAGGTCGCGCGCGACCTCGTCACCGGCCTCGGCGACGGCGAACAGCAACGGGCACAGGGCGTGCAGCGCGTCTCCGGAGAGCTCGCCGAAGTGCAGCGCCTCGACGACCTTGGCGATGTCGCGCGTCCCGAAGTGCTCGACGACCGCCGGGAGCAGCGCGGTGCGCGGGCCGCGGCCGTCCTCGGCGCGCACCGCCCACCACAGCGCCTCCCGCGCGAGGAACCCGCCGCCGCCCCAGTCGCCGGAGATCCGGCCGACCGCGGGGAAGCGGGAGACCCGCCCGTCCGGTGCCACGCCGACGCAGTTGATCCCCGCGCCGCACACGACCGCGACGCCGACCCCGTCGAGGGTTCCGGCGCGCAGCAGGGCGAAGGTGTCGTTCTCGACCACGACCGACTCCGACCAGCCGCGCGCGGCGACCGCCTCGCGCAGCTCCCGCTCCTCCCGCGGGAGGTCGGCTCCGGCCAGGCAGGCGGCGGTGTGGGTGGCGAACGGCGGCCCGGCGGGCAGCCCGGCCGCGGCCGCGGCGTCGGCGGCCATCCCGGCCAGCGCGTCCAGGCACGCGGTGATGCCGACCCGCTGGTGCGAGACGCCCGGGCCGCGGACCTCCGCGAGCACGGTGCCGTCGGCGTCCACCAGCAGCACGTCGGTCTTGCTGTTGCCGCCGTCGATGGCGAGCACCGCGGCGCTCATCCGGCCCACGGCAGGTGGACGGCGTTGAGCCGGACCAGCTCGTCGGCGAGCTCCTCGGCCAGGTGGTGACGGCCGATCAGCGGGTGCGCCAGCAGCGCGGCGGCCACCCGGTCCCGGCCGCCCCTGGTCGCGGCCTCCAGCGCCAGCTGCTCGTAGGCGGTGACGTGGGAGATCAGCCCGGCCAGCGCGGGTTCGACCGGACGCACGGCCTCCGGCCGGGCACCGTCGGCGTCGACCTGGGCGTTGGTCTCGATGACCGCGTCGTCCGGCAGGAACGCGAGCGTGCCGTCGTTGCGCACGTTCACCACGTGCTCCTCGACTCGGCCGTCCGAGGTGAGCGCCGAGACCAGACGCACGGCCGCTTCCGAGTAGTGCGCGCCGCCGCGCAGCATGAGCTCGTCGGGTTTGGCGGTCAGCGACGGGTCGGAGTAGCGCTTGAGCAGGTTCCGCTCGACGTCGCTGACGACCGACGCCCGCGGTGGCGACGACCGCTGCCGCGCCACCACCTCGTCGTGGGTGTAGAAGTACTTCAGGTAGTAGGAGGGCACCGCCCCGAGCCTGCGCAGCAGCGCGGCGGGCAGCTCGACGTGCTCGGCGAGTTCTTCGGCTCGCTGCTCGATGAGCCGTGGCAGCACGTCCTCTCCGCCGACCCGCACCCCGCGCACCCACGTCAGGTGGTTGAGCCCGACGTGTTCGAGCCGGACCGACTCGTGGTCGACGTCGAGCAGCCTGGCGAGCCGGCGCTGGAAGGTGATCGCCACGTTGCACAGGCCGACCGCGGTGTGGCCTTCGAGCTGCAGCGCCCGGGTGACGATGCCGACTGGGTTGGTGAAGTTCACGATCCACGCTTCGGGAGCCACCTCGCGCACCCGCTCGGCGATGTCGAGGACCACCGGCACGGTGCGCAGCGCCTTGGCCAGCCCGCCCGCGCCGGTGGTCTCCTGCCCGACGCAGCCGTGCTCCAGCGGGAAGGTCTCGTCGCGGTAGCGGGCCGCCTGGCCGCCGACGCGCAGTTGCAGCAGCACCGCGGACGCACCGTCGGCGCCCCGCTCCAGGTCCGCCGTCGTGGTCAGCTTCGCCGGGCTGCCCGCGTGCGCGAGCAGTCTGCGGCAGAAGTCGCCGACCACCCGCAGGCGTTGCTCGTCGGGGTCCACGAGCACGATCTCGTCGATCCCGGACCGCTCGCCGATCCCGTCGACCAGTTCCGGGGTGTAGGTGGAGCCGCCACCCACGACCGTCAGCCTCATGCCGTTCCTAGCCCTTCACACCGGTGAACGTGATGCCTCGGACGAATGCGCGTTGTGCCACCAGGAACAGCACGACGACCGGCAGCATCACCAGCACGGTGGCCGCCATCGTGAGGTTCCACTCGACGTGGTGCATGCCGCGGAACGACGCCAGCCCCACCGAGAGCGGCCAGCTGCTCTCGTTCTCGCCGGTGTAGAGCAGGGGGCCGAAGAAGTCGTTCCACGTGTAGAGGAAGCAGAACATCGCCGCCGCCGCGATGCCCGGCCGCGCCATCGGCACCACGACGCGCAGCATCGCGCCGAGCTCGCCGCAACCGTCCACCTTGGCCGCGTCCACGTAGGACCGCGGGATGGTGAGGAAGAACTGGCGCAGCAGGAAGATGCTGAAGGCGTCACCGAACAGGTGCGGGATGATCAGCGGCCACAGCGAGCCGGTGAGCTCGAAGCGGGCCCACAGGATGTAGAGCGGGACGGCGGTGACCTGCGGCGGCAGCATCATCGCGGCGATGACGAGCAGGAAGGCCGCGTTCCTGCCGCGCCAGCGCAGCTTCGACAGCGCGTAGGCGACCGGGACGCTCGAGACCAGCATGAACGCGGTCGCCAGCCCGGAGTAGAGCAGGCTGTTGCCGAGGTAGGACAGCATCGGCGCCCTGACGAACACCTCGGCGAAGTTCTCCCAGCGCCAGTCCCGCGGCCACAGCTCGGCGGTGAGCGCCTGCTCGTCGGACATGAACGCGGTCAGCAGCACGAACACCAGCGGCAGCAGGAACATCGCGCCGAGGGCCAGCCCGAGGCTGTGCACCGCGATCCAGTGCAGGGTCCGGTGCCGGTTCATGCGGCCTCCTCGACGCCGATGCGCATCCGCCGGATCAGCCAGATCGTGAAACCGAGGGAGAACGCGAACAGCAGCACCGCCATCGCCGAGGCGTAACCCATGTTGTAGTAGTGGAATCCCTGCTGGTAGAGCCATGCCGGGAAGGTCAGCGTCGAGTTGTCGGGGAACCCGAGCACCTTGCTGCTGCCGACCACCTCGGCCTGCCCGGATGCCACCGCCCCGGCGACGACGGCCTGCGTGAAGTACTGCAGCGAGAAGATGACCGAGTTCACCACCCCGAACAGCAGCACCGGCGCGATCGAGGGGATGGTGATGTGCCGGAACCGCCGCCACGCGCCCGCTCCGTCCAGCGCCGCCGCCTCGTGCAGCTCGGCGGGCACGTCCAGCAGCGCGGCCAGCAGGATGATCATCAGCTCGCCGCAGCCCCACAGCGTCAGCAGGGTCAGCGCGGGCTTGGCCCAGGCCGGGTCGTTGAACCACAGCGGCCCGTCGACGCCCAGCACGCGCAGGAAGCCGTTCACCGGGCCGGTTCCCGGGTTGAACAGGAAGACGAACGCCAGCGTCGCCGCGACCGGCGGGGCGAGCGCGGGCAGGTAGCACAGGGTGCGGACCAGCCCGACTCCTCTGCGCAGCCGCGCGATCACCGACGCGACGCCGAGCGCGAAGACGACCCGCAGCACGGTCAGCACGACCACGAGCCAGACGGTGTTGGCGGCGGCGATGCGCACCACCGGGTCTCCGGCGAACAGGTACGCGTAGTTGCGCAGCCCGACCCACGCCGGCTCGCCGAGGAGGTCGTAGCTGGTGAAGGAGAAGTAGCCGGTGGCCAGCAGCGGGTAGGCGAAGAAGGCGGTGAACCCGACGATCCACGGCGCCATGAACGCCAGTACGCGCAGCCTCCTGCCGAAGGGCGAGCGTCCCGGCGGAGCCATCTCAGCGCCCGCCGAGCGACTTGGCGGCGTCGATCTGGGCGTCGAGGTCGCGCAGCGCGGCGCCGAGGTCGGCGACCTGCCCGCTCTGCCACTTGACCCCGAAGTCCTCGGTGGTTTTCATGTATGCGCTGCCGTTGGCGCTGGCGGGCGAGGGCACCAGCGCCTGCGAGTCGAACATGTCCAGGAACGTCTGGTACTGCGGGGAGCGCTCCAGCCGGGGATCGTGCAAGGCCGCCCTGGTGGTGGGCACGTTGTTCAGGCCGTTGGCCAGCTCCACCAGCGCGCCGGTGTCGGTGGTCAGGTACTTCACCAGCTCCCACGCGGCTCCGGCCTCGTCCGCGCCGCGCGGCACGCCGACGATGGTGCCGGTGGTCAGGCCGGTCCCGTAGAGCTCGGGCCGGGCGTCGGAGACGGGGAACGGGGCCGTGCCGTAGTCCAGGCCGGGCGCCTGGTGCTCGATGAACCCGGTGCGGTACTCGCCGTCGATGGCCATCGCGATCCGGCCGCGCTGGAAGGCGTTGTCGGCGGAGTACTGCTGACCGAGGCCGGCGGTGAACTGGACGAGCCGGTCCCAGCCGTAGAAGTCCACGAGCTCCTTCTGCCAGCGGAACATCTCCTGCCAGGCCGGGTCGCTCCCGAGGGTGGACCGGCCCTGCCCGTCCGTCCAGCGCGCTCCCCACTGCGGCGCCCAGTTCCACGGGTGGTTGGCCTGCGAGCCCAGCACCGGCAGGAACCCGGCGACCTTGATGGAACCGTCCGGGTTCCACTCGGTGAGGCGCTTGGCCAGCTCGGTGAGCTCCGAGGTGGTGCGCGGCGGGGCCGTCACCCCGGCCCGGGCGAACAGGCCGGCGTTGTAGTACAGCCCGTAGACGTCGGCCAGCAGCGGCATCGCGCACCGCTTGCCCTGGTACTGGGTGTAGTCCCGCACCGCCCGCGGGATCTGCTCGAGGTCGACCCGGTCGCGCGCCAGGTACGGGCCGAGGTCCTGCCACGCGCCGCTGGAGCAGAACTGGCCGAGGTTGACCGTCTCGGCCGAGATCGCGACGTCGGGCGGGTTGCCACCGCGGATGGCCTGCGTGATCTTGTCGTCGTCCTGGTTGCCGCGGCTCTCGATCGTGACGCCGGGGTGCTCGGCGCGGAAGCCGTCGAGGACGCGGTTCAGGATCTCCAGCTCCCGGTCGGTGAACTGGCTGGCGACGGTGATCGCCACCTGCTCACCGGGCGCCGGAGCCGGTTGCGGTGCCTGCGAGGTGGTTCCCGCGGTGCAGGAGGCGGCGAGCAGGGCAACCGCGGCCATGCCGGCACCGATCGTTGCGGACGTGCGCATGTGCTCCTCCTGAACTCACTGGGCCGAGGCCGGCAACACTCCCGCCGCCGTCGTGGGCAGTCCGAAGACCCGCTCGCGGGCCAGCCCGATCGCCACCCTCAGCGCCCCGGCGCGCACCGGGTTTCCGCTGATCCGCGCGGTTTCCACGGGGGTGCGCGGGACGACGAGCTCATGCAGCCGCTCCGCCACGAGCTCGGCCAGCGCGGACCCTCCGGCCTGGGCGATGCCCGCCGACAGCAGCACGAGCTCGGGGTCGAGGACGCTGACCACGCCGGCCAGGCCGGTGGCGACGCGGCGCGCGTAGTCATTCAGGAACTCCCGCGCGCCGGGGTCCGATGCCGCCTTGCGGATCGCGTCCTCGCCGTCGGCGGCCTCCAGTCCGTGCGCGCGGGCGAGCGCCATGATCGCGCCGGGCTCGACGAGCTTGCCGAACCGGCCGCCCCGGCGGTCCGAACCGGTGTCGCGTTCGGCGCGGTCGGGCACGTGCATCCAGTCGATCTCACCCGCGCCGCCGGTCGCGCCGCGCAGCAGCGCGCGGTTGACCACGACCGCCGAGCCGACGCCGTCACCCAGCCACACCAGCACGAAGTCGCGGACGTCGCGGGCGCGTCCCTCGTCCATCTCGACCATGGCGACCAGGTTGACGTCGTTCTCGACGGTCACCCCGGTGCCGAGCAGCTCGCCCAGCCGCCCGGGCACGTCGAAGCCCTCCCATCCGGGAAGGTGCGGGGCGAAGCCGAGGTGCCCGGTGGCCGGGTCCACCGCTCCCTGCGCGCCGACGACCACGTGGGCCAGGTCTTCGGTCCGCAACCCGACCTTCGCGGTGGCTGCGGAGAGAGCGTCGCCGAAGGCCGACAGCACCGCGTCGGTGTCGCCGGCGGGCATCGGGGCGCGGTGCTCGACGCGGGAGTCGCCGACGACGTCGGAGATCACCACGTCCACGTCGCACGGGGTGACGCTGACGCCCGCGACGTGCGCGAGCGCTCCGTTGACGTACCAGGTCTGCGCCCGCGGCCCGCGGTTTCCGCCGCGCAGCTCGCCCCGGCGGACGACGCCCGCGCTTTCCAGCCGGTTGAGCAGGGACGCGGTGGCGGGCTTGGACAGGCCGATGACGTCCTCCAGCTCGGCCCGGGTCAGCGGTCCCTCGCCCAGCAGCGCCTCGATCGCCGCGCGGTCGTTGATCTCCCGCAGCAGCCGGGGACTGCCGTCCCGGCCCGTCCTCGTCCCACGCTCGGCAACCACCCGGCTCCCCTATCTGTAAAGTTCCCAGACGGTTTCGGGGACGGTAATGACGCCGCGGAACCGAAGTCAACGGCGTGGAGGCGGATACACGCCGGACGGCCCAGGCAACTGGGCCACCCGGCAGCGCGGGTGCTGCTGCGAGCGGACACCGGGACGCCCCGCCGGCGGGAGCGGCGTGGCGGCCCGGATCAGGACCAGTGCGAGATGTCGTTGACCAGCCGGACCGAGGCCAGGCCGTCGGGGTAGAACTCCACGATGGACAGCGACGCCAGGTCCAGGTGCAGGCGGTAGAACATCGACGGTCCCACGTCCAGCCCCAGGCGCAGCAGCGCCTTGATCGGCGTCACGTGGCTGACCACGACCACCGTCTGCCCCGCGTAGCTCTCGATCAGCTCGTCGCGGGTGCCGGTCACCCGCCGGAAGACGGCGTCCAGGCTCTCCCCGTTGGGCGGGCGCACGCTCGGGTCGCCCAGCCATTCGCGGTGCAGCTCCGGGTACTGCTCGGCGGCCTCCGCGAAGGTCAGGCCCTCCCAGTCGCCGAAGTCGGTCTCCAGCAGGCCGTCGTGGAACAGCAGCTCGCCGCCGGTGGCGTCGACGACCGCCTGCGCGGTCTGGCGGGTCCTGGACAGCGGCGAGGCGATCACCGGGGCGGCTCCCTGGTCGGTGACCACGCCGTCCATCCCGGCCAGCCGGCGCCCGGCGGCCCGCGCCTGCCGTTCCCCGAAGTCGGTCAGCACGACGTCACCGCGCCCGGAGTAGCGGCGGTCCACCGACATCGCGGTCTGGCCGTGCCGCAGCAGCAGGAACCTGGTGGGCGCGCCGGTCGCGCCGAGCCAGCCCGCCGGGCGCACCCGCGCGGCGGCCGGCTCGCGGCGGATCCCGGCCTGCTCGTCCATCGCCTCGTTGGCCAGCCGGTCCGCGTGCGCGTTGCGGGCGCGCGGCACCCACTCGAGGTCGACCTCGCCGAAGCCCGCGAGCAGTCCCCTGGCCTTCTCCGCGAGCGGCTGGAGGTTGGCGTGCTTGACCTTCCACCGGCCGGCCATCTGCTCGATGACCAGCTTGGAGTCCATCCGGATCGCGACGGCACCGGCACCCAGCTCGGCCGCGGCCGAGAGGCCCTCGATCAGGCCCCGGTACTCGGCGGCGTTGTTGGTGGCGGTGCCCAGCCCCACCGAGCGCTCCGCGAGCACCTCGCCGCTGGCCGCGTCGCGCACCACCGCACCGCAACCCGCCGGACCGGGGTTGCCGCGCGAGCCCCCGTCGGCCTCGATGACGACCCGCAGGCTCACCGAGCGGTCTCCTTGGTGCGAACCAGGATCGCGCCGCACTCCTCGCAGCGAACCACGTCGTCGGCGTCGGCGTCGCGGACCTCGGCCAGCGCCGAGCGGTCGAGCTCGATGCGGCACGCGCCGCAGCGGGTGCCCTGCAGCAGCCCGGCCCCGACGCCCTTCTGCGCGCGGATGCGGTCGTAGAGGACGACCAGGTTCTCCGGCAGGCCCTTGACCATCAGCTCGCGTTCGGTCGTGCGCTTGGCCTCGGCGGTCTCGAGGTCCACCAGTGCCTCGTCCCGCCTGTGCTGGGCGTCGGCGAGCTTCTCCTCGGCGGCCGAGGCCTCCTCGCGTGCCCGCGCGACGTCGGTCTCCAGCGCCTCGCGCCGCTCCATGACCTCAAGCAGCTCGTCCTCGAGGATGCCCTGCCTGCGCGCCAGCGTCTGCAGCTCGTGCTGGAGGTCCTCGAGCTGCTTGGAGCTGCCGCCCGCCTCCATCATCCTGCGGTCGCGGTCCTCGCGGGCCCGCACCTGCTCGATCTCGCCCTCCAGCCGCTTGGCGTCGCGGTCGATGTCGCCGAACGCGGTCTGGGCGGCGACCAGGGAGTCGCGCTTGGCCTTCGCGTCGCGTTCGGCCGTGTCGATCTCCTCGAGCTCGGGCAGCGTGCGCCTGCGGTGGTTCACGCGGTTGAGCTCGGCGTCGCACTCGGCGAGATCGAGCAGCCGTCGCTGGACGGCGGGGTCGGCTTTCACGCCAGCGTCCTCCCTGGGTCGGACACCGCACCCGCGACGTGGGCGGTCCACGGATCGGTGCGGCGAGTCGAGACAAGAACCTCGACAGTATCGGGTAGCGCGGCGGCGACGATGTCGGCCGCCTGCTGGCACCACGGCCACTCGCTCGCCCAGTGGGCGACGTCGACGAGCGCGGGCACCCGCGCTCCCGGCACCTCGCCGCGGGCGATGTGCTCGCCCGCCGGGTGGTGGCGCAGGTCGGCGGTCACGTAGGCGTCCACCCCGGCGGCGGTGGCGGTGTCGAGGCGGGAGTCGCCCGCGCCGCCGCAGACCGCGACCGTGCGGATCGGGCGCTGCGGGTCGCCCGCCCCGCGCACGCCCCACGCCGTGGTCGGCAGCCCGGCGGCGACCCGCTGGACGAAGCGCTCGAACGGCTCGGGCTCGGGCAGCACTCCGATGCGGCCCAGGCCGGTCCTGGCGCCTTCGGAGTGCGGGTCGAGCGGGCCGGTGACGGTCAGCCCGATCGCGGCGGCCAGCGCGTCGGAGACGCCCAGCTCGGCGCTGTCGGCGTTGGTGTGCGCGCAGTACAGGCCGATACCGGCTCGGATCATCCGGTGCACGAGCCTGCCCTTGGGGTCGTCGGCCGGAACGCCGTGCACACCCCGAAGCAGCAGCGGGTGGTGCGAGATCAGCAGCTGCGCACCGAAGTCGGCGGCCTCGTCCACGGTGGCCTCGACGGGGTCGACGCAGAACAGCACGCGCTGGACGATCGCCTGCGGATCACCGCAGACCAGCCCGACCGCGTCCCAGCTCTCGGCGAGCTCCGGCGGGTAGGCCGCCTCCATCGCCGCGACGACATCCTGAACACGCACCGTCATCCGGTCGCTCCCCTGTCCCTATCCAGCAGTGCCGACGATCTCGCGGAACGCCTCGACGAGCTCGGCGTTGTGCTCCGGGCCGCGCACCGCGACCCGCATGTGGTCCGGGCCCAGGCCCGGGAAGGTGTCGCCGCGCCGGACCGCGATGCCCCGCTCCCGCAGCACCGTGCGCACCTTCTCGCCGTTGTCCACTTCGAGCAGGAGGAAGGACGCGCGGGCGGGCTGGGTGACGCGGACGCCGGCAATCGCGGCCAGGCCGGCGGCGAGTTCCACGCGGTGGCGGTCGAAATCCCGCGCCGCGCGCTCGGACTCGGCGATCGCGTCCGGTTCCAGGCACGCCCGGACGGCCTCCAGCACCAGCGTTCCCAGCGGCCAATGTGGACGGTTCCGGCCGAGCCGGGCCAGCAGCTTTGGTTCGCCCAGGGCGTAGCCGGCGCGCAGTCCCGGCAGCCCCCACATCTTGGTCAGGCTGCGGATGACCAGCAGACCCGGTTCGGGGCTGCCTGCCAGTGACTCGGGCTCGCCGGGCACGGTGTCGGCGAACGCCTCGTCGACGACCACCACCCGGCCCGGGCGCCGCAGCGCGCGGATGGTCTCCGCCGGGTGCAGCACCGAGGTCGGGTTGGTCGGGTTGCCGAGCACGACGAGGTCGGCCTCCTCCGGCACCGCCTCCGGGCGCAGCCGGTAGCCGTCCCCGGCGTCGAGCACGACGCGGGTCACCTCGACTCCCGCGGTCCGCAGCGCGAGCTCGGGCTCGGTGAAGGACGGGTGCACCAGGGCGGCCAGGCGCGGGCGCAGCTCCGCCAGCAACGAGAAGCCCTCGGCGGCACCGGCCAGCAGGAGCACCTCGTCGCGGTCGCGGCCGTGGTTGGCGGCGACCGCCTCGCGCGCGCTGCGGTCGTCCTCGGCGGACGGATAGCCGCCGAGCCGGTCCAGCGCCGCGGCCAGCCGGTCGCGCAGCCAGCGCGGGGGCCGGTCCAGGCGGACGTTCACGGCGAAGTCGAGCAGGCCGGGTGCGGCGTCGATGTCACCGTGGTGGCGCAGCAGCTCCCGATCGTTCCCGCTCGTCATCCCGGGCAGTCTAACTACGCGGTGCGGCCGCGCTCGCGACCCGTTGATCTCCGCGAAGCACGACCAGCCCGGCGTCGGCCGGTGTCCCGGCGGCCGGTCGCACCTGGGAGTACTGCATCGGTGGCGGCACGCGGGACACGACCCGCTCGAACAGCAGGGTCTGCACGACGCAGAGCATCAGGCCGATCACGCACAGGACGGTTCCGGTGAGAGCCGTCCCGCGGTTGTCGGCCCGCCCCCTGGCCACCCGGACCAGGCCGAGCACGCCGAAGACCAGGCCGACGAGCACCAGCGGCCAGGCGATGACACCCACGAACGGGATGAAGGCGAACACCAGCCCGACGGTGCCGAGCACGGCCGCGGTGATGCCGAACCCGTTGCGCGGCACGCTCGGTTCGGCCGCTGCGGAACCGGGTGGAGCGTCCATCGTGGCCTCCCTCTCCGGGCGCTCGTCGCGCGACGTCTGCCCCGGGCGCGGGCGGGCCCGTCCCGGGCCGATGGCGCGAGCGTGCCCCCGCCGGGCGAGTTCCGCAGCTCCAGACGTTTCGGGCACGAGCCGACGGTCCACGTCTCGAGGGTCAGCCGACGGCGAGGCCGGCCCGACTCCAGGCGTGGCGTGCGGCACGGCGGTCCGAGCCCGCGGGCGGCCGGGGGCCCTCGGCACGTACCGTCGGCGGGTCAGCCACTTCAGGGAGTAGGACCCTTGCACCTGTCTTTCATCTGCACCGGGAACATCTGCCGCTCGCCGATGGCGGCCCTGGTCTTCCGGGAGCACCTGCGCCGCGCCGGGCTCGACGACCGGGTGACGGTGACCAGCGCGGGCACCGGTCCGTGGCACGTCGGCGAGCCCGCCGACCCGCGCACCGCGAAGGTGCTGGCCGACCACGGCTACCCGGCCGAGCACGTCGCCGCGCAGCTCGACGACCGGCACCTGGACGCCGACCTGCTGCTGGCGATGGACGCCGGGCACCTGCGGGTGGTGCGGGACGCGCTGGACGACCCGGACCGGGTGCGGCTGCTGCGCTCGTTCGACCCGGCCTCCGACGACCTCGCCGAGGTGCCGGACCCCTACTACGGCGGCGACCGCGGCTTCGAGGACGTGCTGGAGATGATCGAGGCGGCGATGCCCGGTCTGCTGGAATGGGTGCGCGAACGCCTCTGACGACGGACGGTCCGACGACGGGGAGCGAGATGGTTTCGACCGAACACGCCCGCGACGCCGTGTCGCGGATCACCGGACACGGCGTCGAGCGGGTGCGGCAGCTCGGCGGCGGCGACGCCTCGGCGGCCTTCGCCGTGCACCTCGACGACGGGACCGCGGTCTTCGCCAAGACCGCCGAGGAGAGCTCGATCGCGGCCGAGGCCGCGTCGCTGGCGTGGCTGGCCGAGGCCGACGCGGTGCCGGTGCCCGCCGTGCACGGCCACGACGGCCGCTGGCTGGTCACCGACCACATCGCCGCCGACGGGCCCGGGCCCGAGGCGGCCGAGGACCTCGGCCGGGGCCTGGCCGCCCTGCACGCGGCCGGCGCTCCCGCGCACGGCTCACCGCCTCCCGGCGGTCCCGCGGACGCCTGGATCGGGCTTGCGCCGATGCGCAACGAACCGTGCCCGGACTGGCCGGGCTTCTACGTCACCCACCGCGTCGAGCCGTACGTGCGGATGGCGCGGGACGCCGGCACCCTCTCCGCACGCGACGCCGAGGTCATCTCGCGGGCCTGCGACCGGATCGGCGGGCTCGCCGGTGCCGACGAGGCCCCGTCGCGGCTGCACGGCGACCTCTGGAGCGGCAACGTGCACTGGGCAGGGCAGGCGTGGCTGATCGACCCGGCCGCGCACGGCGGGCACCGCGAGACCGACCTGGCGATGCTGCACCTGTTCGGCTGCCCCGGCCTGGACCGCGTGGTGGCGGCCTACCAGGAGGTCAGCCCGCTCGCGCCCGGCTGGCGCGACCGCATCGGCGCGCACCAGCTCTTCCCGCTGCTGGTGCACGCGGTGCTGTTCGGAGGCGGCTACGCCGCCCAGGCCGTCACCGCAGCCCAGCGGGTGTAGGCGCGGCGGGGGCGGGCCGCGAGCCGCCGCGCGGGCCGCTTACCGTAGGGGTGTGCGCCTGAAGTTTCTGCTACGCCCGGGTTGGATCGGACTGATCGGCCTGGTCGTGGTGTTCGCCACGCTCTGCTTCACGCTGCTGGCGCCGTGGCAGTTCAGCCGCAACGACCAGGCGCAGACGCGCAACAACGCCATCGCCGAGTCCTTCCACGCCCCGCCGAAGCCGCTCGGCGAGGTGCTCGCGCCCGGGCAGGCGCCCGACGTGCGCACCGAGTGGGCTCGAGTGACCGTCACCGGCCGCTACCTGCCCGAGGGCGAGACCCTGGCCTGGCAGCGCACGGTGCTCGGCGAGCCCGCCTTCGAGGTGCTGACCCCGTTCCGGCTCGCCGACGGCACGACCCTGCTGGTCGACCGCGGCTTCGTGCGTCCCGTCGACGGCACCCGCGCCCCCGACTACGCGCCGGCCCCGGCCGGCGAGGTCACGCTGACCGCCCGGGTCCGCTCCGACGAGCGCGACAGCGAGAACCGGCCCGCGTTCTCCCACGACGACCACCGCTGGGTCTACGCGGTGAACTCGGCGACGGTCGGCGCGAGCACCGGCATGGACCTGCGGCCGGGGTACTTCGCGCTGGTCGAGGGCCAGCCAGGTGGACTCAGCACGCTGCCGCTGCCGCGCCTGGAGTCGGGGCCGTACTTCTCGTACGCGTTGCAGTGGATCGCCTTCGGCGTGATGGCGATCCTGGCGATCGGGTACCTCATCTACTCCGAGCTGCGCCCGCAGCAGGGCGCCGAGGGCGGCGCCAAGCGCAAGCTCTCCGTCGCCGAGGCGATCGCCGAGGAGGAGCGCCGCGAGCGCGAGGAAGCCGCCGCCCGCGAGGCGGGGCGAACCGCCGATGCCGAGGCATCCAGCGCAGGCGAGGAGGCCGGCACCGCGCGCGAGGAGGAGACCTCCGCACGCGGCAACCCCTAGCGCCGCATCTCACCGGACACGCTGGCGGTGTGGCGGGGCCGGTTTCGCCGGATCCGCCCTCACGCCGACGGGCCGCCGACCAGGCGGGCGATGACGCGCCGGATCTCGGCGCTCTCCACCTCCGCGTCGAACCCCGGGTCACCGGCCATCAGGTAGGCGGCGTCGACCAGCTTCTGGATCCACCGCGCTAGCCGGTCCGCGGGCAACGCGAGCTGGTGGTCATCGGCCATGCGCCGCAGCAGCGCGGTGAGGACCTCGTGTGTTCGTTCGGTGTCGGTGGTCAGGATCTCGGCGAACTCCGGGTCGCGGTTGGCCTGCAGCACCGCGGTGGCCGCGAGCCCCGGCGTGAGCGGGTTGGCCAGCTCGGCGAGCAGGTGGCCGACGAGCAGGTCGAAGCCCTCTTCGGTTTCGGCGCGCAGGGCCCGTTGGTACACCTCGGCGTTGCGAGGCAGGTCGTCGCGGAACAGCGCGTGGACGATGTCGCGCTTGGTCGGGAAGTAGTGGAACAGGGTGCCCGAGCCGATGCCGGCGCGGCGGCAGATGCCCGCCGTCGACGTGCCGTCGACGCCGTTGACGGCGAACTCCTCGGCCGCGGCCTGCACGATCTTCGCCCGCTTGCGGGCGTGCTGCTCGGGATTGACGGTGCGCATCACCGCGAGCATAGATCGCACCAAAACTGGAGTGACCACTCTGCTAATGTGGCGTCGTGTAGCCGCCTGCCACTCCGCGTGGCCGCGGGGCGGCTTTGCCGACGGAGAGAGGGCGGTCGCGGTGACCGGCAAGCAGATCGACGCGGTGCAGGGGGTCGTGGGGCTGATCGGCATCACGATCGGGGTGATCCCGCTGGCGCGGTGGGCGTTCACGGGCGAGCACGGCGGACTCTTCGAGTGGCTGCTCGGCAAGCCCACGGGGCTGATGGGACTGCTGGTGCCGCTGGCGGTGGTCCTCGTGGGCGTCGGCGTGATCGCGGCGCTGGAGGCGGCCAAGCGCCGCAAGCGCGCAGGTGACCGGGCGGAGTGACCGCGGGCCCGCGGTTCACCGGCCGCGGTCGCGTTTATCCCGCGGCGGCCGCGGTTCACCGGCCGCGATCGCGATTCACCGGCGGCGGTAACCGTTCACCGGCAGCGGCAGCAGTCAGCAAGGAACGTCGCAATTCACTGGCGGCGGTACGACTCACCAGCGGTGGTCGCGGTTCACCGGCACCGGTCGCGATTCACGACCGGCGGTCGCGGCGCAGGCCGAACACCAGCGCCGACCCGGCGGCAAGCACGCCGCTGACCACGCCGATCACCCGGGACAGCTCGACACTGCGGGTGACGTCCCCGGCGTCGGCGGTGCGGCCCTCGCCGAGCACCGGGCGCTGCTCGACGACGTGGCCGTAGACGGTCCGCCCTCCCAGCCTGATCTGCAACGCACCGGCGAAAGCGGCCTCGATCTGGCCCGCGTTCGGGCTCGGGTGCGCCGAGGCGTCGCGCCGCCAGGTGCGCCAGGCGCCCGTCGCGGACCCGCCGACGACCGGCGCGCACGCCGAGGTCAGTACGGCAGCCAGCCGTGACGGCAGCAGGTTCAGCGCGTCGTCGAGCCGGGCCGAGGCCCAGCCGAAGTTCGCGTAGCGCGGCGAGCGGTGGCCGACCATCGCGTCGAGCGTGTTGGCCGCGCGGTAGCCGATCAGCCCGGGCACACCGGCGATGGCGCCCCACACCAGCGGTGCGACCACCGCGTCGGAGGTGTTCTCGGCGACGGACTCGACGGTCGCCCGTGCCAGGCCCTGGCCGTCGAGGTTGGCCGACTCGCGCCCGCAGAGGTTGCCGAGCCTGCGGCGTGCCGCGTCGATCTCGCCCGCGTCCAGCACCCGGGCCATCGCGGTGCCCTCGTCGGCCAGCGACGTGCCGCCGAGCACCGCCCAGGTCGCCACGCCGGTCAGCACGGCCTCCAGGACGGGGCTGCGGCGCGAAACCCGGTGCGCCAGCACGCCGAGCCCGGCGGTGCCGCCGACCAGCAGTCCGGCGTAGACAATGCCCGCGTCCTTGCGGTCCTGGTGCATCAGCCGCTCCGCGGCGCCCGCGACCCGGCCGAACGCCGCGACGGGGTGGCCGCGACGGGGGTCTCCGATCGCCGCGTCGGCAGCCAGCCCGAGCAACAGCCCCACCGCACGTCCTGCGCCCACGCTCAGCCCCTCCTGGCGAACCGGTCCGGCCCCAAACGTGAAGAACGCTACCGTTGGGATGTTTCCGCACGGTCACCGCCCGCCACGTGACCGGATGTGTCGGCAGCACCGGTTATCGTGGCGGACCGTGACTGTCCCGGACCACGAAGCCGACGTGCTGCGCGCGGGAGTGGCGACCGCGGGCCCCCTGCCCGCCGATGCCGCCCCTGCCGACGCGGCGTCGGCTGCGCAGTCGGCCGAGGAGGCCGGCGGGGGCGAGCAGCGGCTCCAGCTGTTCGTCTACCTGCAGGCGCCCGAGCACCGCACGTACCTGGCGATCATGCGGTTGTTCACCTCGACGCTGCTGGCCGACCTGTCGGCCGGTGAGGTCGCCGCCGCGCTGGCCGCCGCCGAGCGGGAGGGCCGGGTGGCCGCGGGCGAGTCGGACCTGGACACCGTGATCGACCGGCTCAAGCAGCTGGTCAAGTGGGGCAACCTGGTCGTCGGGCGGCGCGAGACGATCGCGGCCAGCATCGCCGAGTTCCAGCACGGCAGCGTCCGCTACCAGGTCAGCAAGCTCGCGGTGCGCGTGCAGCGCGACGTCGACGCCCTGCTGCACGTGCCGGAGGGCGCCCGCGAGGTCTCCCGCGAGCTGCTGCCCGCGATCGAGCGCGGGCTGGGCGAGATCTCGTCGATGCTCTCCGAGGTGCTGGTCGCCGAACGCCGCGCGCCGGAGGCCAAGAGCACCCGCAAGGCCAAGGAGCGGCTCGCGGAGCAGGTGACCACGGTCTTCCTGCAACACGCCGAGCTCGCCGCCACGGTCCGCGACTTCTACGCCTACCTGGGGCAGGTGGTGACCCGCCACCACCTCGCGCCCGATGAGATCTCCGGGTTCCGCAACCTGCTCGTCGAGTACATCCAGATGGTCGTGGAGGACGTGCTGCGCCACACCGGCACGATCGCGGCGTCGCTGGCGGGGCTGGCCGGGGTCCGCTCCGAGCTGCTGCGGCTGCTCGGCCCGGCCGACCAGCTCGGCACCGACGTCGAGCGCGCCCGGGGCCGCACCGCGCCCGACTGGCAGGAGCTCACCGACTGGTTCGTCGACGCTCCCGGCAGGCCGAGCCAGGTCGCGGCGCTGCGGGAGGCGACCGCGCGGGCGATCGGTTCGCTGCTGGCCAGCGTCAAGCGGGCGACCTCCGGCGGCGGCCTGGTGCCCGGCCGCCGCGGCGAGCTGCTCAAGCTCGCCCGGTGGCTCGACGCGGCGGAGGAGAACGAGGCGCACCGCATCTACGCGGCGGCCTTCGGCCTGCACTCCTCGCGCCACCTGCTGCCCGCCCCCGACTACGACAGCGACAACCACGAGGTGTCCTGGCGCGACGGTCCGGTGCTGGACGTGACCGTGAGCGTGCGCAGCCGTGGCGACCGCGGTGCCCGCGGCCGGACCTCGCGCGTGCTCGACGACCCGATGACCGAGGAGACCCTGCTCGCCCAGGCCCGCGAGGCCGACCAGCGCCGCAGCGCGGCGGTGTCGGAGCTGGCCGGGGCCGGTGCCGAGCTGGCGGGCACCACGCTCTCCACCGACGCGCTGGGCGTGCTGTGCGAGCTGCTGACGCTGGCGATGGCGCAGCGCGAGCGCTCCGACGACCCCGGCACCGCGCTCGACCCGGTGCACCGGCTGCGGGTCACCGTCCGCCCGGAACCGGGCCACCGCACCGAGATCCGCAGCACCTCGGGCACGTTGACGCTGCAGGACGCGGTGCTCGACGTCCGCGGTGACGGCGCGATCCCCGGTACCGAGGAGGAGGCGGTCGCCCGATGAACGCCGTGCGCACCTTCGAGGACCTGCCCGACATCGACGCCGCCAACGTCGTGCGCTGCGCGCGGGTGCTGCTGCGCCGCCCGCTGCTGCGGCCCGGGGCGCCCGACGGCGACCTGCTGCCGATGATCTACCGGCAGCGCGCCGTCCTGCAGGAGGTCTTCTCCTCGCTGCTCGGCTACCGGCTGGTCGTGGAGCGCCGGTTCGCCCGGCTCTACAAGTCCGGACCCGGCGACGACGCCACGCGCGGCGAGTCCTCGCTGTCCCCGCGCGGCTACGCCTACCTGGCGCTGACGCTGGCCGCGCTGACCGGCATCGGCCGCCAGGTCCTGCTGTCTCGGCTGGTCAGCGACGTGCGCGCGGCGGCGTCGGAGGCCGCCATCGCGGTGGTCGACGACCCGGCCGACCGCCGTGCGCTGACCGCGGCGCTGCGCCACCTGGTCGCGCTCGGCGTGATCACCGAGACCGAGGGCACGGTCGCGGCCACCGACGCCTCGGCCGAGGCGCTGATCACCATCGACACCGACCTGCTCGGCCAGCTCGTGGCAGGCCCGCTCGCCGAGGCCGACAGCCCGCAGGCGCTGGTGTCGATGGCGGCTGAGCCGGGTCCGCGCAGCGTCGAGCATGCGGTGCGGCGCCGGCTGGTCGAGGATCCGGTGGTGCTCTACCGCGACCTGCCCGACGCGCAGGCCGAATGGCTGCTCAAGCACCTCGGCACCGAGTCCAAGCTGCTGGAGCGGTTCTTCGGCCTGGTCACCGAGTCGCGCGCGGAGGGCCTGGTGGTGACCGACCCCGAGGACTACCTGACCGACGTGGTCTTCCCCGGGCCGGGCACGGTCGCGCGCATCGCGCTGCTGGCGCTGCCGGAGCTGCTGGAGCGCGCCGAGCCGCGCGAGTCCGACGGCAGGCACCCGGTGGCGGAGGCCGACCTCGCCGAGGTCTGCGCGGAGCTGGTCGAGTCCTACCCCGCCGCGTGGTCGCGGCAGGCGACCGAGGACCAGGGCGACCTGGTCCGCTCGGTGCGGGCACTGCTGGGACGGCTCGGCCTGCTGCACCGCGAAGGCGAGCAGTGGCTGCTCAGCCCCGCCGCGCACCGCTGGCTGCCGCAGCCCGACGCCACCCCGGCCCCCGGCCGGGAACCCGAGCCGCCTGCCGCCGCACCCGCGGGCTGGTCGCTGTTCGACGACATGGAAGAGGAAGGTCAACGGTGAGCACGGACATGGAGCTGCCGAACAGGTGGCGGCTGCACCGCGGCGGCATCGTCAACATCTGGCAGTACGCCGAGCACACCTTCGACCTCGACGGCGGTCGGGCGATCTTCCAGGGCACCAACGGCTCGGGCAAGTCCCGCACCCTGGAGCTGCTGCTGCCGCTGTGCCTGGACGGCGACCTGCGCCAGCTCGGGTCGAAGGGCTTCGACACGGTCAGCATCCGCAGGCTGATGCTCGACGAGTACCCGGGCGGGCCCAACCGCATCGGCTACGCCTGGATCGAGCTGCGCCGCGACGCCCCCGGCGGCGGCGAGGAGTTCCTGACCTGCGGCATCGGGGTCAAGGCGTCGAAGACCTCGCAGGCCATCAGCGACTCGTGGAGGTTCGTCACCGGCAGGCGGGTCGGGGTCAGCCTGCAGCTGGTCGGCGCCGACCGGGTGCCGGTGGGGCCGGCCCAGCTGCGCGAGATGCTCGGTGCCGACTGCGTGCTCGACGACCACGCCTTCCGCGCCAAGATCGCCGCCACCGTCTACGGCATGCCCGCCGCCCGCTACGGCGACCTGCTGCACCTGCAACGCACGCTGCGCAACCCCGACGTTGGGCTCAAGGTCCTGGAGGGCCAGCTCGAGCAGATCCTCTCCGACGCGCTGCCGCCGCTGGACCCGTCGCTGATCGAGCGGCTGGCGACATCGTTCGACGACCTGGAGTCGATCCGGGAGAACATCGTCCGCCTCAGCAGCGCGGACAAGGCGCTGAGCGCGTTCCTGACGACCTACTCCGGCTACGCGCTGGGTTCGCTGCGCGAGCGGGCCGAGGCGATGCGCTCGGCGCGGACGCGCCTGCGGTCGCTGCGCGACGAGCTGGCGAAGCTGGAGAAGCAGGTCGCGTCCAAGCGCGGCGACCGGGAGTCGGCACAGCGCACCGTCACCGAACTGGAGCAGCGCGAGGGCGAGCTGGAGTCCAGTATCGACGCGCTGCGCTCGCACCCGGCCTACTCCGAGCTGCAGAACCTGCGCGACCGCGAGCGGCTGGTCGAAAGCGCCCGCTCGGCGGCGGTGACCGCACTGGACACCGCGAGCAAGCACCGCGCGCAGGAGGAGCGGTCGGTGGAGTCGGTGCTGGGCATGCTGCGGCGGCTGGCGGGTGACGCCGAAGCCGCCGAGCAGGCCGCGCAGCGCGCCACACAGCAGCTCACCACCGCCGGGCTCGACGGCGGGCTCGTCCCGCGCCCGCCCGAGGTCCCCACCGCCCAGGCGCGCACGTCGCCGGACCAGGTGCGCACCGCACCGGACTCCGACGCCGAACCCGCGACCATCGACCGCCACAGCGCACCCGAAGTCGACGCCGACGCGCTGGCGGACGCCATGCGCGAGGCCGCGTCCCGCACCGGCGACGCCGCGAGCGTCGCGACGGAGCGTTCGGCGCTGACGCTCGCCCTGCACCAGCAGGCCGTCGAGCTGGACACCCAGCAGGACAAGGTCGCCGAGTTGCAGCGCCTGGCGCGCCAGACGCAGCTCACCGCGACCGAGGCCGCGGGCCGGCGCAACCAGGCCCAGCAGCAGCTCTCCGATGCCGCGGCGGTCTGGGTCGAGCACGCGAAGCGCTGGGGTGCCGGGTGGCCGGTGTCCGACGGGGACGATCCGGTGCCCGCGCCGCCGCGCGACCGGGAGCTGGTGGCCGACCGGTCGGCGACCCGCGACGCGCGCGAGCGGACTCGGCGCTGGGCGCGACCGAAGCTGCACGAGGCGCGCGGCCAGGTGACCGAGGTCGAGCAGGAGCTCGCGGAGCTGCGCGAGCGCACGCGCGGGTGGGAGCAGGAGCTCGCCGAGCTCCGCGCCGGCCACGAACGGACGCCGCCGCGCCCGGCCTGGGCCGACGCCGAACGCGACGAGAGCAAGGGGCGGCCGTTCTACCGCCTCGTGGACTTCGCGTCCGCGCTGACCGAGGACGACAGGGCGGGACTGGAGGCCGCGTTGCAGGCCAGCGGCCTGCTCAACGCCTGGGTGTCGCTGGACGGCAGCGTCGTCGGCCTGGCCGAGCTGCTCGCCGCGCCGGAAGCGCCGGCCGGGTCCGGCACCCTGGCCGATCTGCTCACCCCCGCCGCAGAACCGGACTGCCCGGTGCCGAGCGAACACGTCGCCGACCTGCTGGCCTCGGTCGCGACCGACGGCAGCGCGGGACTGTCGGTGTCGGCCGACGGCACCTGGCGGGCGGGCGTGCTCTCCGGGGCGTGGAGCAAGGACGCCGCCGAGTACGTCGGTGCCGGGGCCCGCGAGTCGGCCCGCGCACGCCGCATCGCGGAGCTGGAGGACGAGCTGTCCCGGCTGCGCGGGCGGATCGCCGACGCCGAGCGCCGCCACCGCGACGCGAGCGAGCACACCTCGCGGCTGGAGCAGTACCTGGAGTCCTACCCCGACGACAGCGACCTGCTCACCGCCCACGCCAAGCTCGCCACCGCCCTGGAAAGCGCCCAGGACGCCGAGTACCGCGCCGCGCAGCTGCGCGAACAGCACGAACAGGCCGACCAGCGGTGGCAGGCCGCGCACGCCGAGCTCGTCCGTTCGGCGGGCGAGGCCGACCTCCCCGCCGACACCCGGGCGCTCGAGGCCGCCCACCGCGCCGCCTCGGAGGCCCGCAACGGCATCGACGCGTTGCGCGAGGCGATCGAGGCGCGTTGCCTGCCGACCCTGGCCGACCTGCGCGAGGTCTCGCTGCACCACGACGTGGCGGTGGCCGACCGGATGGAGGCCGAGTCGCAGGCCGAGCGCCGCTGCGCCGACTACGGCGAGCAGGCCGCCGGGCTCGCGGAGCTGACCTCAGCGGTCGGCGGCGAAGCGCAGCAGATCGCCGACAAGGTGGGCGATCTGGAACGGGAGCGGGCAGAGCTGCGCCGCGAGCTGCCGCAGGCGCGGGAGCGGATCAGCTCCCTGCGGGAGTCCTCGGCCCGACTGGAGACGCAGCTGGAGAACAAGCAGTCCCAGCTCGCGGGCCGCGAACAGGACGAGTCCTCGACGACCGAGGCGTTCGGCACGGCGCTTCGGATCCCAGGGCTGTGGGCGGCCGCCGCGGTGTCCGACGAGCTCCCGCCAGACCTCGACGAGGCGGCGGCGCTGCTGGTGGAAAGCGACCGCAAGGGAGCCTCGGAAACCACGGTGCTCAACCGCTTCCAGGCGCTCCAGCAGTCGCTGAGCGGCAACTACGACATCAGCGCCGGTGAGCAGGAGGGGCTGCTCACGGTCACCGTCACCGGCGAGGAGGGGCCGCAGCCCGTCGCCGACGCGGCGCGGCGGGTCAGCGAGCGCCTCGGCGAGCAGCGCGGCTACCTCAACGAGCGCTACCAGTCGATCTTCGCCGACTACCTCATCCGGGACCTGGCCGAACGGCTGCGCGGGCAGATCACCGTCGCCGAGGACCTCTGCAAGCGGATGAACGAGGTGCTCGACGGCGCCCGCTCCAGCCAGGGCGTGCACGTGCAGCTGGAATGGCAGCCGTCTGCGGCGTTGGGCGACGACATCAGGCAGGCGATCGAGCTGGTGCGCACGCCGTTCGCCGACCGCAGCGACGACCAGGACACGCTGCTGCGCCGGGTGTTCACCGACCTGATCGAGTCGGAGCGCGACAGCACCTCCGGCGGCTACGCCGAGATCCTGTCCCGGGCGCTGGACTACCGGTCGTGGTTCGCCTTCACCGTCCGGGTCCGCGACACCGGACCCGAGGGCAAGCCCCGAGTGCGGCGCCTGCGCCAGCTTTCGTCGGGTGAGACGCGGCTGATCTCCTACGTGACGCTGTTCGCCGCCGCGGCGGCCTTCTACGACGCGGTCAGCGTCTCGGCCGGTGGCGGCGGGCCGCTGCGGCTGGTCCTGCTGGACGAGGCGTTCGAGCGGCTCGACGACCCGACGATCGCGCGGATGCTGGGGCTGCTGGTGGACCTGGACATGGACTGGCTGATCACCTGGCCGAGCGGCTGGGGCGTCTCGCCGAAGATCCCGAAGATGCACATCTACGACGTGCTGCGACCGCGCAGCGGGCACGGGATCGCCTGCACCCACACCACCTGGGACGGCCGGGGCTTGGAGCGCGCGGATGGCTGACGCCGACGACGTCCGCGCGAAGTGGGACGTGGAACCGTTGCGCGGGTTGTGGGAGAAGGCCCGCGAGGTCCTGGAGTCACCGGAGCAGCCGTCGACCTTCCGGCTCGAACTGCCCGACGAGGAGACGCAGACCGCGGTCGGCGAACTGCTCGGCCGCCCGATGCTCGGCTACGGCACCCGGATCAAGGTGTCCACTCTGGACGAGCGGGTCCGCGGAGCGGGCCTCGGCGTCGGGCTGGCCGAGGTGCTGGAGATCCTGCACGGCAGGCCGGTGTCGAGCACGTCCTCGGTGCCCTCGACGTCCTCGGTCGCGGACGAGCCGCGTGCCGCGGTGCGCGCGGCGCTGGCCGAGCACTCGCTGGGCGACGCGCCGTGGGCGGACGAGTGGGCCCGGTGGCTCCACCAGTACGGGCGCGTGCCCGAGGACGAGATCGACGTCGTCGTGCGGCGTGCCGCCGCAGTGCTGGCGGAGTTGGCGCTCGACCGCTCCCCCGTCGCGTGGACGTCCCGCGCGGATCTGGCGGCCCGCGCCGGTGACGCGCACGGGCTCGACAGCGGCACGACGCTGAGCCGCGTCGTCCTGCGGGCCGCCGCGCTCGCCCACGACGTCGCGGCACCCGGCAACGAGCGCGAACGCCGCGCGCTGTGGGAACGCTGCGGCGTCGCCCCCGACGGCGTCTCTGCGACGGTGCTGTGCTGGTCGCTGCCTCTCGCCGGCACGGACGACTGGTCGCGTTCGGTGCTCCAGCGCACCGCGGCGCGGCTGCCGGCGCACCTCACCCACCTCGACCTCCAGGCGGCACCCGCCCAGCTCGTCGAGCCCGGCACGACGATCACGGTGTGCGAAAACCCCCGCGTCCTGGAGGCGGCGCTGCGGGAAGACATCGGGCACCCGCTCGTCTGCCTGTCCGGTCAGCCGACGACGGTCGGGCTCGAACTGCTGCGACGCCTCTCCGACGACGGAGCCACCCTGCGCTACCACGGCGACTTCGACTGGCCGGGCGTGCGAGTCGCCGGGGCCCTGCGGGCCCAGCTCGGCGTTGAGCCGTGGCGCATGACGGCGGCTGACTACCGCCGGGCACTCGACGAAGCGGCCCGCGACCGCATCGACCTGCCCTCCCTGATCGGGGCTCCGGTGGAAACCCCGTGGGACCCGGCCCTGGCGGACCTCATGGCCACGTCCGGCCGCGCGGTGGAGGAGGAAACCCTGCTCCCGTCCCTCCTGGCGGACCTCCGCCGGTAGGTGCCGGCGGCGTCTGTCTGGAGGGGTCGCGCCGGACGGTCGGCGCCTCCGTCCGGTGACGCCGTCGGGGACACCGCTGCCAGGCGATGCCCTCGGGACACCACCGTTCAGGTGGCACCGCCGGGGGTGACGCCGTCGAGTCGAGCCGTCAGGGACCAGCGGCGGCAGCAGCCCTTCCTCAGAACCGCTGGTACATCACGTGGAGGCCGACATACCCGTGCTGCGGGTGGTTGAACGCCTCCGGGAGGGTAGCGGCGATCTCCATCCCGAGCGAACGCCACAGCGCCACCGCGCGGGTGTTCGTCTCGACCACCGCGTTGAACTGCATGGCGCGGAACCCGTCCGCCTTCGCCTGGTCCAGGACGTGGCGCCCCAGCGCGCGGCCCGCGCCACGACCGGCGTGCCCCGGCGCGACCATGAAGCTCGCCGTGGCGACGTGCGAGGCGGGACCTTCGTGGTTCGGTCCCGATACGGCCGTCCCGACCACGTTCCCGCCGTCGTCGACCGCGACGACGGTCCGGCCGGGCGGGGCCGGGAACCAACGCTGCCGCGCCCGCGCCTCGTCGATGTCGCGATCCCACGAGAACGTCTCCCCCGCGGCGACGATCTCTCGCATGAACGGCCAGACAGCGGCCCAGTCACCCTCGGAGGCATCGCGGATCAGCATGCCGCCCAGCTTCATCCGCCCCCGCGCCGGCGCGCAACCGCTTTGACCGCAGCCACCCCGGACCAGCCAGCCCGCTTCCCGCCCTCGCCAGCCGAACTGGCGAGTCGCCGGACGAGCCCGCTTCTCACTGGAAGCCCGGCCTCACTGAACGAGCCTCGCTCAAGCCTGCTCGCTCTCACTGGAAGAGGTTGCGCAGGAAGGCGATCAGCGACTGCGCCACACCCTGCAACCACAGCATGGCGTTCTCCACCGCCCCGGCCGACCCCTGCGGGTCGGAGATGACGAAGTACAGCGCCACCCCGATCGCGGCGAGCGTGACGACCTTCTTGGTGTCCACGTTTCCTCTCCCTCCATCCCCGGTCCCGTCCGGACGGGTTCAGCCGCCGCCCGCTGACGGACACCGGCCGGGACCGGTCTCCGCCGAACGGTCCCCGTGATGCTGCAGGACGACTAGCGCTCCGTGTCGGCAACTCGCCGAATCCCCGTACCAACGGACGAAATCCACCACGCCCCGCCTAACGCTCGCATACCCGGAGTCACGAACTTCCGAGCATTCACACTTCCGAAGTCAAAGCGCCCAGCGCCCCCGGAGGCCCCGACACACCCCGCCGGACACCCTTCCCCGTCTTGCCAAGCCGACCCACCGCGCTATCTCCCCGAACTGCCTCCGGCAAGCTGCCGTCCCAGCCCCGCCCCCTCGGTGTTCCTCTCCAATCCCCCTCCGCCAGCGGAGTCGGCCGATCGCTCGTACTTTCTCCGTCATGGTCTCCGTGGAGTTCTCCGCAGACGATGCCGAGGGCCTCGCGCGCTGGTGGGCCGCTGCCCTGGGCTGGCGCGCTGAAGGGTCGATCGTCTGGCCCGACGGACCGGGTGTCGCGTTGCGCTTCACGTCCCCGGCCACACCGAAGGCAAGCAAGAACGGCATCCACCTCGACCTGCGCAGCGAGGACCACCACGACCAGCGCAAGACCGTCGAGCGCCTGTTCAACGCGGGCGCGGGGTTCGCCGACATCGGTCAGGGCGACACCGTGCCGTGGGTCGTGATGTCCGATCCCGAGGGCAACGAGCTGTGCGTGCTCGAACCTCGCGAGGTCTACCACGACACCGGGCCGCTCGCGGCGATCGTGATCGACTGCGCCGACCCGCACGCACAGGTGGGAATCTGGTCGTCGGTGACCGGGCAACCGGTGACCCACGACGAGGACGACTACGCCGGTCTCCAGCTGAAGAGCGGCCCGTACCTGGAGTTCCTGCGCAGCCCCACCGGACCCGAGGGCCGGTTGCGGCTGCTCACCGGGCCGGTTCGATGACCTTGGTGGCGTGCAGACGGCGCACGAAGTCCGCGCCGAAGGCGGTGGACGGCGTGTGCGCACCCGCCGCGACCTCGCCTGCCTGCAGGCCGCTGATCACGCGCAACACGGAGTCCGCGGTGAAGTCGTAGGTGTTCGGGGTGATCAGCGCCGCCGAGGCGCTGCGCCCGGAGGCGTCGGTCGCCTCGGCGAACACCTCGCTCCAGCTTCCGGCTCGCCTGCGGGGCCCGGGACCGCTGACGAACGTGTCGATCGCGGCTTTGCCGAGTCGCTGCACGATCGACTGACCGAGGACCCGCTGCCCCAGCCCGGACCACTTGCCCGCCCGGTCCAGTCCGGGCAGGTGGGCGAAGGTGGTGATGTTCGGAATGCCCGTGCTGCGGTACGCGCTGCTCACATCGCCCCACGGCAGCGACGTCACGCGCCGCTGCGCGGACGGGAAGGGCACCTCGCGGCTGCGCCATCCCATCGGCACGGTGCGGATCTCCCCCTCGATGCGGGCCTTGCCACCCATCGCGGCGCCTTCGAGCGCGCTCTTCAGCGTGCCGCGGCTGATGCCGCCGCCGGCCTGGAACGCCAGGTCGAGCTGCGTGGCCTCGGGCAGCGCCGCGGCGACCATGGCCGCGAGGCAGTCGGTCGGCACGACGTCGAAGCCCGCGCCCGGCAACAGCACGACACCCGCGCGCCGGGCGTCTTCGTCCCTGGCGAACACGGCTTCGAACACGTCGATCTCACCGGTGATGTCGACGTAGTGGACGCCACCGCGCAGGCACCCTTCGACCACCGGCGCGGAGGTCGCGGAGAAGGGACCGGCGCAGTGCGCCACCACCTCGATGTCACGCAACCCGGCGTCAACGGCATCGGGGTCGCTCAGATCGAACGTCCGATACGGCAGGCCGCGGGGAGTGGCGAACGCGGCGATCTTCTCCGCGTCGCGGCCAGCGAGCACGGGGCGCTCCCCACGCCTGAGCGCGAGCTCCGCGACGAGCCGCCCCGTGTAGCCGTTCGCGCCGTAGATCATCCAGGCCATCGCGATCCTCCTCGTCCGCCGCGGTCTCAGGGTGTCCTCGGTCTCCACCCCGTCCAGGCCCTGCACGACCCCACCCGGGCCCTGCGCGGTCCAGGGCCCGGGTGCTGTACCCGCACGCATGGGCTCACACCCACGTGCATCGGCGGCGCACCCGGACGTCGGCGAGACACCCTAGTAACGAAAACCGTCGGCGCCGGTCACGGGTTGCCCCGCCGAGCTGATCAACCCGTGGCTCCCTCGGTTGGAGGAGCGATCAGCTTCGGACAGCCTCCCACCGGAAGCGAGGCGGTACCGCGCGGAATCCCGGAACGGGCGTACGCCGCCAACCACACCTGCCGGTCGTCGGCCGTCCTCCGCGCCCGCGCCCCTCCGCCCTCCAGCCATGCCCCTCCGGCCGTCACCCTCCGACCAACGACCGCCGGACTCCGGAGGCCGCTCGTCACTCGCCTGCCGTCGGTTGTCTGCCGTTGGTCGTTGGTCGTCTGCCAGAGCCGACAGTCGCTCCGGGTTCCGTCAAGACGGCTGGTGGCCCAGGTCCGCGGCGATCGCCATCGCGGTGTTGCGCACGTGCGGTGCGAGTCGCCGGAGTTCGCCCGAGTCGCGGGACGCACGAACCGTCGTGAGCGACACCGCCGCGCCGACTCGGCCGCTGATGTCCGGGACCCCGACGCCGACGCAGTGCACCAGCGGCTCGAACTCCGCCTCGTCGGTGGCGTAACCACGGCGAGCGACTTCGGCCAAGCACTCGTCGAGCTGATCCGGATCGGTGATCGTGTGCTCGGTGTAGCGGGTGAACTCGTGCCCGGCGAGCAGCCGCTTGCGGCGCTCCGGTGACAAGGCGGCCATGATCACCTTGCTCGCCGCCGCGGTGTGCAACGGCACCGACCGCCCGATCCGCGAGTACGTACGGATCGTTGCCGCACCCTCGATCTTGTCGACGTAGACGATCCGGTCGTCGACGAGCTGCGAGAGGTGCACGGTCGCCCGAGTCGCCTCGGCGAGCGCGATCAGGTGCGGGCGCGCGATCGACCGCAGGTCGATGCCCTCCAGCACCTGCTGCCCCAGCTCCGCGAGTCGAAGCCCGAGGCGGTACCGCCCGTCGGAACCGCGCGCGAGCAGCCCGGCGTCGAGCATCGGTTGCAGCATCCGCAGCGCTGTGGACGCGTGCACACCAAGCCCGCGTGCCAGCTCCGAAACGGTTCGCGGCCCTTCGGCGACGGTGTCGAGCACCTGCACAGCCTTGGCGACGGTCTTCGACATCGGCCCCTCGTCCCGGACGACAGCAACACTGCGCGCGCGACGTTAACAGCTGACTTGCACATGTTGCATGAGCGTGCACGACACAGAGGGCATCGAGACCAAAGCCCGCGCCAGGCGGCACCGGCGCCGTGAGCAGATCCTCGCCACGGGCTGACCGAGGGTCAGTCGTGGTCGCCGTCGACGTAGTACCAGGTCTTGCCGGTGCGCTTGAAACGGCTGTTCTCGGTGAGTGACCCAACTTGACCGTGCAGCCGGTAGTGCGCCCGGAAGTGCACGGTGCCCTCCTCGTCGAACGGTCCGCCTCCGACGCGATCGAGGATGTCGAGGCGGATCCAGCGCTGCTCGGGATCGAGGTCGAGGTCTGCCGGGCGGGTCGAGGGACACCAGGTGTTCAGCAGGTACGCGACGTCGCCGACGGCGAAGGCCGAGTACCGCGAGCGCATGAGTTGTTCGGCCGTGGCCGCTCGACGCTTGTCGGCGTGCAGCGGCGCGCAGCAGTCGGCGAGCGGCTCGCCGAGTCCACACGGGCACAGAGGGATCGCGTTCACCTGCGAAGTTTCTCAACCGCGCCACCCGAGGAAGCGCCCGCCCTTCTCATCGCGTCACGGTGTTCGAGGAACTCCCGTGTCCCCACGAGGCCCCGGCCCTGAGGTTCGTGCCGCGCTCTTGCCGCCAACATCGGGTACAGCATGAGCTGTTCCCGGTCCCCGCGCGCCAATATTACTCAGGCTGAACTCCACATGTTCATCACTCCCTTTCGCGCACTCGATCAACCACGGCGCCGATTAGCAAAACCAGATTTTCGGAACGGCGAAACCTCGCCGGCTAGATACGGGCGACGCTTATTCGCGACGCGGAAATCCAAAGGAGAGTCGACCCAGATGGGAGCGGTGACACCATTTCGGCCGAGCCGGTGCGAGCGAGGACAGCCCGATCGAGCCGGCCGGAGCGGTGACACCGACCCGGGCGAACCGGCCGGAGCGGGTGACATCCGTTCCGGTCGAGCAGATCAGAGCAGGTCGAGCAGGGCGTCGACGGTGAGCAAGGCGCCGAACACCGCGAACAGCGTCGCCGCGCCGTAGCGGATGAGCCGTTCGGGCAGGTGCTTCCCCAGCAGCAGGCCGACGCCGATCGCGAGCGCGTCCGCCAGGACCATGCCGAGGGTCGAGCCGATCCACGTGCCGAGCCAGTCGTGCTGCGCAGCCAGCGTGACGGTGGCGAGCATCGTCTTGTCGCCGAGCTCGGCGATGAAGAACGCCACGGTCACGGCCAGCACCGCGGAGCCGGCCAGGCGCCCGGCCTTGCCCTTCTCCTTCTCGGTGAGGTGGTCTCCGCGCAGGGTCCACGCGGCGAAGCCGAGGAACGCCAAGCCCGCGACCAACCCGATCCAGTCGGTGGGCAGCGCGCTGCCCATGCCGAATCCGAGCAGGACCGAGACCGCGTGCACGACGGTGGTCGCCAGTGTGATGCCGAGCAGGACCTGCCACGCCCGGTACCGGGTCGCGAAGGTCATCGCCATCAACTGGGACTTGTCGCCCAGCTCGGCCACGAATATCGCAGCGGAACTCACCGCGAAACCGGTCAACATTCCTCTGGCCACCTCTCGGTCACGGCCGGACCGGAAGCGCGCAGCCTTCGGCCCGGCTACGGCTGCCGGATCCGAAGGTCTCGCCCACCCCGGAACCGAGGCTCCGCGACCGGGTTCCAGGTAACGCCGGAACCAGTGTGTCGACCGCGAAATTGAGGACTACTCCCCTTCTGACGCCAAACCATACCGCCTTTCATCCGGTCATCAACAACCATGTGCCTCGCCGCACATTTCCGTTCTGAAAATGCGGAAGATCCAAACCCTCCTTTCGGTGTGCCGCAATCCTGCCATTCGCCTTTGCGGAAGAATTGTGTTCAGCGCACGAATTCCCAATAGCCGATTGCGGAAATCCGCCCATCGGCCGCCCGTACAGGTGGTTGCCGACCGACTCGCGTTCAGGTGTCCGGCGCTGTGACCGGGACTGATGCGGCGTCGGCCGTCGCGGGCGTTGCCGTATCCGACACGGAGGTACCGGCGCGGGCAGCGGGGGAAGGACTGCCCGAGCCGGTGCCCGAAGGGGCGGGGACCGAGGGGGCGGGGACCGAGGGGATGCCAACGGCGGAGCGGCCACCAGCAGCGGTTGGTTCGCCGTCAGTGGCGTGGCCGCCGGCGCTGGAGGAGCCACCCGGGGTCGCGTGACCGTCGTCGAGGGCCGGGTCCGGTGTCGCGCCGAGCACCAAGGCGCGACCGGGCACGTCGGGGTCGCACTCCAGCCTTGCGAGCTGCGCCCGGATGGCGCTCCGGGTGCGGCCGAGTTCGGCTGCGAGGTCGCCCGTCAGCTCGCCGCCGGAGCTGGCTCCGCTGCCGTTGTGCATCCAGGTGGTCCGGAGGCGTTGGTTTTCCTGCTCCGTCCACGGTTGGCCCGCGTTGGGCGCTCGCGCCGAACGGCCTCGGGGTGCGCGTTTCGGCTTGCCGTGCAGAGTGGCCAGGCCCTCCAGGGTCCGCCCCAGGAAGGCAGCCGTGTCGGCGAGTCCGCCCACCGCCACCAGGAGGTTGCCCTCGGCGACGACCGTGCCGTCCTGGTCGGCACCGGTGAACTCGACGGCCACCGACGCCGGTTGGTCGTCGTCGGCCGACTGGCTCATGGCGTTGACGCCGTAGGTGTGCTTGCCCACTCGTACTTCATCGCGAAAGTCCATGGCGGTGACGCTAGAGGCGGGCGGGGCGGATCACGGGTAGTCAAGCACCGCTTGCGCACCTGTGTCGGACAACTCGAACGGGTGATGTTGATACGGACCCTGGCGATGTCCCGCTCCCCGGGTGCCCGAGGCGGGGCAGGCGGGCAGACAGGCGGCCTGACGGCGCACGGCAGAACCGGTGGCGCAGCTCACCATCGGAGGCGGAAGGGCACGGGGCCTTCGTGACGTTGGAGGGACTGGTCGATGCGCCCCGTGTCCCCCGGGCCGCAACTATTCGCCTTCGCGGAACACCGTCCGGCTGGAGCCGCGTCGCGCCATTCGCCGAGAGGCGACCGGGCGCATCGATCCGGACGCTGATCCCCACCCTTCTCCTCGGGTGGGGATCGTCCTGTTCCCGAGCCGGGTTGCGAACGGAACAGCGCAGCGCTGACGAGACCCGCGTACCTGGGCGGAACCCGCTCAGGGCACCAGGAACTCGCTGTCGCGGGCGTCGGTGATGACCATGTGGCCCGGCGCGTGGCCGATGGCGAAGGGCGGCCTGGAGTGCATCACCGCCGCCTGCGGGGTCACGCCGCAGGCCCAGAACACCGGGATCTCACCGGGCCGGATCTCCACCGGCTCGCCGAAGTCCGGGCTGTCGATGTCGCTGATCCCCAGGTCCGCGGGCTCCCCGATGTGCACCGGTGCACCGTGGACGGCCGGGTAGCGGGACGTGATCCGCACGGCCGTCGCGACCATCGACGCGGGCACCGGACGCATGGACACGACCAGCGGACCGGACATCCTGCCCGCAGGCCGGCAGTCGCGGTTCGTCCGGTACATCGGCACGTTGCCGCCGGTCTCGATGTGCCGCACCGGCACGCCCGCCTCCAGCAGCGCGGCTTCGAAGGTGAAGCTGCATCCGACGAGGAACGACACGAGGTCGTCGCGCCAGAGCCCGGTCACGTCGCCGACATCCTCGGCCAGCTCGCCATCGCGGTAGACGCGGTAGGCGGGCAGGTCGGTGCGCAGGTCGCCGCCGAAGATCGACGCGCTGGTCTCGCCGGGCTCGGTCACGTCCAGCACCGGGCACGACTTCGGGTTGCGTTGTGCGAACAGCAGGAAGTCGTAGGCGTAGTCGCGCGGGAGCGCGATCAGGTTCGCCTGCGTCCACCCCGCGCTGTAACCGGAGGTGGGGACTCGCAGGCCCGCGCGGAATGCCGCACGGGCGGCGGTGGGTGACATGGCGGAGGTGGGTACAGAAGCTTCACGCGCAGCGGCACCGGCCGCGCCAGCGCTCGCAACCTCCGCGTCCCAGCCGGCCGCCGCACTGCCCTCGACAGCACCAGCGGCGCTGGGTGAGGCAGCGGCCGGGCCGTAGGCAGCGTGGACGTGGGGAAGGAACTCGGAAGAACCGTTCATCGCTTCGCACTCCTGTCCTGGGCGCGGCGGAACCGGACGCGTTGTCCGGGCCTGGCCTGCGCCGCCCTGTCGACGTCCGCCGAGGTCACCACCGCGATGACGGGATACCCGCCGGTGACGGGGTGGTCGGCGAGGAACAGCGTCGGCTTGCTCGCCGGCGGCACCTGCAAGGCACCGGCGACCATGCCCTCGCTCGGCAGCTCATCACTCCTGCTGCGGGTCAGCGCGGGACCGTCCAGCCGCATGCCGACCCGGTTGCTCTCCGTCGTGACCTCGTAGACCGAGGTCAGCAGCACCTCGAGCGCTTCGCCGGTGAACCAGTCCTCGCGTGGCCCCGGCACGACGTCGAGCACCAGATCCTCCGGTGGCGGGGCGACCGGCGCGAGGTCGACGACCGGGAACGCCGCGGGCGCCGGCCCGACCGGCAGCGTGTCGCCGACCCGCAGCGCCGCGGGTCCGATGCCAGCCATGACGTCGGTCGACCGCGATCCCAGCACCGGTTCGACGTCGATCCCGCCGCGAACCGCCAGGTAGCTGCGCAGACCGCACGGCGGCGCGCCGAGCCGCACCTCCTCGCCCGCCGCAACCCGCAGCACCGCGTTGGCCCCCTCCCCTCGTCCGTCCACGGTGACCGGGCACGGCGCGCCCGTGACGGCGATGGTCAGGTCACGCCCCGCCCGCACCGCCAGGCCGCCGAAGGTGACCTCGATCGCCGCCGCACCCTCGTCGTTGCCCAGCAGCCGGTTCGCCAGCCGCAGCGAACCCCGGTCGGCCGCACCCGACACGCCGACGCCGATGTCGGCGAGCCCGGGCCTGCCGAGGTCCTGGACCGTGGCCAGCGGACCGGTTTCCAACACTTCCAGCACGGTCTACCCGACCTCCTCGAACCGCACCCGCACTCCGGGTCGCAGCAGTGCGGGCGGGTCTCGGTCGACCCGCCAGATCTCCAGGTCGGTACGCCCGATCAGCTGCCATCCGCCGGGCGACTCGCGCGGGTAGATGCCGCTGAACTCGCCCGCCAGCCCCACCGATCCGACAGGTACGCGCGTCCGGGACTCGGACCGCCTGGGCACCTCCAGCTTCGGCGAGCCACCCGAGAGGTACCCGAAGCCCGGGGCGAAGCCGCCGAACGCGACGGTCCACTCCGACGACGTGTGCTCCTGCACTACCTCGCGTTCGGACAGCCCGGTCAGCTTCGCGACCTCGGCCAGGTCCTCACCGTCGTAGACGACCGGCACGCGCACCAGCCCCCCGCTTCGCCGCGGGTTGCGCCCCGGACGCGTCGAGCGGACCGCGCGCTCGACCTCGGCCGGGTCGGCCCGCGTGGGGTCCAGCCTCAGCAGCAACGTCCGAGCCGCGGGCACCAGGTCGGTGACACCCTCCGGCAGCGACGACGACAACGCGGCGTAGAGCGCCTGGACCGCGTCGAGGTCGTCGAGCTCGACGAGCAGTCCCGAGTCGGCGCAGCGCAGCACCCGCATCACCGATCACCCGCCCCGCGGCGCGACGAACGCCGCCAGCCGCACTCCCTCGGCGGTGAGCCGGTCGCGCACCGCCTCCGCCGTCCGCACCGCGCCGGGGCTGTCGCCGTGCACGCAGATCGAGTCGGCCTGCACGGTGATCAGCGTTCCGTCGACGGCTTCGATGGGTTCGCCGCGCGCGATGCGCACGCACCGCTCGGCGATGGCCTCCGCGTCGTGCAGCACCGCGCCCGGTTCCCGGCGCGACACCAGCGTCGCCTCCGGGGTGTAGGCGCGGTCGGCGAACGCCTCGCGGAACGTCCGCAACCCCGCCTTCTCCGCCAGTTCCAGCCACGCCGATCCGGGCAGGCCGAGAACCACCAGGTCGGGGTCGTAGTCGCGCACCGCATCGACGACGGCCGCCGCCTGCTCGCGGTGGTGCACGATCGCGTTGTAGAGCGCGCCGTGCGGCTTGACGTAGGTGACCTCGGTGCCCGCCGTGCGCGCCAGCGCCCGCAGCGCACCGATCTGGTAGATCACGTCGTTGGTCAGCTCGCGCGGCGCGATGTCGATGAACCGCCGCCCGAAACCGGCCAGGTCGTTGTAGCCGACCTGCGCGCCGACGGCCACGCCCCGCGCGGCGGCGTGCTCGCACGCGCCGCGGATGACCGTGGCGTCTCCGGCGTGGTAGCCGCACGCGACGTTGGCGCTGGTGACGATGCCGAGCAGAGCCTCGTCGTCACCGAGCTCCCACCGGCCGAAGCCCTCTGCCAGGTCCGAGTTGAGATCCACCGGTCGTCCTCCTCACTTCCACAGAGCGGCGATGCCGCCGAGCGAGTTCACCCCTAGGTACACCGTGAGCAGCCACGCGACCACGCCGATCGCCAGCAGCCAGCGCGGGTAGCGGTATCCGCCCAGGAGGTCCTGGCGGCGGATCGCCACCCACAGCAGGACGCCGAACCCGACGGGCAGGATCAGGCCGTTGAGCGCGCCCGCCAGCACCAGCAGCGTCACCGGCGCCTGGTCCAGCAGCAGGAACACCGCGGTCGAGATCGCCACGAACGCCACGACCAGCCAGTTGCGGATGCGCTCCAGCCGCGGCGAGAACGTCACCAGGAACGACACCGAGGTGTAGGCGGCGCCGATGACGGAGGTGATGCTGGCGGCCCACAGGATGATGCCGAACAGGCGCAGTCCGGCCTCGCCCGCGGCGTGCTGGAACGCCGACGCCGTCGGGTTTCCACCCGAAAGGGCGACACCGCCCGCGACCACGCCGAGCACCGCCAGGAACAGGACCACCCGCATGACACCGGTGACCAGCAAGGACAGGACCGAACTCCGGCTGACCGACTTGACGCGCTCGGGCCCGGTCACCCCGGCGTCGACCAGCCGGTGGGCACCCGCGTAGGTGATGTAGCCGCCGACCGTGCCGCCGATCAGCGTGGTGATCGACAGGAAGTCGATCCGGTCCGGCCACACGGTCTGGCGCAGCGCCTCGCCGACCGGGGGCTTGGAGATGATCGCGACGTAGAGCGTCAGCCCGATCATCAGCACACCGAGGAAGACCACGATGCGGTCCATCGCGATCCCGGCGCGCCTGCTCAGGAAGATGGCGATGGCGATCAGCGCGGAGATCGTGCCGCCGATCTTGACGTCCAGCCCGAACAGGGCGTCCAGCCCGAGCGAGGTCCCCGAGACGTTGCCGATGTTGAACACCAGCCCGCCGAAGATCACGAGCGCGGCCATCACGTAGCCGAGGCCCGGCAGCACGCTGTTGCCGAGGTCCTGGGCTCGCTTGCCGGAGACGCCGATGACCCGCCAGACGTTGAGCTGGACGGCGATGTCGATCACGATCGACAGCAGGATCGCGAAGGCGAAGGCAGCGCCGAGCTGCACCGTGAACTGCGTGGTCTGGGTGATGAACCCCGGACCGATGGCGCTGGTTGCCATCAGGAACACCGCGCCCAGCAGGGCGCTGCGGCCGGCACGGCCGGATCTTTGCATTGCAGTTGCGTCTTCGGCCATGGAACTCCGCTCCCTCATCAGCGAGCACCGTCGTCGATGCTCTGGCCTACCTCCCGCCGCGGTTCCGGCAAACATAGGGAATTGTTGAACAATCCTGCAATACCCCTGCCGAATCTTTCTCGTTAAACTGCCACGGAGGGACCGACCGCCAGGGAGCTCGATGACCGCCACCAACCAGTGGACCGACCTGCTCGCCGCCGACCGCGGACTGCTGGACCGGACGAGCGCAGCCGAGCAGGTGGCCGGAGTGCTGCGGCAGCGGATCATCGAGGGGATGCTCGAACCCGGCACCCAGCTCTCGGAGAAGGGCGCCGCTGAGGCACTGGCGGTCTCGCGCAACACGCTGCGCGAGGCGTTCCGGCTGCTGGTGCACGAGAGGCTGCTGGTGCACGAGTTCAACCGCGGGGTGTTCGTCCGGATACCGTCTGTCGAAGACGTCGAGGACCTCTACCGCTCGCGACGCATCCTGGAGGTTGGCGCCGTCCGCCGCGCCTCGAACGCGCTGGAGGAACTCGTCGCCGACATCGACGCGGCGGTCGCCGAGGGCGAGCGGGCGTCCCGGCGGCAGCACTGGAAGGACGTCGGCACCGCGAACATGCACTTCCACCGCGCCCTGGCGGCACTGGAAGGCAGCATGCGCCTCAACGAGACGATGGACCAGCTGCTCGCGGAACTGCGGCTGGCGTTCCACATCATGGAGCACCCCCGCGAGTTCTACGAGCCGTACCTGGAGCTGAACCGAGACATCGCCGACCTGATCGCGGACGGCGAGCTGGAGACCGCGGTCGCGCGGCTGGAGGACTACTTCGACAAGGCGCAGACGCAGCTCGTCCACGCCTACACGCTCAAGCACCGGCAGCGGACGCACGTCGCCGAGGGGTGACGCCGGTAGCGGCAACACCCCTCGGGTCGCGTGCCGTCAGGGGCGGTGCAGAACCAGGTTGAAGGCGCGGCCGTAGCGGGCGGCCGCCCTCTCGACGGACTCGAAAACGGCGAACTGGCTGCGCCCGTTGTCGTCCTGCCAGTACAGGACGGCGTTCTCGGGCAGCTCCATGCCCCACATGCACACGTTGTCGGCGTCGGGTTCGCCATCCTCGTCCGGCCACGCCAGTCCGAAGATTCGCGGTGTCATCGGCAAAACCTCCATGGAATCGGTAGCGGTACCGGCGAGTGTCCACACGGGAACCCAGAAGCGGGAACGGTCCGATCGGGAATACCGGAATCGGGAATCCCGATCCTGGTTTCCCGCGTGGATCATTGGACGATCACCGTTGATCGGAGGTCGGTCCCGTGGTCACGACGACCATCCCGTTCCGGCGCCGTCGCCTGGCGCGCCGCATCCGCCAGCTCCGCGAAGCCGCCGGGATGACGCAGGAGCAGGCGGCGACCGGGCTGGACATGTCCGCCAGTGCCCTGAGCCGCAAGGAAACCGGGGAGGTGGCCACGTCGGTGCACGAAGTGCGCTCGATGATGGACCTCTACGACACCTACGACGAGGACCTGCTCGAACTGGCCCGCGCGGCCAAGGAGAAGCCCTGGTGGCACGCGTATGGGATCAAGAACAGAGGTTACTTCGACCTGGAGGAGGACGCGGTATCGGTACGGGAGTGGCAACTCTCTTTCGTACCTGGACTGCTCCAGGTCGAGGACTACTCACGGGCACTGTTCGAAGCCAGCAAAGCCCTTCCTCCGAACGAGATCGACAATGCCGTTGCTGCCAGGATGCTGCGCCGACGCCGCCTGCTCGATGATGATCGCCCGTTGAGCTTCACGGGCATCGTCGAGGAGAGCGTGTTGACGAGATCCATCGGGGGCGCCGAAGTCATGCGACGGCAGCTCTCGAAACTGCTGGAGCTGATGGAGCTGCCTAACGTCACGCTGCAGGTGGTGGCCAACGGTTCGGGTGCCCACAGCGGCCTGGAAGGCTCGTTCTCACTGCTGAGCTACCCACACCCTGATGAACCTGACATTCTGTTCATCGAGCACGCCGTTGGTTCGATGCACGTGGAGAAGGACCACTCGATCGCCATAGCTACTCTGGCGTTCGAACGTCTGCGTGCGGAAGCGTTGAACGGCAGCGACTCAGCCACGCTGATCCATAGGCTGGCTGGCGGCATCTAGCCATGAAGGGATGGGCGGCATGGACCTCGCTGGTGCCCAGTGGCGAAAGAGCAGCCGCAGTGGCGGCGGCGGCAATGGGAGTTGCGTCGAGGTCGCCTTCGTCAGGGCGGCTGTCGCCGTCCGGGACTCCAAGGACCCGGACGGCGCAGCGTTGGCGTTCACGCCCGAGGCGTGGGCGGCGTTCCTCGGCCGCCTTAGTTCTTCTTGAGAAACTTCGCCAGACCGTCGAGGTCGTCGGTGTTGATGTGGTCGACGCCGGCGTCGACGAGTTCGCGCCACACCGCTTCGCGGTTGGGCAGCGGCACGTCGGGAGTCGCCCAGAAACGCACGCGCTGACCCGCGGCGTGCGCGTCGTCGACGATCTTGTGCAGCTTCGCGCGCTGGTCCTCGGGCATGCCGCCGATGCCGATCCAGGAGAACTCGTTGGTCCAGTTCTGCGAGACCAGCGGCACGAGCTTGGCGTCCGCGCCGATGCCGAGGTCGCCGTCGGCGTTGATGCGGCCGTCGTAGAAGGCGTAGCGGTCGTCCTGGCCTTCCATGACGTCGCGCGGGCGGTCGCCTGAGAGCACGATCGTCACCGGCCCCGGCTTGACCTCGCCTCCGGCGTAGTGGGTGAAAACGCCCGCGTACGCCGGGTCTCGCACGATCTTGTCCAGCAGCTCGTACGCCGCCGCACCGTCGGCCTTGATGTCGATCAGGAGCTGGAACTCGCCGTCGTAGCCGGGGAAGACCGATCCGCCGTTGGCCTTCACCAGGTCGCGCAGCGGGTCGAGGTAGAGCGCCTGGAGGTTGCGCTCGGGGGTGGTGTCCGGGCGGTCGTGGGCGACCAGCAGCGCGCCGTCGACGAGGTGGATGTCGGCTTCGGCGCTGGTGAACCCGCGGTCGAGGGCGTCGAGGAGCGGGCGGTCGTGCTCGTAGTCGTTGTGCGCGTGCGCCTGCGGCAGCGGGGTGACGGCGTCCGGCGCGGCGGCCGAAGCCGGTAGCGCACCGGCCAGCAGGGCCAGCGACATGGCTAACAGGGGGACGATGCGGCGCACGGATAACCTCCCGGCGGATCGGGGTGATCAACGCCGGGAGGTTATCCGCAGTCCACTACCCGTGGGTGAACTTCGGCCGTCCGCCGATGACAGGTGGGGCGAACGGTGCAGCCGGGTCAGTCCAGACCGGCGAAGAGGTCGTTCTCCCAGTTGTACGGCCCGGAACCGGGACCGCGTTCCCCGCGCACGAGCAGGTAGTGCTCGACCGCGAAGCGCGGGTCCAGCACCATCTTCGCGAAGAAGTCGCCGTCGTCGAGGTTGACCTGGCTGCGGTAGGTGCGCAGGGCGGCGAGCTTCCTGCCGTGGTGGTCGCGGCCGTCGAGCACGGCGGTGATGTCCTCGTCCGGGACGGTGAACGGCTCGAAGCCCTCGACCCCGGCGGCCTCGACGTCCTTGAGGAACGAGCGCGGCAACGTCGTCCAGTACACCTTCGGCACGTCCCACGGCTCGCCGAGTTCGGGCAGGTAGGCGCTGTCGGCGGCGGGTTCGAGCGCTTGCATGACCGCGCGGTTGGCGGCGATGTGGTCGGGGTGGCCGTAACCGCCGGTCTCGTCGTAGGTGATCACGACGTGCGGGCGTTCGGCTCGCAGGATCTCGACCATCGCGCGGGTCACGTCGTCGCGGTCGGCCTTGGCGAAGCATTCCGCCGAGTCGTTGGAGTCCTCACCGGCCATGCCGCTGTCGCGGAAACGCCCGGGTCCGCCCAGCCAGTGGTGGCGGATGTCGCCCAGCTCGCGCAGCGCCTCGGCGATCTCGCCGCGACGGTACTCGCCGAGCGCGTCGGGATTTCCGCGCAGGTGCGCGAGATCGTCGGCCACGACCTCTCCCAGCTCACCGCTGGTGCAGGTCACCAGGGACACCGTCGCGCCGTCGTTCGCGTAGCGCGCCATCGTGGCGCCGGTCCCGGTCGACTCGTCGTCGGGGTGGGCGTGGACCAGCAAAAGGCGCCGTTCACTCATATGTACCAGCGTAGCGAAGTTCCGCCTGCTGCTCCGGAGTTTTCCGACACTGTTCCCCTCGGCGTCAACGCGGGGCACGCTGGTGCGGCGAGACTCCGCCGGTGAGTTCGCAGGACTGGAGGGAGACGTTGTTGTCCCGATCTCGGGTGACCAGACGAGGTGTGCTCGGCATGGCGGGGTTGGCGGGTGTCGCCGGCGTGGTCGGCGCCGGGCACGCGATGGCCCGTCCGAAAGGCCCGCTCATCGGCCCCGCCCAGGGCGAGCGGCTGCACGTGATGAGCTTCAACATCCGCTACGACTCCAAGGCCGTGCCACCGAGCCCCGATGCGTGGAGCACGCGCCGCCCGATCCTGGCCGAGCTGCTCAACGCCGAGTCGCCGACGTTGCTCGGCGTGCAGGAAGCGCTTTACAGCCAGGTCAAGCAGGTCCGCGCCGACATCCCGGCGCACTACGACTGGATCGGGCTCGGCCGCGAGGGCGGCGGGCGCGGCGAGTTCATGTCGGTCTACTTCGACACCCGCCGCGTCGAGCCGCTGGACTACGACCACTTCTGGCTCTCGGACACGCCGAACGTCATCGGGTCGGCGACGTGGGGCAACACCGTGGTCCGGATGGTCACCTGGGTTCGGTTCCGGGACCTGCGCACCGGTCGCGAGTTCATCCACGTCAACACGCACTTCGACCACCAGTCGGAGAACTCGCGGCAGCGCAGCGCGGCTCTGGTGCGCGACCGCATCGCCGGTTTCGACGCAGGGCTGCCGGTGCTGCTGACGGGCGACTTCAACACGCGGGCCGGGGACTCGGAGTCCTACCGGATCCTCACCTCGGGCGGGCTCGCCGACGGCTGGGAGACGGCGGCCGAGCGGCTGACGCCGGCGTGGGGCACCTTCGGCGGGTACAAGGAGCCGGTCGAGGGCGGCGACCGGATCGACTGGCTGCTCGCCAACGACCGGATGCGGGTGCTCAAGGCCGCGATCAACCCGTTCCACAAGGACGGCTGGTTCCCGTCGGACCACCTGCCGGTCCACGCCCTGGTCGAGCTCGCGTGAGGCTGCGGTGAACAACGAGCTGGTCCTCACCGGCGGACCGATCGTCACCATGGACCCGGCGAATCCCACCGCAGAAGCCGTCGCCGTCTCAGGCGGCGTGATCACTGCGGTGGGGACGCGGGCGGCGGTCCTCGGCCTCGCCGGCCCGGCGACGGAGATCGTCGACCTCGGCGGGAACGCGCTGCTGCCCGGGTTCGTGGAAGCGCACGGACACCCGAGCCTGGGCATGTCGTTCCGAGGTCGTGGCGTCATCGACGTCCGGGCGCCCGTCTGCCCGACCTCGGAGCAGGTACTTGCCAAGGTTCGGGCGGCCGTCGCGACCGCCGAGCCCGGCGAGGCGCTGGCCGTGGTCGGGTGGGAGGAACTGCTGCGGCCCGAACTGCCGGAGCCGACGCGCGAGTACCTGGACCACCTCGCACCGCGCAACCCGCTGGCCGTCCTGCACAACAGCGCCCACTCCGCGTGGGGCAACACGCTCGCCATGGCGGCAGCCGGCATCAACCGCGACACACCCGACCCGGAGGGCTCGTGGTTCGTCCGCGACAAGAACGGCGATCCGACCGGCCGCGCCGAGGAGATCCCGGCGACGATCATCATGGCCGGTGCGCCGCTGGCGGTGACGCCGGAGGAGGCACCGGTGCTGCTCGCCCGCGAGTACGCCGCCTACGCCGCGGCGGGCGTGACGACGGTCGGCGAACTGGCGCTCGACCCGTCGAGCCGCCCGCTCTTCCACGCGCAGGCGCACCCGGCGGTGCGGGTGCGGGCCTACCGGATGTCCAACCGGCCGGACGTGGACGGACCGGCCGGTGGGCCGCTGTTCCGGGACGTCGGTGTGAAGCTGTGGGCGGACGGCTCGCCGTGGGTGGGCACGTTCGCGGCGTCGTTCCCGTACCAGGACACCGAGCTCTCGCGGCGGCTCGGCGTCGCCGGCAAGCGCGGCTGCTGCAACTACACGCAGGCGCAGGTGCGCGCGCTGTGCGTCGAAGCGCTGGCCACCGGGGAGCAGATCGCCGTGCACGCCCAGGGCGACACCGCGATCGACCTGGTGCTCGACGCGATCGAAGCGGCGTTGCGGGAGGTGCCGCGCGAGGACCACCGGACCCGGCTGGAGCACTGCTGCCTCATGACCGGCCGTCAGTACCGGCGAGCGGCGGAGCTGGGCGTGACGTGCAGCCTCTTCCTCGCCCACGTGCGGTACTGGGGCGATGTGATGGGCGAGCTGTTCGGGGAACGCGCGCAGGGGTGGACGGCCGCGCGCAGTGCGCTGGACGCCGGAATCCGGATCTCGCTGCACAACGACGTCCCGGTCACACCGAGCGAGCCGCTACGCAACATCGAGGTCGCGGTGACGCGACGCACCGCAGGCCGCGGGCTGGTACTGGGCGCGGCGGAGCGCATCACGGTCGAGGAGGCGCTGCGGGCGGTGACGATCGACGCGGCGTGGCAGCTCCGGTCCGAGCACGAGGTCGGATCGGTGGAGGTGGGCAAGCAGGCCGACTTCGTCGTCCTGAGCGCCGACCCGCGAGCCGTCGAGCCGGAGGAGATCGGGGACATCGAGGTCCTGCGCACCTACCTCTCCGGCCGCCCGACCTCGTAGGGCTCCAGTTTTCGGCTCCACGCGCCGGTCAGCGGCTCGGTGTGCAGGACGCCGAGCCGCTGCGTGGCGCGGGTGAGCGCCACGTACAGCTCCGCCAAACCCTGCCGTCCGGACAGGATCTTCTGCGGCTCCACGACGATGACGGAATCGAACTCCAGGCCCTTCGACGCCTTCGGCGTCATCGCTTCCGGCAGGTTCAGCTCTGCCGGGGCGATGACGACCGTGCCGTCACGGACGGCGTCTGCCACCGCCTCGCCGAGCTCTTCGGGGGCGACCTGCTTCGACCACGGCAGGATTCCGTTAGCCCGAACCGATTCCGGCGGCTCCAGCGCGGGGTCCAGCCCCGCCAGGACCTCGGCGGCGACGGCCATGATCCCGGCGGGCGTGCGGTAGTTGATCGCGAGCCTGCGGTGCAGCCAGCGCCTCGGCACGTGGTCGTCGAGCATGTCCGCCCAGCTCCGCGCGCCCGCCTCGGACCGGCGCTGCGCGAGGTCGCCGACGATGGTGACGGACTTGGACGGGCAGCGGCGCATGATCAGCCGCCAGTCCATCTCGGACAGCTCCTGCGCCTCGTCGAGCACGACGTGGCCGTAGGTCCAGTCGCGGTCGGCGGCGGCCCGCTCGGCCACGGAGCGGTGGTCGCGCTCGACGTTGCGTTCTGCGAGTTGCCGGGCGTCGATGACGTCCACCGCGCGCAGCGTCTCGTCGTCCTCGTCGGTGTCGAGGATCTGCAGGACGCCGAGCGCGTAGTCCACGTCCTGGCGCTGTTGCGGCCGTTCCTCCTGCCCGAGGAACTCCACCGCCTCGTCGAGCAGCGGCACGTCGGAGACCGTCCAGGCGTCGCCTCGCACGCGGAACCACTCCTCGCCGAGGCCCACGGCGGCCAATCGCTCCCGGGAGCCGAACAGGTCCGCCAGCAGGCGTTGCGGAGTGAGGCGCGGCCACAGCTCGTCGAGCGCGTCGCGCAGGTCCGGACTGCGTTCGAGCTCGTGGCGGACGTCAGCGGCGAGGTCGTTCCTGATCGCGGTGTCCGCTGTCGTGAGCCAGCCTTCGCCGATCTTGTTCACGGCGGCGTCGGTCAGGCACTCGATCAGCGCGCGGCGGAACACCGGTCGTGCCTTGTTGTGGGCGAATCCGGTGGCTCTGGCCTTCTCGCGGGCGGTGGTGGCTGTCGTCTCGTCGATCAGGACCGTCACGTCGTCCAGTTCGATCGGGATCGGGTGGTGTGGGATTTCCTGGCGATCGGCAACGGCCGCGGCGAGGACGTCCACCATGGACGAACGTCCTTTCAGGCGCTGGAGTTCGGGCTCCTCCTCCGCGGCGGTGGCCACGCCGGGGAACAACTCCCCCGGCGTCGCCGACACCACGTCGGTCTCGCCGAGACTGGGCAGCACATTGCTGATGTAGCGCAGAAAACCGCGGTTCGGCCCGACGATCAGCACCCCGCGGCGGGACAACGTCTCGCGTCGGTGGTACAGCAGGTAGGCGACCCGGTGCAGTGCGACGACGGTCTTGCCGGTGCCGGGTCCGCCGTCGATCACCAGCACACCGGGGTGGTCGAGGCGGATGATCTCGTCCTGCTCGGCCTGGATCGTCGAGACGATGTCGCGCATCGTCGTGCCGCGCGGGGCGTCGACCGCAGCCAGGAGCGCGGAGTCGGCCGGGGCGTGGCCCTCGTCGAGGAAGTCGTCGTGGAAGTCCACCACCGCACGACCGCTGGTGCGCAGGTGCCGGCGCCGCACGATGCCATCGGGGTGCTTTGCGGTCGCGCAGTAGAACGGCCGAGCCGCCGGGGCACGCCAGTCCAGCAGCAACGGCTCGTATTCTTCGGACTCGTCGAAAACGCCCATTCTGCCGATGTAGGTGCGATTGCCGTCGCGGTCGTCGAGACGCCCGAAGCACAATCCGTTGTCGGCGATCCGGAGTGCGCTGAGTCGCTGCCGCAACGCGTCGGACGCCATGTCGCGCTGCCATTCCGCGCCTGGTGTGCTCTCGCGCACCGTCGCATCGAGCCTGCTCGTCAGCGCCTCGCGCTCGGCAGCGACGCGCCGGTAGAGGTGCGCGACGTGTTCGCGATCGGCCGCCAGTTCTCCATCCCGCCCACCGTTTGACACTTTCCCCTCGCATTCGATACAATTTGATTGGAAGTGGAGTTGGTCTGTTTTCACAGACACCAAATCTCCACAGTTCCACATCTCCTGCGAGTTCGCCAGCTTCATTTTTCGTGCGCGTTCGGGCTAGGTGCCGCGTCAGGCCGGGACGAGCACGATCCACACCTGCCCCGGGGCGAACGGAATCGGCTCACCGGTCGGCGTCGTGTAGGTGGTGCCGAGGTCGGGCGCCGGACGCGACCACGTCGCCTCCCACGCCATGCCGTCACGCAACACCGTGGCCCGGCCGGTACCGACGGTCTCGGCGAACGGCGACACGTTGCCGACGCTGTCTTCGAGAGCCGAGTCGCGCACGGGAACGTGTTGCAGCACAACGGTACTCGCCGCTGTCCGTCCACTGTCGACGGAAGCGTGCGGACGTCCGTCCATCGACACCAGCCATCGCCCGTCCGACCACTGGAAGGACATCGACGCGGCGCGGTAGCGAACCTCCTGGCCGGTGCTCGGCACCCCGCCGGGCGGGGGTGGCCCGAACACCAGCGGCGCACGCGGCGACCATCCGTCACCGGGCGGCAGGCGATCGGGGCGCACGTACATGTTGTGCGGGGCTTTCCGGTCACCACTGCGGAAGTAGGCGTTCGGCGTCGCGATGGCGGACGCGTTGTGCACCGACGCCTGGTCGATCGCGGGTTGCAGTTCGGGCGCGGCACCGGAGAAAGCCAGCGTCGGGCGGCCGAACTGCGGAAGCAGGTGCAGGTCCGTCTCGCGCGCGCTGCGCACCGGCCCGACGACCGGCGGTCGCGCGGAGGCGAACACGGCGATCAGCCGGGTGATGCCGGCCTCAACGGGCTCGACGAACACGACGTCGGCGGCGCCGAGCCCGGTCGGCGGGCGCGCGGCGGGAGCGTTGTCGACCTTCACCGCGAGGACCGGCGGCCCCAGCGGCGGAGGCGGCGCCGGCTGCGGCGCCGGAGCCGGCGGCGGAGCGGCGGGCGCGACGTGCGGGAGCGTCGTGGTGCGCTGGGCGACCACGCCGCCGACGAGCAGCAGCGTGGTCGCCGTCAGGACACCCAGCACTCGCGAAAGCCATGGCCGCCGCATCAGCCCTCCCCAGCGCCCCTGCGGGTCAGCGTGATCGCAGTAGCTTCCCTCCAGAGCGGTCCGCCTGGATAGGTCCGGTTGGGCGGCAAGGACAGAGGAGCGGCGGCGACTTGTCCGGGATATCCGGTTCGGCGGTGCGTTCGGCGCACCTCGGCGACCAGGTCCGGTCACGGAGGCTGCGGCTACCGGCGAGCTGCCGCCGTGCCGGGCTCCGTCGTTGGCGTCGTCCAGCGCGATGCGGCCCAATGCGGCCCGCCCCGCAAGACCCCGGCCTGGTTCCCGCTCCGCGAGTCCACAGACCCGCCCTGCCGGCCATCCCCCTTGGACCCCTAGGCGGCGTAGGGGCGGTGGGTGCGGGCGTCCCGCGTCGCCCTACCCCACCAGACCAACTGGTCGAGCATCTTCTTCGCGGCCTGGTTCACGCCTTCCGCATCGACCGGGTTGCCGTCCTCACCGAACTGCCCCCAGACACCGTGGAAGCTGACCGTGTCGCGGACGGTGACCGCATGCAGCTCGGCGAAGATCTGCCGCAGTTGCTCCACCGCCCGCAGTCCACCCGAGATACCGCCGTAGGAGACGAACCCGACCGGTTTGGCATTCCACTCCCGGTACGCCGAGTCGATGGCGAACTTCAGCGACGCCGGGTAGCCGTGGTTGTACTCCGGCGTCACGATCACGAACGCGTCGGCGGCGTCGAGGCGCGCGGCGAAGTCCTGCAACGGCGGTGTGGCCTCGGCCGGATGCACGGCTGGCAGCCCGGCGTCGGCGAGGTCGATGACGTCGACGTCCATGTCGTTGTGCGTGTGGGCCTGCTCGGCGAACCAAGCGGACACCGTCTCGGCGAAACGGCCTTCACGGGTGCTACCGACGATGACGGCCAGGCGCAGCGCGGTCTCGGACATCACGAATTCCCTTCGACGTAGCCCCTCTTCGGGACTGCTTGCGACGGGAAGAATCCTGAGACTTCCAGTTATGTAGAGGTCAACACCCTGTTGCGCAGACCACTCCGTCCGGTCATCGCGTCGGGTTCCACTGGTCGGTGATGAGCTGCCGGAGAGCGGAGCGCCGGGGCTCCCAACCGAGCCCGCGGAGCTTGGCGGTGTCGGCGCGCAGTTCCGGCGACTCGGCGGGGTTGGCGGGCTTGCGGACGACCGGAACCCGACGGCCGGTCACCGCCTCGGCCGCGTCGATGATGTCGGCCACGCTCGCCGGCGTCGCGCCCACGTTGAACACCTCGTGCCGCCCCTCGCTGCTGTGCGCCAGGACTGTCCCGATCGCGCTCGCGATGTCGGCGACGTGCACGTAGTCGCGCACCGCCGAACCGTCGCCGTACACCTCGACATGCGGAATGTGCCCCGCCGCCGCGGCCAGGGCGCGCGGGATGATCCGCGTGTCGTCGGCATCCGCGTGGCCGCCGACCGACCCCGCGGCGTTGAAGATCCGGACGGTCGCCGCCGCGATCCCACCCGCATTCGCAGCGGCGTCCAGCAACTGCTCCGCCGCCAACTTCGTTGCGGCGTAGGGGCTCTGCGGATGCGGCGTCGCGTCTTCGGCGATCGGCTGCTTCTTCGGCGCCCCGTACACGGCCCCGGTCGAAGCGAGGACGAACCGCGGCACGGCCCCCGTGGCCGCCGCCGTGCTCATCAGCGCCTCGACCACCGTCGCAGTACCCCCGACGTTCACCCGGTAGAACCGCCCCGGGTGCTCCACCGACTCACGCACCCGCGTCAGCCCCGCCAGGTGCACGACGGCATCCGCACCCCTTACCGCAGCCGCCACCGCGTCCTCGTCGAGCAGGTCGCCGTGGTGCAGCTCCACCTCCCCGAGGTCCGCCGCAGGCGCCCGCCGCACCAGCGCCCCGACCTCGTGCCCGGCGCCCAGCAACTCCCCCACCACCGCCCGCCCGACGTACCCAGCAGCTCCCGTGACAACTACGCGCATGCCTCCATGCAAGCAGGTCTGGGAGCAGGGCGAACGACGACTCCCCGCTCTGACTCTTTGCAGTTTCGCCACACGTGTCGGTGACACCCATTAGTGTGACGACGTGAGCATCGACGCGCTTACCCGAGACGCCCTCTACAAGACGATCAGCGAACACGACGAGTTGGGGAGCGAGGAGTTCCGCTCCAAACACGGAGTCCAACCGGGCAACAGGTTCCTGATCGAGCGTGCCGGCCATCGTTACGATGCCTACGAACTAGTTTCAGCAACCCATAAGCGAGCAACGGGAAGCCCGCTGTCAATCCTAGTGTTCAGCGAAAGGGAAGAAGAGTTCGCCAAAATCCTCAAATCTTTCGAGCTTGAGGTCTATGAAGCCACCAGAAAGCACTTCGGCGAAATGGACGGCTATCCAGTTGGCTCTAGCTTCGAGTCACGCAAGGCAGCCGCCCGCGTCGGGATGCATCGCAGCTTTCAGGCAGGCATCGTTGGAACCGGGGAGACTGGCGCGGAGTCCATCGTTGTTTCGGACGGTTACGAAGATGACGAAGACTTCTGGTCGGTCATCATTTATACCGGACATGGCGGCAAGGAGCCCGGCGCACGGCACCAAACCAAGGATCAATCCTTCAGCGACTCGGGCAACGCCGCGCTCGTGACGAGCGAACTCTCCGGCGAGCCAGTACGCGTCATCAGGGGCGCCACGAAAAGCAAGCCCGATCCGGAACGGCACAAGTACCTCCCTGAGAAGGGGTGCCGCTACGACGGCCTCTACCGGGTCGTCGGGCATTGGATGGGCACAGGCAAGAGCGGATTCAAGATCTGCCGGTACCGACTTGAAGCGGTGGATGCTCCCGAAAAGGAGGTCACCCCCGGAACACACTCTCAAACGATGCAGCCTCCGGCAGGGAATCACTCGCCGGGCGTGGCGGTAACAAGAATCCAGCGAAAGATCCGCTCCACGAAGATCGCAGACTACGTGAAGCGCCTGCACGACCACACGTGCCAAGTCTGCGGTGTGCGCCTCTCGATCGGGGGTCGCGGGTATTCCGAGGGTGCTCACATCAAGGCACTCGGTAGCCCGCACCACGGACCAGACGTTGTTTCCAACGTGCTTTGCCTGTGCCCGAACTGCCATGTCTTGTTCGACGGTGGCGCTATCACCATCGCCGACGACTTCACGGTTCACCAGAACGGACAGGCCCCAACGCCGCTGACTCGTCACTCGGACCACGACATCGCGGTGGAATACCTAGCCCATCACCGGTCGATCCACCCGCGGTGACCGCACTCCTCCCAGCTAGTGGCGTCCGACGCTGGCGCCCACTACCCCCGACACCGCACCCTGGTCGCTGAGCCGGAGCAACCGGGCTGCGGCCGCCTGAACGGAGGAGCATGAGTTTCGTCGTGGTCGCGCGGTACGTCACCAAGCCCGGTGAGCGGGCGCGGGTGCTGGAACTGCTGGAGCCGATGGTGCCGGCGTCGCTGGCCGAGCCCGGGTGTCGCCGCTACGGCGTGCATGCCGGGACCGACGAGGACATCGTCGCCCTGGTCGAGGAGTACGACACCGAGGACGACTTCGCCCGGCACTGCGAGACGGAGCACTTCAAGCGGATCGTTGTCGGCGAGGTGATTCCGCTGTTGCTGGAGCGGCAGGTGACGCGGTGCACGCCGGTCGCCGGATCGGAGGCGTGATGATGCAGGTGCGTGCGGCCGTACTGCGCGAATCCGGAGCTGAGAAGCCCTACGGGACCTCCCGGCCGATCGACGTCACCACACTCCAGCTCGACCCGCCGGGGCCCGGCGAGTTGCTGATCAGGGTGCGGGCGGCCGGGCTGTGCCACTCGGACCTCTCGGTGATCAACGGTTCGCGCCCCCGGCCGCTTCCGCTCGCGTTGGGGCACGAGGCGGCGGGTGAGGTCGTGGAGGCCGGTCAGGACAGCGGCTTCGAGCCCGGCGATCACGTCGTGCTCGCGTTCGTCCCGTCGTGCGGGGAGTGCGAGCGCTGCGTGGCGGGCCGCCCGGCGCTGTGCGGCCCTGCTGCGGCGGCCAACACGAAGGGCGCTCTGCTGGGCGGCGGCATGCGGTTCGCCGAGGAGGACGGCTCCCGGCCCTACCACCACCTCGGCGTGTCAGCCTTCGCCGAACACATCGTGGTGTCGTCCCGGTCGGCGGTGAAGGTGGATACGGAGGTACCTTTCGAGATCGCCGCGCTGTTCGGCTGCGCGGTCCTGACCGGGGCCGGCGCCGCCCTGTACTCAGCGCAGATCCGGCCAGGTGACAGCGTGGCGGTGTTCGGCCTCGGCGGTGTCGGACTTGCCGCGCTGCTCGCGGCGAAGGCGGCCGGAGCGTCCACAGTGGTCGCCGTGGACCTCGTGGAGCACAAGCGGAAACTCGCCTCCGAACTCGGCGCCACCCACACCGTCGAGGGCGGTCCGGACGCGGTCCTGCGCGTCCGCGAACTCACCAGCGGAGGCGCGGAGAAGGTCCTCGACACGACCGGCGTGGTGCACGTGCTGCAACAGGCGTACGACGCGACCCGCAGCGGCGGCACCACCGTCACGGTCGGGCTGCCCGATCCCGAGGCCCGCCTGACGTTGCCAGCGCTCAGCATCGTCGCCGAGGAGCGGACACTGCGAGGCAGCTATCTGGGTTCTTGCGTGCCGCGGCGCGACGTCCCCAGGTTCATCCAGATGTACCAATCAGGCGCCTTGCCGGTCGACGCGCTGCTGTCGCACCGGCTCGGGCTCGACGAGATCAACGCCGGCTTCGACCGCCTGGACGACGGAACAGCGGTACGCCAGGTCGTGCTGATGTAGCGGTGCTGTCGTGAGCGGCGGTATCGGACCCGCCGCTCACTCATCGACGATGAGACGTATGCCGACGATCAGTCAGCGCCGCCGCCACCACCCCCACCGGAGTCCCAGTAGCTCGACGCCCCACTGCCGCCGCTCCCACCACCGCCGCTCCGGTCGCGCCCCTGCCACGCCGTGAAGCCGAGGAGCAGCAGAACCCCGCCCACCAGGACCAGCCCCCACATCCAGTCCGCCATCCGAAACCCCCGTCCTCTGCGCCGTGTGCACTTACGCACGCCGCAGCCGCACGTTCGGTTGCCAGAGCGACACGGCGCGACGGAGAAATGAAACGCCCGGGAGACTCCGCGGGGCGAATGCCCTGGAGACTCCGCGGGGCGAATTCTGCGGGAAAAATACTGCTAACGGACGTGGCGCAATTCTCGGGCTCGACGCGATTGCGAATCGCGCGCCAGCGCCGACCGCATCAAAGCGGAAGCGGCGAAACCCGAAGCGAACGCCGTTCTACCAGGTCAAAGGAGTGGGCGCAGTAGGGTTCGAACCTACGACCCCTTGCTTGTAAGGCGCGCCCGAGAGCCACTCTGATCAGCACAAACAGAGAAGCTGCATGTTAGGTGGGCGCCGTTTCGGAGCCACTGCGCACAGCAAAGTCCAGTTCGACTCAGACGACTCCTCCCAATTTCCTCCCACCCCGGCCATCACCTGTAGGCCGCTGGCCACAATGAAGCGAGTGCCTACGACAGCACAGAGGTCTCCGCGGTGCGGTCAGAGGGAAGTTGGCCCCGGGTTGGATCGGTGACACGCGATCGTGGATGAGCCGTGGTCAATGCCTCCGGTTGTGAAGTGGAGATGCCGAGTAACCACGTTCACGGCCTGGAGGCCCTCACCAGCTCGTATTCGGCGCAGGTGTCGGTACACATTCTGCGGTTGTTCCGTCGGGCACGACTCTCTGCGGATGAGTGCCGCCAACGCGCCGACAGGACCTTGCGGCCCCGTCCAGTGGTAACACACGAACTGCCTAGCGTTCGATAGCCGCGGGCCAGCCAATCCGCTAGCTACCACTTGCGGACCGGTTACCACAGTGCTCGAGGCAGCATATGTCCCACGCCCAGCGCGTCTGTTTCGCCTTTTTCAGCGCCGCCGCGTTGCCCTTGCAGTCCCCGTTTACCCATCTAGCGATCGCAACACCTGCGACAGTACGTGCACCTGCGTTGTTTAGAGTCACTCTTGCCGCCTGCATTTCGCACCCGCTGTCCAGGTGTCGTCGATTACGAGAACATCCTTGCCGCTGACATTGGCACTGGTCACGAACCGATCGGGAGCGAACACGCCCGGTTCTAGATCCAATGCCGTGTAGTTTGGCGTTTGCCCTGGTTGTCAAGATTCTGCTGTGGCGAGGACATCGATGCTGATGGTGGCCTGTGGGTGGTGCGGTCGACGCTGCCCTTGGCGTTGTACTTGGAGAGCGCGCGTTTGACCACGCGTGGTGTGGTACGTAGACGCCGGTCGGGCATGAGGTTGGCCAGCACGTGTGTGCCGATTGCGCCGACCAGGTTGCTCACGGTGTCGGCGATGACGCCCGCGGCCAGCACGAGCTAGTTACGGGCGGCCTGCAGGGCGACGGTGAAGCTGGCCCGGTCCACCGTGGTCCCCGGGGCCGCTGCCGGTGGTGTCGGCCATGGCGGTGCGCAGCAGTTGGTAGTGATTAGCAGGCGTAGATCTCCTGGGCGATGCCGGATCAAGTGCGGGCGCGCAGGACTCGGCCGCCCAGGGTGGTGGACTTCAGTTCCAGGTAGGCGGTTTCGATCTCCCACTGCTGGTGGTAGAGGGCGACCAGCTCGGCGGCGGGATAGTGGTGGTGGTCGCCCAGGGTGGTGGGCAGCCGGTAGAGGCCGGTGCGGCAGCCGGTGCTGGTGACGATGGCGATTTCGGCATCGACCACTCGGACTTTCGTCGAGCCCAGCACCGACAGATACGAGCCGTCCGCGAATCGGGCCAGAACTGGCATAACACGGCTGTTTTTCAGGCGCACCATCACTTCGGCACCGGTCGCGGCGACCGCTCCGATCAAGTCACAGGCGGCGAAGTTACGAACCAGCAACAGGATCATTCCGGCACGCAGGGTGCGGGCCAGTCGTGGGACATAGGTGATCTCGCCGGTGGTGGTCGGCCCGAACACCACGTCGATGATGGTGCGGGTGCCGCAGGCCACCACGGCGACCAGTCGCAGCAGTGGATAGCCCGAGCCGCCGTTGTTGCATCGGTGCTTGCTGTATCCGGTCAGGTTCGCCCGGCTGTCCGGCACACTCATCGGGGTGCAGTCGATCGCGCAGACCAACAGCCCGCGCCAGCGCGCCGGGTGCGGCGGCACGGCCGCGTAACAGGTCGAACAGCCGACGCAACGACGCCACGCCCACCCTGCGGCGCGCCTGGAACAACCCGCCGCAGTCGGTGTCGCCGTCGGTAGACTCCTCAGGCCGCCGGTGAGCTTGGCCCACACGCCGGGATACCCCAGTTCGGGGAACAGACAGGCGGCCAGCAGCAGATAGACCACCACACGGGAGGGCAGATCCCGCAGCCGGGACTGCACTGCACAAGTCTCGGCCAGCGCCTCGTCGACCATGTCGAACGGCACAAGCTCGGTGAGCTAGATCACCGAGGTGACCGGCACGAATCGGCCCCGGCAACCCTGAAAGGTGCGGGTGATGACAGACTCAGCTTCCAGCGGAGTTCCTACAGATAGTGACTTTGATCGATACTGTTCTAGCAGGAACTTCGTTGCCCGTTTCAGACACCTTGACAGCCGAGCCGAAGCCCTAACTACACGGCATTGGAGCTAGACTCACCGGGACCCGCGTTCGGCGAGTGGACCGAGCTTTGTGCGGAGCCCACGACGTTGCCGAGAGCACATGGGCGAAGTACCAAGCGCATCTCCACAACCACCTTTTGCCGCGGTTCTGCGACACTCCGCTGGCTGACACCAGCCACATCACGATCAAGCAGTGGGTGAAGGAACTCCGACGACAGCTCACTGATGCCACTGCAAGCGACATCGTCAGCATTCTATCGATGATCCTGGCTGAGGCAGTCGATGAGGACCACATCGGTAAGAACCCGTGCCGACACCTCAAACTCAACCTGCGGCCGTGACCACACCGGGAGGCCACCACCCCTGGGGCCCTAATGATCTTTCGGTATTTGGGTGATCTTGTTTGTCATAGGTGGAGGCCGGTGTGGTCGAGGAAGGAGAAGCACAGTTGGTAGCTGCTACCGATGCGTTGCAGGCCGGCCTCCGCGGCGGTGTGTGCTTGGTCGATGGTCTCGGGGCAGAGGTTGGCCAGTTCGGTTGCTTTGACGTTGCCCCAGATCTTTTCGACGGGGTTGAGGTCGGGGGCGTAGCCGGGAAGTGACTCGACGCGCAGCCAGTGTCGTTGGGTGGCCAGCCAGGCTTTCATGGTTTTCGAGCGGTGGGCGGGCAGGCCGTCCCAGATCAGCGTCACCGGCGCACCGTCGAGGTGGTCGTGCAGGTCGGTGAGGAACTCGATCAGCGAGGCGGTGTCATAGGCCCCGTGCTTGGCCTGAAACACCAACGTCGCCTGGCTGCTACCGGGCCGGTAGGCCAGCGCAACCCCAGCGACTCACCCTATTACAAGAAGATCATTAAGTCGTACCGCTGATCGCTGCACTCCGCCGTATCGAACGTTGATCATTACCGCCGCCTACACCGGCATGCGGTGGGGCGACCTGGCCGGGCTGCGGTGGCGCAACGTCACTCTCGACGGAAACGCATACATCACCGTCGGCCCAGACAGGGGCGCACTTCACGAGTTCGGTAGTCGACTCGAGCTGGGCCCACTCAAGACTCCGGCAAGCGCCCGCGCTGTCCACCCGCCCGCGTTCCTGGTCCCGCTCCTTTGTGAGCACGCCGCGCAGCAACCTCACGACCACGTTTTCACCGGACCGCGCGGTATCTTGCTGCGCCGAACCAACCTTCGCCAACGCGTCTGGCTCCCTGCGGTCGCGGGAGACGTGCAGCGCGGCTGAGCAACGATTCAGCCTGGGCTGACCTTTCACGGCCTACGTCACACGCACAAGACCTGGCTCAACGAAGACTGCATCGATCAAGCACTCTCACACGAACGGCTCGGCCATCACATGCCCGGCGTCGCAGGCATCTACTCCCACGTCACTCAGCCCTTGATCGACCACCTGATCACCGTGCTCGAGCGTCGCTGGTAGCACTCACACCACAGCTAGAACGCCGGCATCATCAGCCGACCAACTCCTAACGCCCACAAGCTGAACCTGAGGTATAACAAGCCTTTTGGACAGGGACGCCCGATTGAGGGGATGTGTCCGTGTCAGACAAGCATCGGAACTTCAGCCCGCAGTTTAAGGCCGAGGCGGTGCCGCTGGTGGTGACCGCCGGCCGTCCGGTGGCCGAGGCGGCCCGGGAGCTGGAGATCAACCCCGGGACCCTGGGTAGCCGGGAGCATGCCTGGCGGCGGAACAACCCTGAACCTGAGCCCGAGATGAGTCCTGTGGAGCGTGCGCGGTTGAGCGACTGGAGGCGCTTTCGCCGTGCGGTTCGGCGCCGACGAGAGCGCATCAGCAGAGCCCAATCAACAGACGTGGCCGGACCGACACACCACCGGAACATCGCCGCCGAAGCCTACTGACTCGGAACCCGCCCGCTGTCCGTGCCCCATTTAGCGGAATGACGAACTCGCGTCCATTTGCTAAGTCTTGATCACACAACGCCGCACGCAATGAGGGGACACCGTGGCCGACGCGCCGATTCAGGGGCACTCGTATACCATACATCAGCTGTTCTCTGGGGACCGAACCTTCACGGTAGACAACTATCAGCGCGAGTACAGCTGGGACCGCCACGATGTTGCCACGCTCGTCCACGATCTCCACCGGAGCTTTAAGAAATCCTGGAACCCCACTCATAGCCGGCGAGAAACCGCCGCGTACCACCCGTACTTTCTCGGGCCTTTTGTTTATGTTGAATCCGGTGAAACCACCGTCCTCGTGGACGGTCAGCAGCGTATTACCACGCTGCATCTCCTCCTCATCCACCTGTACCGGCTGATGAAGGATCGTGAGGAGGATGAGGAAGCCGGCAAGCTTCACAACCTCGTCTCCACGTCCAGCTATGGGGAGACTACATTCACCGTGCATGCGCCGGAGAGAGACACGTTGCTGCACTCGCTAGTCAAATCCTTCCCATACGAGCTGCCCGGGGACCCAAGTCCTTCCGTGCGCAACTTGTACGATCGATCACGGGATCTGGAGGAAGATTTCCCCGACGAACTCGCCGGTGAAGCCTTACTACACTTTACCGACTGGTTACTCACGCGTGTCTGCATGGTCGGCATCAAGGCGCACAGCAACCAGCACGGCTGGGAAATCTTCGTCACCATGAACGACCGCGGTGTTCGGCTCGCCCCAATCGATCTGCTGAAGGGACACCTCATTGAGAAGGCGCGCCAGGACACGACTGATCTGAACAACCAGTGGCGCGAGATGCTCACCCAGCTCTCCGCGCTCGGCGCGCGAGCCCCCGGTGAGTTTCTCGAGACTCTTCTGCTGGCGAAGTACGCCACGATCGACGACGAGAACGACCGGGCCGCTGTCAGTGACGCCAGTCATGAATGGGTCCGGACCAACGCCGACCGCATCGGTTTGCGCACCTCCGAGGACTACCGGCAGTTTCTCAGTACCACTATCGCCACCCTCGCCCTCCGATACCGGACTCTGCTTGCGGCGGCAAGCAGCCAGGACCCTGAGTTCGCAGCAATCAGGTACAACGCCGAGAACGGCTTGGACAAACAGTACCTGCTCATCATGGCTGCCGTGAAGCCCAGCGACACGGAAACAGAGTTCCGGCACAAGGCCGCGCTGGTCGGGTCATTTCTGGACCTCATCTACCTTCGGAAGCTGGTCAACGGAAGCGTCAGCCGACCGAACGAGCTTGATGATGACATCTACGAGCTCGTCCGCGACGTCCGGGGGATCGGCTCGGCCGCTCAGCTCTGCACGCTCCTGTCAGCACGTATCGCCGAGGTGACCGACGAGTTCAGGGGCATGACGAGCTTCGGACTCCAGCCGGATAACCGGCGCCATATACGCTACCTGCTGGCGAGACTGACCGCCTTCGTCGAATCCGAGTGCGAAACCGATCGCGCCGAGCTCAGCGAGTTCGTACGTTATGTCGCCGGTGAAGCGCCGTTCGAGATCGAACACATCTGGGCCAACAAGTTCGAACGCCATCAGGCCGAAGTAAAAACAGAGAAAGCGTTTCACTCGGCCCGCAACAGGCTGGGCGGACTGCTACTCCTGCCGAAATCCGACAATTCCAGCTTCAACGACAAGACCTACCCCGATAAGCTGCCATTCTATTTCCGGCAGAACATGCTGGCCAGATCGTTAAACAAGGAAAGCTACCGGAATTTCCCGAGATATCGCAGGTTTCTGAAAACCTACAAACTTGATAAGATAATGACGCACTATGACGAATTCACCAAAGAGTCGATCGAGCAACGGCAGCAGCTCTACATCCGACTGTGCGAAATCATCTGGGCCCCCGAGCGGCTCGGCTTCTCAGTCCCAAGAAATGTCGGCCCCAAGCGCCGGCAGGCACGGCGCACGCGTGCCAACTACGACGTGTCGCTCAGCGACCTCCTCACAGCCGAGTTCCTTAGCCCGCACGAGCAGATCTTGGGCAAGCACAAGGGAACGAACCACGAAGCGTGCATCCTTAGCGACGGCAAGATCCAACTGAGCACCGGCGAGCTCTTCCCCAATCCCTCCCGTGCAGCGATGTACGCAGTCAACCGGCAATCGTGCAACGGGTGGACCTTCTGGAGGCTCGCCAGGGACTCCTCACAGACTCTCGCAGATGTACGTGCGCGGGCGCTCGCCGCCGGAGGGCTGGACGGCGGTCAACAGCTCGGGATTCAGTAGAGCTCCTAACATACTGGTGATCAGACCTGGGATGATTTCGGCCTGGTGAGGACGTGGGTTGATCACGTTTGGTGAAAGCGTGCGATGGCTCGCCCGAAGCCGTGGGAGGTCAGCTACGGACCTGTTGGCGCCGGTTGGCCGAATGGCAGGAGGCCGGGGTATGGGACGAGTTGCAGCGGGTACTGCTGGCCCGCGATTCTCCCCGCCCGAGATCGAGGCAATGCAAGAAACCTTGTCGCGCTACGACGGGGAGTCTCTCGAACAGGCCGTGTCAGGCGTACCCCGAACGGATTTCCGGTTCCGCAAGGACGCTCGCACGAGCCGCGGCAAGCTCGTCGAGTGGACCGTTGACGACGACAGTGTCGCCTCTTCTTTGATGGGCAGCGCTAAGCTCACTGCTGCGGCCATGCAGACCACCGTCAGTTCGAGCGGCAACTGCGAGATCCTGACTTCCTATCCAGTTTCAGAGAGCTTGCTACCCTGTGAGATTCCAGAAGTCGGTTACCAACGCTGACCAGCAGTCTTGCGTTATGCGTTCATACTCGTTGATTAAGCCACCCAGGACCGGTTGACGCTTGATCCGCCCATGGCCGAGGTCCATAACGGGGTGGATCGGCCAGAATCGGCGCTCGGCACTGTTGTATGCCTTGTCGCCGTGAAGCTTGGCGGGCCTGCGGCGGCGAGGCCCGCGATGGGAACGGATCGGAGGGATCGCGTTGACCAAGGGCTTGAGCGCGAACCCGTCCGCCGTATTGGCTGTCGAGATCCCGGTGGCCAGCGGCAGACCGGCGCGGTCGGTCAGCACGTGCAGTTTCGAGCCGGGCTTGCCTCGGTCGACCGGGCTCGGACCGGTCATGCAGCCCCTTTTTTCGCCCGCACCGCGGCAGCGTCCACCACCGCGCGGGACCAGTCGATCAAACCCTGACTGCCCAGTTCGTCGAGCACGGCCCGATGAATCCGGGCCCACAGACCGGCCTCAGTCCAGCGGAGAAACCACCGGTGCGCGGTGGGAACCTTCACCCCGAACGACGGCGGTAACCACCGCCACGCACACCCACTGGTCAGCACATACACAATCGCCGTGAACACCATCCGGGCATCCGCCGGAGCCCGACCACCACCCTGCGGACGTTCCCCCGCCTGCGGAATCAGCGGCTCCACCAGCTCCCACAGCTCATCGGGAACCAACCGCCGCGACAACGCATCAACCACAACTCATGATCTTGCCAGCAGCCGACCAAGATCCAACCGAGACACGCTCTTAGCCACACGCTCGATCAGCACGGCAACGGCGTTGTCTACGGGTGGGCGCGGCGATGGCGGTCGGTCGGACCAGTCCATCCGAGGTTTCGGGTTGGCTCGGCGCAGCACGGCCACCTCGTGACGCAGTACCAGCAGTTCGACGTCCTTGGATGCCGACGAGCGGCCGAGCACTACCAGCCAGCCCCCCAAGCCTGATGAAGATCAGGTAGAGCAGGCGCAACGACACAGCGCACGATCATTCCTGGATCGCCGGGGTGTGTCGATCAGTACAGGTCACCGGCCGCGGCCGACTTTCGGAACCCAACAGGGGGTGCGCGCAATGATGTCTTTGCGGGCGACGCGGCCGACTCAAGGGCGCGTACATAATCGATGACCAAGAGCTACCAGCACATGACACCGAAGCTGACACTTTCGATCGCTGCGGACAGAGTCGACTTAGTTGGTGACGTTCCGGACAAGTCGAACGCCGTCACAGCGACGAGGTCAATGCCGAGACAAGATCCCTTTCGGCCCGTTCGGGCAAACGTTCGGCTTCGTGTTGAACCGCGCGTGCCTCAGATAGATCCTCACGTAGCTTCTCAACTAGCCTAATTTGTTCCTCACGTGGCGGAACAGGAACAGGTGCGGTTGCGAGGACATTTACAGGGATCGTGTAAAGTGTCCCGCTAGTCGTGCGTGCGTGAGCCCGAACATGCGATCCCCCTGCTGGGGAATTGAACCAAGCCTCTACATACTCGGGCAGTAGCTCATTCGAATCGAGGCGAGCCCGAATTACATGATTCTGATGGATACATTTCGAAATCTGCCCATCCCATCGTGCACACCGCCCCACCTCCTCAAGAGAATTCGCTTCAAGGAACAGCAAGTCGTCACGCTGCAGGGCGAGTCGATCGATAGTTCCGGGGCTGACATTCATTGTCTTAACGTCAGAGGTATCGACGTAGCCACGCTGGACGTTGGCTACACGAAGGTAAGGGACATCCTGTCCGCCCGTATGCGAACGCTTCAGTTGGACTCCAAGCTGCACTTCGGCAATCGAATCGAGCTTTACCAGCGGGTAGGGGCTCGAAATTCCGATAGGAGCGACATCCGTATCCCAACGGTCGAGAGCAGAAAAATGGGCGATGCCAACAATGGTTGATGCCTCTCCCGTTTCTGCCCTTGCTACCAGTTGATCTCCGAAGCGGTGCCATGCGGCAGCGGTAAGAGTCTCTGACCTGTACTGAGCCTTCTCAGCTGTCCTGAAAGTTTCCTTGTAGGAAGATACGATTTTGCGCTGGAGGTCGAGCGGTGGAACCGGTATCGGAGTATTGGCAAGTTTGGCTGCCCCAATGTGGTAGAGGCCGCTTGTTGTCGTGGCTTGCTCGCGTATATAGAAGTTGCCCTCGCGCGAATTGAACCAAGTAACGACGTACTCGGGGTCGAGTCGAGCGTCATGTAGACGCGCACGCACTACGCTGTTCTGATGGATAACGTTTGGAACGGATCCGTCCCAGCGTGCAGCGCGCCCGACTTCAGTTACCGACCCCGAGCCCTCGACGAAAAGCAGATCGCCGGGCTGCAAAACTAACCCGCTCGCTTGCTTCTCGGTCACGTACATCGTCTTAATGTCATTCAGGTCAACAGCACTTCGACGGACATTAATGGCCCTTAGGTACTGCCGAGGCTCTCCTGACTTCGATCCTTTCCTTGGAACCTGCATACCAAGCCGAATATCGGCTACATCACCGAGTTTGACTACTGGCCACGCATACGACGCCGCAGCCTCGGAGGTTTGGGGAGGGTCCCAACGGTCGAGCGCCGAAAAATGGATAACGCTCGTCTTAGTGGCGGTCATGCGCTATCCCCACAGAGGTGTTCGTTTGCGAACTGACGCCATGCCGTAAAAATCTCAGGGAGATCATTAGGTACATTCTCGCCCGTTTCGCCCGTCGCAGTGATGCCGACTGCAGTCGGCATCGCCATAAATACCGGGTAGTCAAACACCTCGCGAACGTACTTCCACATAGCCGTTGTCTGTTGCTCATCAAGATCTTTGAGAGCGGCCCGTAGGTCGGTGAGTGACTTCTTCAAGCCGGGGATCTTCGCGGCGCGCTCAGTGTACTTTTTTCGCAGCTCGCGGGCATCAGCCGAGGCACTGCCCTTCCATGATGGGCTCGCAAGCGTGGTAGTAGGCCCGCTACGGACTAGGCTATCTTTTTGTATCCGGGTGGGTTCGGGGAGTACTCGTGTGACTCCGAGATCAGCCAACTGGCCAAGCAATACCTGAAGCTCCGGATCATTGCCGTGCAGAACTTCATTTCGTGACCCGTCAAGCAGAGCATTTCGCCGAGGCGCGAACTCGCTTTCTGTTTCTTCGAGTGCGTCTTCCCAGCACTTCTCCCACCGTTGCGCGTCATATTCGGTGAACTTTTGCATAAATACGACTGACGCCGTCACTGAAGCACCCGAGAACTTGAAGGTCTCGGGTGGCAAAGCGATCACGGCGCGGAGGAACGCCTTTCCCTCTGCCCAGCGACGCAACCAGGCTTGTGAAGAAGCATTCAGGTTCCCATTCGGCAGGACAATGCCGAGGCGTCCTCCTGGCTTAAGTAGACGGAGGCAACGTTCGAGGAACATCTGCTCGGTCTTGCGGGAGTTGGCCACCTTGCCGATATCGAATTGGTCAAGGATCTTCTGGCCTCGTGCATCGACCACGCGTTGATGCGCTTTCGCCCATTCCTTGCCGTACCGACGTTGCTGACGTTGGCGGTAATCGTGATCGTCGGGTACATCGGTCTCGGAAGTGGAACCGATCCGCTGCGACGAGGTGACGACAGCACCGAAGGGAGGATTGGTAACTACGACATTGAACCTACCCTCGAAGATTCCGTTCATGTCCACAAGGCCGTCATGCCAGTGGATACCGCCGTGTCCATCGCCGTGCATGATCATATTCATTTTGGCGGTGCGAGCAGCCCGTGGCTCTTTGTCAGTGCCATAGATGCACTGCCAAGCGAGATTTCCTACGCGGGTATCTGCTCGTCCTCCGCCAGGAGCGGTCGGAGCAAGCTCCTGATTTAGCTCGTCAACGGCTTTTTCAATACGTCTGTCTCGTTCGTCGAGAACCGAATCATCCGCGTCGTCGGGGTACTCGGCGGTGATATCGTCAATGATCTTCTGCCGCTTCGAGGAGATGTCCGAAATGATCTGCTCGCGAACATGATCAAACACGCGAATCAAGAAACCGCCCGACCCGGCGGCAGGATCGCAAATAACGTCCCCTTCCTTTGGGTTGAGGACGTCGATGATGAAATCGACTACGGGCCGAGGAGTGAAAAACTGGCCGAGTTCGCCCCGGAATGTGCGCCCGAGGAACTTCTCAAAGGCGATCCCTCTTACGTCCTCGCCGGTCTTTGAAAGATTGAACCTCTCAAGTTTTCCAACCAGTTCCCTGAATGTGTCCGGGGAAATCTCCAGGCGGTCGTCTTCTGCAAAGAGGTCGTCCGACTTGTACTCAGCCTTGGTGTCTTCAAACATCGACTCATGGTGGCTGATGCTCCGATTATGATGATATTCCGAAGCCTTATCTAGATAATTCGTCGTGAAAGTCGCATGTGTCCCGGATCGCTCAATGTGAAGCTTGATGAAAAGTACTTTCGAAATCGTGTCGAAAGCCCGGTCCGGGGTCATCGCGTGGTTGTCGCGGAGCAAGCTGTGGCATTCGAAAAGAACGCGTTGAAACTGCTCACGATCGAAAACCTCAAGTCGGTTCACCAGCTGTTCGAGAGTCCGCTCGTCGTTGATCTCGGCGGCTTTAGGCCAGTCGTTGATCTGCCGGGCGCGTCCGGGCAGCCCCTTGGTCAACTCGTAGACCATGCGGTTGTCGGCGTTGGCCTGCACGAGGAACCGGGCTCCGGCTGCCCGAGCGTATGACTCACCTTGCCAGAAGTCCATAGGTCGGATCGGTCCGCCGTCGGCTTTGGTCTCCACCACCAACGCTGGCTCACGCCCAGCTTGCTTGTCCGCCGCGCTGCGCCACACTACGATGTCGGCGCGTGGCGAGCGCCTGCCAGAGTGTGTCCGGCGTTCCTGGTCCATCTGGTCAAGCCGGAACTCCCCGTTGACGTGGAGGTTCCGAATCCAATGCTGCCGTACGACTTCCTCCGGCTTGTGCGTCACATCGACCCAGCTATCACGCAGAGGGACCCATACCCAGTTGTCGTACTGGTGAAGTCCCTCGTCTGGGAACGGCGTTGACGGTGCGCTGGGGGTGGTGCGGCGTGCTGCCATGCCGAGAAGATTAGTAGAGGCCAACAGTCTGGATCTTGCGGCCTGGTCGGTGTCCTCCGCTGCGGCCTTCGAGAAGCTCAAAGGACGACCAGGGCGTGGTGTCGTTGTTCGGGGGCCCTACGTCGGTTGTCAAGCGGCTTGACGGGCGAAGGGTTGGTATTTCGTGTGGGCGCAGTAGGGTTCGAACCTACGACCCCTTGCTTGTAAGGCAAGTGCTCTTCCGCTGAGCTATGCGCCCGGGATGGCGGCCGACCGACGCACCGACCGGGACCCCCAGAGCCGTTCCTCGCGGTCCGGCTGGAGACACTGTACCGGTCGACCACCACGCGACATCAGCGACGTCAGGCGGAGAGGTCGGCCAGAGCCTTCTTCCACACACCCTGGTCGCGGGCCTCGCCCGGCTGGTTCACCTCGGCGAAGCGGACCTCGCCCTCCTTGTCGATCAGGAAGGTGCCGCGGTTGGCCATGCCGGCGTTCTCGTTGAACACACCGTAGGCCTTGGCGATCTCACCGTGCGGCCAGAAGTCCGACAGCAGCGGGAAGGTGTAGCCCTCCTGCTCCGCCCACGCCTTCAGCGCGAACGGGGAGTCGACGGACACGCCGAGCACCTGCACGTCGTCGTTCTGGAAGTCGCCAAGGTCGTCGCGGACCTGGCACAGCTCGCCCTGGCAGATACCGCTGAAGGCGAAGGGGTAGAAGACCAGCAGCACGTTCTTCTTGCCCCGGAAACCGGACAGGGAGACCTGCTCCTTGTTGTAGTCCGGCAACGTGAAGTCCGGCGCCTGCGCACCGACCTCGACCGTCATAAGCGCACCCTTCCGTACGGCATGAGCGTTTGCACGCCGAACCTACACCGATGCGGGCCGTGTGGGCACCGACAGCTCACCGCGCCGCCGGTGCCCGCACCTCAGCGCTTGGACTTGGCCTTCCGGTACGCCAGCCTCGTCCCCATCCAGGACTCACCAACGCTGGCGTTGGCGGTCTGGGCGAGGTTGGACGTCGAAGCTGCCTCGGCGATGTCACTGGGCTCGACGTAGCCATCCCGGCCGGTCTTCGGGGTCAGCACCCAGATGACCCCCTCGTCGGCCAACGGCGTCATCACGTCGAGGAGCGTGTCCGTCAGGTCGCCATCATCGTCGCGCCACCACAGCAGCACGACATCGACCACTTCGTCGGCGTCCTCGTCGAGCAGCTCGCTCCCGCAACGCTCCTCGATCGCGGCTCGGACGTCGTCGTCGACGTCCTCGTCCCAACCGAACTCCTGGACAACCATCTCCGGCTCGATGTCGAGCTTCTCGGCGACGTCGACATCGCCTTTGCCGGCGTCTCCCGCGGCGACCACGGTTTTCTCACTCCTCCAATGCCACCGGTGCGGCGCGGGCGTCGCGCCCGCCGCACACCACTTCCACGATCTGGCCGTTAGCGAACACCGCCAAGGGCCACCGGCGCAACTGCTGGCGCTACGACACGCCGGAGCTGCGCGTTAGGGAATGACTGTAGCCCGAGCGTGGCCGAACGGGTACGGCGTACTGACCGGTAGTGATGACGGCGTGCGCGTCCGGGACGATGATGGGGGACGATGGAGGTGTCGGACATCACTCCGGCGCGCCAAGGCCACGACGTAGTCGAGGAGTACCTCTTGTCCCCGCACAACAACGACGTCGGCAGCAACGGAGCCCCGCAGCACCGGGTGCGGGTCATCCGCGACGGCCTCGCCTCCCACCTGCCGGACATCGACCCGGAGGAGACCGAGGAGTGGCTGCAGTCGTTCGACTCCGTGCTGTCGGCGACCGGCCAGCAACGTGCGCGATACCTGATGCTGCGCCTGCTGCAACGGGCGCGGGAGAGCGGCGTGGGCGTCCCGTCGCTCACCAGCACCGACTACGTGAACACCATCCCCACCGAGCTCGAGCCGTGGTTCCCCGGCGACGAGGAGACCGAGCGCCGCTACCGCGCCTGGACCCGCTGGAACGCCGCGATGATGGTGCACCGCGCGCAGCGCCCGGGCATCGGCGTCGGCGGGCACATCTCCTCCTACGCCTCCTCGGCGAGCCTCTACGAGGTCGGCTTCAACTGGTTCTTCAAGGGCAAGGACCACCCCGGCGGCGGTGACCACCTCTACATCCAGGGCCACGCCTCCCCCGGCATCTACGCGCGCGCGTTCCTGGAGGGGCGGCTGTCCACCGACCAGCTCGACGGGTTCCGCCAGGAGTACTCCCACGCGGGTCCCGGCGGCGGCCTGCCGTCCTACCCGCACCCGCGGCTGATGCCCGACTTCTGGGAGTTCCCCACGGTCTCGATGGGCCTGGGCCCGATGAACGCGATCTTCCAGGCCCGCTTCGACCGCTACCTGCGCGACCGGGGCATCAAGGACACCAGCCAGCAGCGGGTGTGGGCATTCCTCGGCGACGGCGAGATGAACGAGCCGGAGTCGCGCGGCCTGCTGCACGTGGCGGCCAACGAGGGCCTGGACAACCTGACCTTCGTCGTCAACTGCAACCTCCAGCAGCTCGACGGCCCGGTCCGCGGCAACGGCAAGATCATCCAGGAGCTGGAGGCGTTCTTCCGCGGCGCGGGCTGGAACGTCATCAAGGTGATCTGGGGCCGGGAGTGGGACGCCCTGCTGCACGCAGACCGCGACGGCGCGCTGGTCAACCTGATGAACACCACGCCCGATGGCGACTACCAGACCTACAAGGCCAACGACGGCGCCTTCGTGCGGGAGCACTTCTTCGGCCGCGACCCGCGCACCAAGGACATCGTCCGCGACCTCAGCGACGACGAGATCTGGGGTCTGCGCCGCGGCGGCCACGACTACCGCAAGGTCTACGCCGCCTACAAGGCCGCCACCGAGCACCACGGCCAGCCCACGGTCATCCTGGCCAAGACGATCAAGGGCTACGGTCTCGGGCCGCACTTCGAGGGCCGCAACGCGACCCACCAGATGAAGAAGATGACCCTGGACGACCTGAAGCTGTTCCGGGACAGCCTGCGGATCCCGATCTCCGACGAGCAGCTCGAGCAGGAGCCGTACCTGCCGCCGTACTACCACCCCGGCCAGGAGTCGCCGGAGATCCAGTACCTGCAGGAGCGGCGCCAGCGGCTCGGCGGCTACCTGCCGGAGCGGCGGGTCAAGTCCAAGGCGCTGGTGCTGCCCGGCGACAAGGTCTACGACGTGGTCCGGCGCGGCTCGGGCAAGCAGGAGGTGGCCACCACGATGGCCTTCGTCCGGCTGCTCAAGGACCTGGCCAAGGACCCCGAGATCGGGCCCCGGATCGTGCCGATCATCCCGGACGAGGCACGGACCTTCGGGATGGACTCGATGTTCCCGTCCCAGAAGATCTACAACCCGCTGGGCCAGTCCTACACGCCGGTCGACTACCAGCTGATGCTGGCCTACCGGGAGAGCGAGCAGGGCCAGATCCTGCACGAGGGCATCAACGAGGCGGGCTCGACCGCGTCGTTCACCGCCGCGGGCACCAGCTACGCCACGCACGGCGAGCCGATGATCCCGGTCTACATCTTCTACTCGATGTTCGGCTTCCAGCGCACCGGTGACGGCCTGTGGGCGGCGGCCGACCAGATGACGCGGGGCTTCCTGCTCGGCGCCACCGCCGGGCGCACCACGCTCACCGGCGAGGGGCTGCAGCACGCCGACGGCCACTCGCTGCTGCTGGCGGCGACGAACCCGGCGGTGGTGTCCTACGACCCGGCGTGGGCCTTCGAGGTCGCCCACATCGTCAAGGACGGCCTGCGGCGGATGTACGGGGAGGACGCCGAGAACGTCTTCTACTACCTCACGGTCTACAACGAGCCGTACCAGCAGCCCGCGGAGCCGGAGGGCCTGGACGTCGACGGCCTGCTGCGGGGCCTCTACCGGTACCGGGAGGCATCCTCCGGCTCGGGCCCGCGGGCGCAGATCCTGGCCTCCGGCGTGATCATGCCGGAGGCGCTGCGGGCGCAGGAGCTGCTGGCCGAGGAGTGGGGCGTGCGGGCCGACGTCTGGTCCGCGACGTCGTGGTCGGAGCTGCGGCGCGAGGCCGAGGCCACCGACCGGCACAACCTGCTGCACCCGGGCGACGAGCGGCGCGTGCCGTACGTGACGCGTGCCCTGGCCGACGCGGAAGGCCCGGTGGTGGCCGTCAGCGACTGGATGCGGGCGGTGCCGGACCTGATCCGGCCCTGGGTACGCAGCGACATGGTCAGCCTCGGCACCGACGGCTTCGGGTTCTCCGACACCCGTCCCGCGGCTCGGCGGGTGTTCCTGGTCGACGCCGAGTCGACCGTGGTCGCCACCCTGTCGGCGCTGGCCAGGCAGGGCGAGGTCGAGGAGGCCAAGGTCGCCGAGGCCGCGCGGAAGTACGAGATCGACGACGTCAAGGCGGCCGGCCCGCAGACGTCGGACCCCGGCGTCGCCTGACGACGCCGCGGCGGCCATGAGGACGACCTGCGGACGGCGCTGAGGACGGCCATGCGGACGCTGCGGCGGCCTTGGCGCCCCTGAGGTCAGGGCTCGAGTTCACGGTGCCCGACACGCTCCGGCGTGTCGGGCACCGTTGCTTTCGGGGCTGGTGGACCGCCGGGCGGCAACCCGACGAGCCGCCCGGCAGCGCAGCACCAGGCGGCTCCGCCGGAAAGCCGTTCGCCCGCCCCACGTCGGCAGGGCGGGCGAACGGGCTGGTGGCGTGGGTCAGCGGCAGGCGACCGGTTCCGCCTCGGTCAGGCGGTATTCGCCGCGGGCGTCGAGCAGCAGCGCGGCCAGGGAGCGCGCGGGCTGGTTCATCGGCACGATGCGGCCCTCGCCCGCCGGGATGCTGTGCACGCCGTGCAGGTCGAGGACCTCGCCGAAGCGCGCGGCCTGCTCAACGGTGAGCCGGTAGGCGCAGGCCGGGGACTTCTCGACGTCCTCGGGCGCGGGCGGCTCGTTGTCGGCACCGCCGAAATAGAGCGGTCCCCGGTTCGCCAGGCCATCCAGGCTGGCCTTGCTGATGGCCGACTCGATCTGGTCGCGGCGTTCGGTGAACATCCGCAGGGTCGCCTGCACCGAGGTGAGGTGCGAGCCGACGCGCCGCCGGTTGTTGGTCGCCGCGTCCTCGCCCGCCAGCGGCTCGACGCGACTCTCCACGAGCAGGCCGACCGCGTTCTTCACGCCGACGGTGTTGCGCAGGATGCGTTCCTGCCCGTCGCCTGCGACCTGCTTGATCGGCTCGCCGGTCTCGGGGTCGGTCCAGATCCCGTACACGCCGGTCGAGAGGCCGGTTTCCTCCACCGCGGGCCGGACGTAGCGCTCCGACAGCCGCTCGGACTCCGAGCGCACCTGCGCGCCGGCGTTGAGGTTGCGCGGCCAAAGCGCGAGGAAGTCCTTGACGTAGTACGGCGGTTGCGCGCCGAACTCGTGCAGGTCGTGCACGACGGCGGGACGCTCGTCGCGCATGACCCGCGCGACGGCCCGGGCCTCGGGTGAGGCCAGCGCGAGGTGGTCGCGGTTGATGTCGATGCCGTCGGCGTTCTCGCGGGTGTTCGCCACGTGCCCGTCGGGGTTGGCGTTGGGCATGAACAGGACCGTCGTGGAGCGCAGGAAGCGCTGCACGCGCTCGTCCTGCGAGTAGCCGAGGTCGCGGATGGTGCTCAGGCACCCCTCGCGTCCCGCCGGCTCGTCGCCGTGCTGCGAGCAGACGAACAGCACCTTCGACCGGCCCGATCCGACGCGGGCCAGCCGCAGCGGCCGGTCCTGGACGCTGGCGCCGATCGTCTCGACCGCGACGTCGGGTTGCGCCCGGTCGACCTCGGCCAGGAAGGCGGCTTCCTCCTCGGGAGTCGTCCACCGCGCGCCGCGCGAATCCTCGAACCCAGTGCTCGGTGCAACCTCTGCGATCGCGGGCGCCGGCGCCACCAGCGCTGTGCACAGCGCGGCGACGGCGACCCAGCGGAACCGACGGACCATGGCCGGACCCCTTTCGTGTTCGATCATCCGAATCCACCAGGGGGTCCGGGGCAAGTCAAGGCTTGACCGCGGCGGGCCGGTGCGCTCGCTGCCTTCGGGCGGTGCGGTTCCAGCTCCACCAGCCGTGGATCACCAGCGCGGCGAACACCACGTAGATCGCGGCGCTGAACCAGAGCCCGGAGGCGATCTGCAGCGGCACGCCGACGGCGTCGACGGCCAGCCACACCAGCCAGAACTCGACCAGCCCGCGGCCCTGCGCCCAGAAGGCGACCAGCGTGCCGACGAAGATCCAGGCGTCGGGCCACGGCGCCCACGACGCGTCGAGCTCGGTCAGCAGCAGGGCGAACGCCGCCGTGCCTACCAGCAGCGCCGCCAGCAGCGCCAGCCGCTCCGACGCGCGCGCCTTGCGCACGACGACGCCGTAGACCGGGTCGGTGCGCCGGCTCCAGGCCCACCAGCCGTAGACGGAGATCAGCAGGATCATCACCTGCCGGATGGCCAGGCCGCCGAGCTGGGCGCTGGCGTAGACCGCGAACAGCAGCACCGTGGCCGACACCTGGACCGGCCAGGTGGCCAGGGTGCGCCGCTGCGCGAGGAAGACAACGGCCAGAGCGCAGAGCTGCCCCACCAGTTCGGCCCAGGAGATCTGCTGGCCGAGCACGGTGATCCCGTTGCCGAGCACCCACTCCGCGATGTTCTGCACGCCCACTCCTCCCGCCGGTCATGACCACCGGGCGGGCGGCGAGCGCGGCCGACGGGAACGCGGAGGGGGCCGTGCGCAGGGCGCGCCACGGCGGCTTCCGGCACCCGTGCGCTGCCTCCCATCCGGACTGTCACCGTCGGTTCCGGAGTTCCACCGGATCGGCCGGGCCGTTCCTGCGCGGAACGGCGCCGGTTCGCGGACTTTCACCGCCGGTTCGGAATTGCACCGAGCCCCGGAGCGCACGACGTTTCGTACTCGTGTGAACATCTTGCGCTGGTGACCTTGTTCCGGCATCCGGCAGTGCGGTGGATCACAGGTAGCGAAGGTCTCCGATCAGCCGATCGAACAGCAGTGCGCACGCGGGTAAACTCGGCCTGGCCGAAGATCGACGCGAGGGGGACCGCCGGGTGAACGACACCGACCACGCCATCCTCGCCTTCGAGAACGAGTGGTGGCACCACGCCGGCAACAAGGAACGGGTCATCCAGGAGCGCTTCGGGATCTCCCCGACCCGCTACTACCAGCGGCTCAACCGCCTGCTCGACCGGCCGGAGGCGCTCGCGCAGCAGCCGACCCTGGTCAAGCGGCTGCAACGGTTACGCGAGGAGCGGGAGCAGCGGCGGGCCGCCGCACCCCGCCGCTGACCGCGGAACTCACTAGCTCTGCTGGGCCGCCTGCGCCTGCTGCTCCGGCGGGAGCTGACGTGCCTGCTGGATGCGCACCAGTTCGGCGAGCAGCGGAGCCGCCTGGTCCGGCGGCAGCGCCTGGAAGGCCGCCCTGATCGCTTCGGCGTCCATCGACCGCTGCTGCGGCACCTGGACCGCGGCCTGCCCGCCGCGCTGCGGGCCGAGGAGCCCGTTGACCAGCTCCACGAGCATCGCCACGAGCGTGCGCGGACCGAGATCGGTGTCCCAGCCCACGATCTCTCCCTTGGGGCCTCTGGGCCCCAGCAGCTCGCTCTCGATCCGGCGCAGGATCGCCTCCTGCTCGGACCCCACTGGCTGTTCCGGCGGCGGCGGCGCGGGGGCCACCGGCTGTCCGGGCCTCCCCGGTCCGTCGTGGTTCTTCCTGCCCGACAGATCCGCGCGGAACCGGTCCATGTCGACGTGACCGGGGTCGATCTTGCCGGTCACGCTGGTCTCCTTGTGGCCGCGCGCGGCCTCGGCGGGGCGGCCGATGTGGGCCAGCACGGCCGAGGTCGCAGTCAGCGCCGCGTCGTACTGCTCGGGGCTCGGCCCCTGCTCGACACCTTGGTAGTCCCACTCGAAACCGACGTAGAGGAAGTTGCCGTCGCCCGCCGGGTTGGGGCCGGACGCCTTCGCCTGGCCCGCGTGGTTGGCGCGGCCCGCGGCGATCAGGTGCACGACGCCGTCGAAGCCGATCAGGCCGTGGCACAGCGGGCCCCGCAGGTCCGGCCTGCCGTCGATGCACAGCTGCACGCTCGGTGCCGGGTTCTCGTAGGACGCGGGGGTGGCGGTGTGGTGTTCGAGCACTCCCACCGGGCTCGGCTGCGGACCGGACGTCGCGGTCCGCTCCTTCCACCCGGGCGTCTCGACGACCTGCAGGCCGGCCGCCCTGAGCACGTCCGCAAGCCATTCCAGAGGCAATGTCACGGCTGATCACTCCCTGCCGTAGGCGTCGCCCCATCGTCTCCCGGTGCCGAACGGGCAACCACGGCCAACCGCGTGAAAACAGCGGTAACCGCCCGATCGAGTTCCGCGGAATTGATCCAGAAGCCGAACTCGGTGAAAACCGGTGCGGCCGTCATGAATTCCGCACCGCGTTTTCGTCCTCTTCGACTCCATTCCGGACGCATTCCGCCGGTGTCGCAATCACCCTTCGTGGCGAATTCGCCGCGCATCCAAGCCGGCCCGGTCAGGCGCCGATGTGACCTGGCACCGACTCCGACCGCTCCCCGCCCGATCGCGATCAGGCCGCGTGCGATTCTGGAACCATGGCTACCGAACGCGCAGGTGATGGACCACGTGAGGTCTCAGCCGCCACGCTTCGCCGACTCGAGCGGGCCTCCGGCGGGCTGGCGACCGCCAGCATCAGCGCGATGGAACAGCGGTTGCCGTGGTTCCGCCGGATGCCCGCCGACCAGCGCGCGAGCGTGCTGCTGGTCACCCAGACCGGCGTGTCCAACTTCGTGGCGTGGCTGCAGGACCCCACCGAGGCGATCCGGCTGACCGCCGAGGCGTTCCGCTCCGCTCCGCGCGACCTCTCCCGCTGGGTCAGCCTCCGGCAGACGCTGGAGCTGGTGCGCGCCGCCATCGACGTCTTCGAGCAGCAGCTGCCCGAGCTGGCCGACGAACCGGACGAGCGCACGCTGCTGCGCGAGTGGATCCTGCGCTACACCCGCGAGATCGCCTTCGCCGCCGCGACCTCCTACGCGGCGGCGGCCGAGGCACGCGGTGCCTGGGACGCGCGGCTGGAGGCGCTGGTCGTCGACGGCATCGTCCGCGGCGACGCCGAGGAGTCGCTGCTCTCCCGCGCCGCCGCGCTCGGGTGGGAACCCTCGTCGGAGGCGACGGTCCTGGTCGGCACCGCTCCGTCGGACGATCCGCCGACGATCGTCTACCAGGTCCGCAGCCGCGCCGCCCGCGTCGGGCGGCCGGTGCTGCTGGGCGTGCAGGGGACGCGGCTCGTCGTGGTCTTCGGCGGCCCGGCCGACGACCGCACCGAGAACGAGGCCGCGTCGCGGCTGGCCGAGGCGTTCGACGAGGGACCGGTGGTCGTCGGCCCGACGGTGCCGAGCCTGGCCGAGGCGCACCGGTCGGCCTCGGACGCGATGTCGGCGCTGCGCGCGGTGGTGGCGTGGCCGACCGCGCCGCGGCCGGTGGCCTCCGCGGACCTGCTGCCGGAGCGGGCACTGGCAGGCGACCCGGAGGCCGAGCGGCAGCTCGTCGAACGGATCGTGCTGCCGCTGGTCGACGCGGGCGGCGCGCTGATGGAGACCGTCGACACCTACCTGGAGGTCGGCGGCGTGCTGGAGAACTGCGCCCGCCAGCTCTACGTCCACCCCAACACGGTGCGGTACCGGCTGCGCAGGGCGGCCGAGCTGACCGGCCGCACCCCGTCGAACCCGCGCGACGCGCACGTGCTGCGCGTCGGCCTGGCGGTGGGCCGGCTGGCCAAGGCGCACGGGCTCTGGTGACCAGAGGCGGCCGAGCGCCCCTGCCGTTCCGGCGCACTGATCGCAAGGGCGCCTCGGCGCGGCACCCGCGCCGCCGCTCGGGCCGAACGGCCGCCCGGCAACGGGAGCAGTCGGCGGGACGGCTTCCGGCAGAACGCGTTGAGCCGTCACGCTGCGTCCCGACCATGGCACAACCAGGTGAAACTCAGTCCTACTGCCCGGTAGCGGCACGCATCGAATGGTCACCGGACAGTCACGATCGACAATGTTTCCGCTCGGCAGCATGACCCACCACCAGCCCGGTTGTAGATGCTCCACAACTTTGGTCGCCGGACTTCGTCCCTGTCGACATCACGGGGAGCACCCCCGGGCGTGTTCAGTAGCAAGAGTGATCGCGCTGCTCGCCCCCGGCCAGGGGTCCCAGGCCCCCGGGATGCTCAGTCCGTGGCTCGAACTCGACGGCGTCGAGGAGACCCTCGCGTCCTGGTCCGAGATCGTCGGCCTGGACCTGATCCGGCTGGGCACCACCGCCGACGCCGACGAGATCAAGGACACCGCCGTCACCCAGCCGCTGGTCGTCGCGCTGTCCCTGGTCGCGGCCACCGAGCTCGGCAAGCGGGTGAGCATCCCCGCAGGCAGCACGGTGGCCGGGCACTCCGTCGGTGAACTCGCCGCCGCCGCCGTCGTCGGCACCCTCAGCTTCGACGACGCCGTGGCGCTCGCCGCGGTGCGCGGCCGCGAGATGGCCGCGGCCTGCGGCCTGGAGCCGACCGGTATGACCGCCGTGCTGGGCGGCGACCCCGACGTGATCGTCGCGCACCTGGAGCAGCTCGGGCTCGACCCGGCCAACCGCAACGGCGCCGGCCAGATCGTCGCCGCCGGGCGCCTGCCCGCGCTGGAGGCGCTGGCCGAGGAACCGCCGGCCGGTGCGCGCGTGCGCCCGCTGGCGGTGGCCGGTGCGTTCCACACCCGGTTCATGGAGAGCGCCCGCGAGGCGCTGGGCGTGCACGCCGAGAAGGTCGCGACCGCGGAGCCGTCGCTGCCGCTGCTGTCCAACGCCGACGGCGCCTGCGTCAGCGAACCCGCCGACATCATGCGGCGGCTGGTCGCCCAGGTGACCAGCCCGGTGCGCTGGGACCTGTGCATGGCGGCCCTGGCCGAGCGCGGTGTCTCGGCCACCGTGGAGCTGGCGCCGGCTGGCACGCTGTCCGGGCTGGTCAAGCGCGAGCTCAAGGGCACCAAGGCGATCGCCCTGAAGACCCCCGCCGATCTGGACAAGGTCGGCCAACTACTGGACGACTCCGGGAGCGACACGTGACCAACCCGCCGACGATCCGGCAGGCAGCCGGGCCCCCCGCCACGAAACTGCTCGGTTTCGGCAGCACGCAGGGCAATCGGGTGGTCACCAACGACGACCTCGCCAAGATCGTCGACACCAACGACGAGTGGATCCGCCAGCGGGTCGGCATCATCAGCCGCAGGCTCGGCGACGAGGACCAGACCGTGGTCTCGATGGCCGCGGAGGCCGGTTCGAAGGCGATCGCCAACGCCGGGCTCTCCCCCGCCGACGTGGACCAGGTGATCGTGGCCACCTGCACGATGCCCGGGCAGATCCCCAACGCGGCCGCCCAGGTCTCCGACCAGATCGGCATCGAGGCCAAGAGCGCCTACGACCTCAACGCCGCCTGCGCGGGCTTCGTCTACGCGCTGTCGGCCGCGGCCGACGCGGTCAAGGCCGGTTCGGCGCGCAACGTGCTGGTGATCGGCTCGGAGCGGTTCCAGGAGTGGATCGACTGGCAGGACCGCGCCAACTGCATCATCTTCGCCGACGCCGCGGGCGCGGCGGTGGTCGGTCCCGCCGACACCCCGGGCATCGGCCCGGCCACGCTGGGCAGCGCCGGCGACCTGGCCGACACCATCTACCTGCGCGAGGGCAAGTACATCTACCAGGAGGGCCAGGCGGTCTTCCGCTGGGCGACCACCCAGATCGCGCCGGTGGCCACGCAGGCCGTGGAGCTGGCCGGGCTGAAGCTGTCCGATGTGGACGTGCTCGTCCCGCACCAGGCGAACCTGCGCATCGTCGAGGCCATCGCCAGGAAGCTGCAGAGCCAGGGTGCGCGTGACGACCTCGTGTTGGCGCGTGACATCGTCTACTCCGGCAACACCTCCTCCGCCTCCATCCCGCTCGCCATCGACCACATGCGGTCGGCGGGCGAGATCTCCAGCGGGGACGTGATGCTGCTGGTCGGCTTCGGGGCGGGGTTGTCCTACGCCGGCCAGGTCGCGGTCTGCCCCTGACCAACGACCACCGCGGCGCGTCCGCGGTAGAGATCCCAGCAACCGAGGAAGGAACGACAACCGTGTCGAACGAGGAAATCACTACTGGTCTGGCCGCCATCGTCGAAGAGGTCGCCGGTGTCGACGCGGACGACGTGACCGTCGACAAGTCCTTCGTGGACGACCTGGACATCGACTCGCTGTCGATGGTCGAGATCGCCGTGCAGGCCGAGGACAAGTTCGGCGTCAAGATCCCCGACGACGAACTGGCCAACCTCAAGACCGTCGGGGATGCGGTGAACTACATCTCCTCGAACGCATGACGACCGATGTCGTGATCACCGGGATGGGCGCGACGACACCGCTTGGCGGTGACGTCGCGTCCACCTGGGACGGTGTGATCAACGGACGCAGCGGCGTGCGCAGGCTGGAGGCGGACTGGATCGACCGCTTCGAGCTGCCCGCCAAGATCGGCGCGCCGCTGGCGGTGGAGCCGTCCGAGGTCCTGCCGCGGGTGCAGCTGCGGCGGATGGACCGCTGCGAGCAGATCGCGGTCATCGCGGCCCGCGAGGCGTGGGCGGACGCGGGCTACGAGCTGCCCACCGAGGACTCGGAGTCGGTCGACCCCGACCGGCTCGGCATCGCCATCGGCACCGGCATCGGCGGGCCGGTGACGCTGCTGCAGCAGGACGACCTCCTGGAGGAGCACGGCCTGCGCAAGGTCTCGCCGCTGACCGTGCCGATGCTGATGCCCAACGGCCCCGCCGCCTACGTCAGCCTCGACCTGCGGGCCCGCGCCGGTGTGCACTCCCCCGCCTCGGCGTGCGCCTCCGGCGCCGAGGGCCTGGCCAAGGGCTGGGAGATGATCCGCTCCGGGCAGGCCGACGTGGTGGTGGCCGGTGGCGCCGAGGCGTGCATCCACCCGATCACGATCGCCGGTTTCGCCCAGGCCAGGACGCTGAGCACGCGCAACGACGACCCCGAGGCGGCCTCGCGGCCCTTCGACGTCGACCGCGACGGCTTCGTCATGGGCGAGGGCGCCGGTGTGATGGTGCTGGAGAGCGCCGAGCACGCCAGGGCCCGCGGTGCGCGCGTCTACGGGCGCCTGGCAGGCATCGGCATCACCTCCGACGCCTACCACATCACCGGAAGCCACCCGGACGGCATCGGGCAGACCACCGCCATCCAGAAGGCGCTGCGCAGCGGTGAGCTGTCGGCGTCGGACATCGGCCACGTCAACGCGCACGCCACCTCCACGGTGGTCGGCGATCTCGGCGAGGCCAACTCGGTACGCAAGGCGCTGGGTCCGGACGCGGTGCTGACCGCGCCCAAGGGGGCGCTCGGCCACCTGGTCGGCGGTGCCGGCGCGGTGGAGAGCATCGTGACGGTGCTGTCGCTGCGCGACGGCGTCATCCCGGCGACCCGCAACCTCGAGAGCGTCGACCCCAAGATCGAGCTCGACGTCGTCGCCGACAAGCCGCGGCACGTCGAGCAGACCGCGGCGGTCAACGACGCCTTCGGCTTCGGCGGGCACAACGTCGCGCTCGCCTTCGCGCGGAGCTGACCGGCTCCAGGCGTTTCCGGCGAACGGGCCACTCCCTCGGGGGTGGCCCGTTCGTCGTGAGCGGAACTCCCTGGCTCCACCAAGATCAACTTGGTAGGAATGGTGGCGGCCGATGATCGTTGACTGGGAGCGGTGCACACGTGATCGAACGCCTGGTGCGGATCCAGGGCTTCCGCGGCTTCCAGGGCTCGCGGCCTGATCCGGCGTTATCGGCGTTCGCCGAGGTGAACCTCGCGTGCCGCAGCAGCGGCAAGTCCACGCCTGCGCGGCAAGGGCCCACCGGCACCGCACGGGCAACCGGGCTGCAAGGTCGCGCCCAGGCCGGAGGCGCTCACGGTGCTGTCATCGGTGTTCGAACCGATCCGGCAGCCCGACCCGCAGCGCTACACCGCGATGTGCGACTCGCTCGGGCTCGACGCGCCGACGTCGGCCGCCCGATGCACCTCTCAGCAGGGCCGGTACTGCGCGCTGCCCGGCAACCGGGCGGTGTCCAGCCGCAGCCCGCGCGACTCCGGCACCAGCGGGTATACCACGGTCCACTTGAGACAGTCCGAGCGCGCGTCCGGCGGCGCGTCGTCGGGGTCCTGGTTGCTGGTGAAAGTGAGCATCACGCGCAACGACTCGTCGGGACCCGGCTCGATGCGGTGCACCCGGACGTCGCCGTCGTCGGTGGTGGCGTACTCCCGCTCCCACCGCAGCTTCGGCTTCTCCTGCTGCCGGGCGGGGACCACGGTGGCCTTCCACGCCTCGTACTGCTTGAAGTTGATGGCATTGAAGTGGGTTTCGAGCAGCCAGCGGACCGTGGCCTGGTCGGGGTGTGCCGCCGCGTCCGCGCTGAACGCCACCGACACCGGACCGGTACGTTTGGTCGGCGCAGGCTGCCCGGCCGGACCGGCCGCCGGGGCCGAGCCGCCGCCGCTGCCGTAGACGGCGCGAGCCGCCCACCCCGCGGCACCAGCGAGCAGCACGACGGCGACAGCGACCGGGACACCCCACCTCAGCCACGAACGGCCGGGATCGAACGAAGACGACACCCGTCGAGCTTCCCACAGCACCCGCACGCGGTTGTGAGCTTCGGGGCGATTTCGGCGAATACCGCCTCGCCCCGCTGCTCAGCCGGCCCCCGTGGCTCAGCCGACCCGCACTGGTCAACCGACCCCGACCGGTCAGCCGACGCGGTGCAGCCAGGTCACCGGTGCGCCGTCGCCGGCTCGCCGGAACGGTTCCAACGCGTCGTCCCACGCCGCGCCGAGGAGCTGTTCCACGCGGTGGCTGAACGACTCGTGCCCCCTGCTGTTGGCCGCGAGCGTGCGCAACTGGTCCTCGCTGACCATGATGTCGCCGTTCGCGCCGGTGCAGGCGCGCCACAGGCCGAGTCCCGGCACGTGGCAGAACCGCTGGCCGTCGATACCCGGGCTGGGGTCCTCGGTCACCTCGAACCGCAGCATCGGCCACGCGCGCAGCGCGGTGACCAGGGTGGAGCCGGTCCCCGGCTCACCCGACCAGTTGCATTCCGCGCGCAACTGACCGGGCGCTGCCGGCTGCGCTGTCCAGCGGAGTTCCGTCCGGACTCCCAGCGCGCCGGAAATGGCCCACTCGACGTGCGGACATACCGCGGACGGCGACGAGTGGACGTAGACAACACCGTTTGTCAGACCGCATGTTGGGCCACGGGCGCTCACTGCTGACCTCCGCTGTTCGACGAGGGACGTCTTCCCCTACGACCTCGTCGGTGACGAAGCGATCACCAGCTCGCGGCGTCATTCTGCACGGCGGGTGTTGAGGTCCGCCACAAGAGCGCAACGAATCGACGGGCTCTCGCCACGTGGGAATCCGAACCGGGCCGGACATGCCGCCGCGACGCCCGGATGTCGATATCCGCTGATCCCGGCCTTGCCGGACCGGCGTCGAGGTCCCACGAATGCAGCAGCGGGACGCTGACGAACGAGTGGCGGATAACACTCGAAAGGACGAACGGAGCAACAGTGGGGCGCCGCTCGCGCATCCCCGCTACCGTTCTCTTGCCCGGAGGAGCCCGGATCGGCGGGCGCTCCGCGACGGGTGCGGGCGGAGGAGGTCGTAATGCGGTTGGTGCGGCTCGGTCCCGAGCTGACCGAGGTCGGCGCCGACATCCGGGCGGCGCTGGCCGCCTGGGGCGAGGGTACCGGGGTTTCCGGTGGTGTGGCGGTGTTCGGCTGCCGACCGCCGGGCAGCCCGCGAAAGCTGGACGCGGTGGTCGTCCTGCCGCGCGGCGTCATCGTCGTGGTGGGCGTGGACCTGCCCGATCCCGTGCTGAAGCTCGAGGCTCCGATACAGACGCCGTGGTCGGTCGACGGCTGGCCGATGGTGCGCACCGAGGGCGCGGTGAACCCGGCGCTGGAGGCGCTGGAGTCGGCCTCGGCGCTGGCGCGCAGCCTGCAGACCCGCGGCGCCGAACCGCTGCCGGTGACCACGATCGTCGCGGTCGGGCCCTACGTCGAGCAGGTCACGCAGCCGACCAGCGACCTGCACCGCGGTCTCCGGGTCCTGCACCCGACGACCACCTCGATGCTCGCGGCGGCCCGCGAGCTGGCGACCTACGAACGCGACTGCTCGGTGGAGAAGGCGCGGCAGCTGCTGGCGGTCCTCGGCGAGGAGCCGGGCGCGCTCGGGGTCGCCGAGCTGGCGGCGGAAGGCTTTTCCGACGACGTCGCACCGGATCTGGCCGTCATCGACACCATGCTGATCCCGAAGGTCGGCGGTGAGCCGGCACCGGCTCCCGCGCCGAAGCCTCCGGCCGCCGCCCGCGCGATCGTTCCGCGCCACAAGCTGATCGCACTGGCAGCGGGCGTCGTGGTCGTCCTTGGCGTGGTCCTGGCACTGCTGCTCGGCGGCGGCTCCGACGGGCCGGACGCCCAGCAGGAGGAGGCAGCGTCCCAGCGCGTCGACGGGGTCTCCTTCACCGAGCGGGCGGTGCGGCGGGAGACCGACTGCGGCCGCGCCTCTTACGGCGATGTGCAGGCGTGGTTGCAGACCCGGCCGTGCACCGCGCTGACCCGTCTCGTCTTCGACGCCGAGGTCTCGCAGCGCGGCGCGGCGGTCGCCGTGGCGATCGTCGAGCTGCCGGACGAGGGCGGCGCGACCGAGCTGCGGAACCTGCTCAACACCGCGGGAACCGGTGGGGTGACCGACCTGGTCGCCGCCGGGCAGCGGTGGCCAGGCGCGCCGGACGGCTTCGACAGCGCGGCGCAGGCGGTCGAGCAGACCGGCAAGCAGGTGCGGATCGTGCAGGCCGTCTGGTCCCGCGGGTACAGCGATCCCGACGACGTGGCGTTGCGCTCGCTCGCCGAACGCGGGCTCCGGCTGCGTGCCTAGGACGTGGTTCAGAGGCCGACCGGCGGGCCGTCCTGCCGCGCGGACTCGCCGGTTGCGCACTGGCAGCCGGGCTCGACGGGTGCCGTCTCACCGGGTACCACCGACCAGCCCCCTCGTCCGCCGACCCCGCTCTCCGGCGGCAGCAGCCGGGGCGCCCGCGTCAGGTAGTTGCTGCCTATCCGGCTGAGCACGGCCAGCGGCGCGAACAGCGGCACGACGACGGTCAGCGACGCCGCCGTGACGCCCGCCCGCAGCACGTCGCCGGGCAGCAGCTTGGAGTACCGGTCGACGAAGCGGCCGCCGGTCAGCGCCGCCAGCCAGAGCGCGGCCACGAGCGCGACCATCGCGGTGACGGCGGTCAGGACGGCCGGCCGGTAGCCGGTGCCCTCGGCGGCGAGCATGACCAAGACCCAGCCGAGCAGCGCGGTGGCCTGCCCGCGCTCGCCGGTGGCCGCCCAGAGCAGCCCGCCTGCCACCGCGAGCCACGGTCCCGCCTGCGCCCATGCGGCGCCGAGCCTGCCGGTCCAGGCCGAACCGTCGAGGCCCAGCAACGCGGCGAGCCAGTCGAGCACTCCGAGCGCCGTCGGCGCGTGACCGGTGAACTGACCGCCGATCCACAGCAGCGTCCAGACCGACACCGCGAACGCCGCGGCTGCCTGCCACCTCGGGCGGTCGAGCGCGGTTCGCAACAGCCGGACGAGCTCCTGTCGATGCGAGTCCACATCTCACCTCGGTCCTGGTCGCCTGTTGCGATGATGCGGTTCAGCAGGAGGGCCGGACCGGCATTGCGCGGATCAGGGGCGTGTCCGTACGTGTGACATCCGGTCCGCGGGTACGGGTGGCGCGTCCGGCGCGCGGTTCAGCCCCAGAAGGTCGCAGGCACGACCGCGCACTGCCCGGCGGGCGCGCACGCGGGTGGCAGCGCGCGCACGTCGGACCCGTCGACCAGCCACTGCCGCTGGCCCGCGACCGAGATCAGGAACCGACCGAGCCGGTCCACAGACAACTGCACGTCTTCGCCGTCGAAAGGACCAGTGTCGAACGGGGCCCCGGCCCCGATCTGCTCCCCGCTCCGGCTGTCCAGGGTGGTCACGCGTGCCCGCCCGCTGCCGCAGTCGGTGGGCCGCAGCGCCGCCAGCTCCTGACCGGACCAGGCGATCGCGAGCGGACCGCAGGCCCCCGCCGCCGCTATGCCCGGCTGCTCGGTCAGCGAGACCGCGTCCGGCGCGACGATGCGGATGAGGCCCGCCTGCGAGCCCTCCCGCGTGGTCAGCACCGCGAGCCTGCCGTCCGAGGCCAGGGCCAGGTCGAGCACCCGCTCCCCACGGGGGAGGGGCAGCCGCCGCTCGGCGCCACCGCGCACGACCACGGCCGGACCGTCGAGGTAGGCCACGTGCCCGCCGCCCGCGGCCAGCACGGGAGAGTGCAAGAGGGCTTCGGTGACCACCCGCTGACCGCCGTCGGCGGAGATCTCGACGATCCGCCGGTGCGGGCCGGTGGCCACGATGGCGTAGATGCGCTCCCGGTCGGTGGCCAGCGCCTCGGCTGGTTCCCCGTCGATGGTGGCGACCTCGCGCACCTGGCGTCCGGAGACCACGTCGAAGGCCGCGATCACGCCCCGCCCCGGCACCGCGAGGTAGCTGTTGGGCTGCACGCTCGCGGGCTCGGTCCGGTTGCTCGGCAGCGACAGCAGGGCCACCAGGAACACCGCCGTCGCCGCGACCGCCGCACCGGCGGCCAGGAACAGCGGGCGCCGCGGTGAGCGCCTGCGGCGTGCCGCCGCGAGCAGCTTCGGCAGCGCGTCGCCGCGGGGCTCGACGTCGTCGACGAGCCGGTGCAGCTGCGCCCGCAGCAGTGCCTCTTCGCGCGTGTCGTCTGGAGGTGTCACACCCGCTCCCGAAGCAGTTCCGAAAGCCGCGCGACGCCGCGCGAGCAGTACGACTTCACCGCGCCCTGGCTGCACCCCATCAGCTCCGCGGTACGCGCCTCGCTGAGGTCGGCGTAGTAGCGCAGCACCACCGCCTCGCGCTGCCTGCGCGGCAGGCGGGTCAGCGCGGCCGCCAGCACCGCGCGGTCCACGCCCCTGCCGGTGTCGTCGGGGTGCGAGTCGCTGGTGGCAAGCCTCGGCTGGTACTTCTTGGCCACCATCCGGCGGCGCAGGATCGACCGGGCCCGGTTGAGCACCGCCTGGCGCAGGAACGCCAGCGCCTTGTCCGGGTCCCGAAGCCGGCTGCGGGAGTCGAAGACCCGCACGAAGGCGTCCTGGACGATGTCCTCGGCCGAGGCGCGGTCGTCGACCAGCAGCACCGCGATGCGCAGCAGCTGCCGGTAGTTCTCCTGGTATAGCTCGGTCAGCCTGGCCGTCAGATCATCCATCGCGGCCAGCCCGCCGTCCGTCCAGGCGGTCGCGGGCAATGCGATCGAAACCGTCACATCCCTGCACGACGCCCGAGACCCCCTCCGCGGTTGTGGCCGGATCGGATTTTCGTCGCCGCCGCTGCGGCGGGTGGCCACGGCGGCGAAGCTTACCGCCGCCGTCGACCAAGATCGTCGGGTACGGCGGAATCCGGACACGCCGGGGGCCATCGACCGCTGCTTACATCCTGGTTACTTCGCCGCCGCGCTCTGGACACAACGGGGCATCCCGGAAGATCCTCGGAAACTGCCGCGCTCACACGCACGGCCCCACGCGAGAACGGAGACCGCAGACGGTGGCGAGCACGACGACAACGCCGAGCGGCACCTCGGCGCCCAAACGGAATATGAGTCCCAAGCAGGTTGCGATCTGGGCGCTCGTGGCGATCGTCGGTGCGATCGCCTGGGGCATCATCGCCCTCGTCCGGGGTGAGGAGATCTCGGCGGCCTGGCTGGTGTTCGCCGCGCTGGCCTCCTACGCGATCGGCTACCGCTTCTACGCGCGGTTCATCTCCTACCGCGTGCTGCGGGTGGACGACACCCGGGCCACGCCGGCCGAGCGCATGAACAACGGCATCGACTTCCACCCGACCGACCGCCGGGTGCTCTTCGGCCACCACTTCGCCGCCATCGCGGGAGCCGGCCCGCTGGTCGGTCCGGTGCTGGCGGCCCAGATGGGCTACCTGCCGGGCACGGTCTGGATCATCCTCGGCGTCATCTTCGCCGGCGCGGTGCAGGACATGGTGGTGCTGTTCTTCTCCACCCGCCGCAACGGCCGCAGCCTCGGCCAGATGGCGCGGGAGGAGATCGGCCCGGTCGGCGGCATCGCGGCCCTGATCGCGGTCCTGGCCATCATGATCATCCTGCTGGCGGTGCTGGCGCTGGTGGTCGTGGGCGCGCTGAAGGGCTCGCCGTGGGGCACCTTCTCCATCGGCATGACGATCCCGATCGCGCTGTTCATGGGCTTCTACCTGCGCTACCTGCGGCCCGGGCGGATCGTCGAGACCTCGGTCATCGGCGTGGCCCTGCTGCTGCTGAGCATCGTCGGCGGCGGCTGGGTGGCCGAGTCCGGCCTGGCCGAGGCGTTCACCCTGACCGGCAACCAGCTCACCTTCGCGCTGATCATCTACGGCTTCGTCGCCTCGGTGCTGCCGGTGTGGATGCTGCTGGCCCCGCGCGACTACCTCAGCACCTTCATGAAGGTCGGCGTCGTGGTGATGCTGGCGGCGTCGATCCTCATCGCCTGGCCGATGATGAAGACCGAGGCGGTCACCGACTTCGCGCTCAACGCCCAGGGCCCGGTGTTCTCCGGCGCGCTGTTCCCGTTCGTGTTCATCACGATCGCCTGCGGTGCGCTCTCCGGCTTCCACGCGCTGGTCTCCTCCGGGACCACGCCCAAGATGCTGGAGAAGGAGTCGCAGGTCCGGGTCATCGGCTACGGCGGGATGCTCACCGAGTCGTTCGTGGCGATCATGGCGCTGGCCGCGGCCTGCATCATCGACCCGGGTATCTACTTCGCGATGAACATGCCGGCGACCACGCTCGGCGACACCCTGCAGTCGGCCTCGCAGGCGGTGGCCGGGATCGGCTTCCAGGTCACCCCCGAGCAGCTCGCGGCGGCGGCAGCGGCCGTGGGCGAGGAGAGCCTGGTGGGCCGCACCGGCGGCGCCCCCACCCTGGCCTTCGGCCTGTCGGAGGTGTTCTCGCAGGTCATGGGCGGGGACGCGATGAAGGCGTTCTGGTACCACTTCGCGGTCATGTTCGAGGCGCTGTTCATCCTGACCACGGTCGACGCCGGTACCCGGGTCGGGCGGTTCATGCTCCAGGACACCGTCGGCAACGTCTGGAAGCGCTTCGGCGACGTGAGCTGGAAGCCCGGCATCTGGATCTCCAGCGCGCTGATCGTCGGCGGTTGGGGCTACTTCCTGTGGGCAGGCGTCAACGACCCGCTGGGCGGCATCAACCAGCTCTTCCCGCTGTTCGGCATCGCCAACCAGCTGCTGGCGGCGGTCGCACTGGCGGTGGCCACCACGATCCTGATCAAGTCCGGGCGGGCCAAGTACGCGTGGGTCACCATCGTGCCGCTGGCGTGGGACGCGATCGTGACGCTGACGGCGAGCTGGCAGAAGGTCTTCTCCGACGACCCCAAGATCGGCTTCTTCGCGCAGCGGGCGTCCTACCAGGCCGCCATCGACGCGGGCCAGACCAGCAAGGGATCGGCCGACACGGTCGAGGAGATGCACAAGGTGGTGCTCAACTCGACGGTGGACGGCGTGCTCAGCATCCTGTTCGCGGTGCTGATCATCATCGTGCTGGTCGACGCCGTGCGGGTGTGGATCAAGGCGCTGCGGGCGACCGAGCCGATGGCCAGCACCGAGGCGCCCCACGTCGAGTCGAAGCTGTGGGCGCCCTCCGGGCTCATCCCGACCAGTGAGGAGCGCCGCATCCAGCGCGAGCTGGCGGAGCAGAAGACCGGGGCGGGCACATGACCGAAGCCGCGATCCTGACCAGGCTGCACCGGTCCTTCCGGGCGGCGTGGCAGATCGTGCGCGGGGTGGTCGGCGAGACCGCCTACGAGCGCTACGTCGAGCACCAGCGGGCCCACCACCCGGGTGAGCCCGTGCTGGCGGAGCGGGAGTTCTGGCGCCGCCACGTCGACCGCGGAGACACCAACCCCGGCTCCCGCTGCTGCTGAGCCGGACCGGACCGAGAAGCGCACCAGGCGGATCGCCTGGTGCGCTTCTCGCTTTTCAGAGCTCGCCCAGCAGCCGCGCCCGCTCGTCGTCCTCGACGAACGAGGCCCGGAACGAGTTCGCCGCCAGCTCGCGCAGGACGTCGTCGCCGAAGCCCAGCTCCCGCCTGAGGGCCTGGAAGTTGTCGTCGACGTAGCCGCCGAAGTAGGCGGGGTCGTCGGAGTTGATCGTCACCAGCACACCGGCGTCCACCAGCTCCGGCAGGCGGTGCTCGGCCAGCGACGGCACGCAGCGCAGCCGGACGTTGGACAGCGGGCACACCGTCAGCGGCGTGCGGTCCCTGGCCAGGCGGGCGAGCAGCGCGGGGTCCTCGAGCGCGCGGATGCCGTGGTCGACCCGCTCGACGCCGAGCACGTCGAGCGCCTGCCAGATGTAGTCCGGCGGGCCCTCCTCCCCCGCGTGCGCGACCAGGTGCAGGCCCGCCTGGCGGGCGCGCGCGAACACCGGCTCGAAGGCGTCCGGCGGATGACCGACCTCGGCGGAGTCCAGGCCGACGCCGTGCAGGCGGGCGGTGTGCGGCTCCAGCGCCTCCCAGGTCTCCATCGCCTCCCGCGGACCGCGGTCACGCAGGAAGCAGGCGATCAGGCGGGTGCTGATCCCGAACCGCTCGCGCGCGGTGGACAGCGACGCCTCCAGGCCGTCGAGCACCACCTCCAGCGGCACTCCCCTGGACACGTGCGCCTGCGGGTCGAAGAAGATCTCGGCGTGCCGGACGCCCTGCTCGCGGGCCCTGGCGAGGTAGGCGTCGGCGAGCTCGGTGAAGTCGCGCTCGGTCCGCAGCACGTCCATCGCCAGGTAGTAGAGGTCGAGAAACGACTGGAGGTCGTCGAAGACGTAGCGCCGGCGCAGCTCCTCGACGTCGGCGAACGGCAGCTGCACCCCGTTGCGGCGAGCGCAGGCGAAGACCAGCTCGGGTTCCAGCGTCCCCTCGATGTGGAGATGGAGTTCGGCCTTGGGCAACGGCGTCGTCGCACCGCCCGCGCCAGGTTGCACAGTTCCTCCCGGATCGGCGAGCCCGTGCCGCGCCACGTCGGCGGCACCTGGGCGAAGGGCTCAGGATATGCGGCCGGGTCCGGGCCGAGCGCGGGATCACCGCCCGCACGTGATCGCGGTTACCAGCCTCGGCTTCGCGGCCGGCTCCGGGCTGCTAGTACAGGATGGAGGGGAGGTAGGCGCCGCAGGGTTCGTTGTAGAGGCCGACCGTCATCAGCGTCGTCACCATCCGGATGCGCATGCCGTGGCCGAGGCACCAGCCGAGGAGCTGGTCGTTGCGGCCGGGCACCAGCAGTCCGGGACCGGAGAACTCGTCCACGGTGGCTATGAGCGCCTTCACACCCTCGTTCGTCGCGGCGACGGAGTGACCGTAGAAGCCCACGCCCGTCGTGTAGCCCGTGATCCGCCCGTCGTGTTCGACCACTCTGACGACGCCATGCGCCAGCGCGTCGCGCAGCTCGCCCGCCCGGTCGTGGCCGTGCACGGCGCGGCAGACCCGGTTGCACTCGAAGAGGTCCTGGCTCGTCGCGCGGCGCACGAAGTAGCCGAGGGGTGCGCCGCCGGGCGGCTCGCCGCGCAGGTTGAGCACGAGTTCGCGGATCTGGAAACCGAGCTTGGCGTACAGGCTCAGCGAGCGGTTGTGGTAGGCCGCCTGCAGGAGCCGCACACCGGGGAAGCCGCGCTGCTCGGCACGCCGCATCACGTCGACCATCAGCGCCCTGCCGACACCCGCGTCCTGCACGTTCGATGCCACGGTCACCGGCCCCACGCCCGCGACGGCCGAACGCTCGTCCAGGAAGTTGCTCCCGACGACCTGCCCGTCCAGCTCTGCCACCACCGAGTAGATGCCGGGGTGCGCCAGCAGCGCCGCGACCGAGGCGACAGCGACCTCCGGCGACGGGAAGTCCGGGGGAAACCCGTGCTGGTAGGCCAGCGCGGCGAAGGCCTGGTAGCAGACCCGGCCGCACACCTCGGCGTCGTCGGGAGCACCCGGCCGCAGCACGGCGTTGGTCGTGTGGGCGGGTAGCTCGTGCTCTGGCGGCAGGAACGTCGACATTGCCACCTCCCGCCCCCGGCCGGTGCCCCCGGCACAAGGCCGGGGCTGTGCCGGAGGCATGCCGCACCAAGACCTACGGCAGCCCGGCGCCGCCCCGGCAGAGGCTTTCGGCCCGCGGGGCACGCGCCGCGGGGGCCTGCGGTGGCCCGGAAACCCTTCGGCGAGTCGGCACCCATTGGCGCCGATCGGTCCATCGAGGAATGCGCCGAACGCGGATCTTCCGCCGCACAGAGCGAAGATCGCCGACAACGATGATCGACCCGCACGCCCGCACACGCCGCGGGCTCGCTACGATCGCCGCGACGGCGCGTGTCGCGCCGACCACCCGGGGCAGTAGCTCAGCAGGTCAGAGCAGCGGACTCATAATCCGTCAGGTCGTGGGTTCAAATCCCACCTGCCCCACCACCATCCCTGTTCACAGGGCCACACCCGTGGGCTGGCTTGATCAACTCCATGCGTTTCCCACGGGTTGTTCGTCGAACCACCCAACCTCACCCAGCGCTTCAGCCCCTCTGGTCCCGACCTTGCGACGTCCCACGTAGCTCGCGAGACGTCCTTGTCGCGGCACCATGCTGTCCACCCTGCCGCCGAGCCCTACAGCAACGTCATCGCCTCCCGCGCCGCCGAGCCGATCAGCGGCGCCTTCTTCCTGGCCGGGCGCGGCGGGAGCGCGACGTCGTTCTGGATCTCTGACACGGGCCAACGAGGCGCTGCCGACCGCCGCGACCCAGGCCGATCCACCGCATGAGCCCGAAACCGAGCGGTTCGCCGAGCAACCGCGGCTGTGCCAGTGCCGGAGTCCGCTGTGGGACAGGCGCTTTCCTTCCTCCACCGGCTCGTATCCGGCAGGCCCCGGATCTTTCCCCGGCCCGACACCCGGATGTTTCGCGGACTTTCCCCGGTATTCGCCGGACCGCGAATCCTGAGGGATTCCGCGGCCATTGCGAAAAAATGGTGAATCATCAATTACACCGCGGAGCCTGGGTTGCGAATCCCCGGCTCCGCCCGGCCGCGCCCTCGACGCGAAAAGGCCGGCGCACCCGTGCGGTGCGCCGGCCTGCTGCGTGTTGGGGCGGCCCTCAGAGCAGCGAGAACGCTCCCGTGAGCTGCCCCAGGATCACGATCGTCGCGGCGAGCGCGCCGAGCGCCGCGACGGTCATCACCGACAGGATGAGCAGATACACGAGCGCTTTCACCGGCTTGGGCAGCCTGGTGACCGCCGAGAAATCCGGCAGCGTGAGGTGTGATTCCTTGCCGATCCCTGGTGCGGACATTCCTACTTCCCCCGTCCTGTTGTGTCCCCGTTCGGATCTCCGGCCACTCCTAGGACGGAGGTAACCGGAGATCCGTTGTGCCAAACCGCGTCACGACTTGATCTCGCCTGCGCCGCGCCCCGCACTGCCCGGCGATCTTCACCGCCGAAGTCTTTCTGACCTGCACAGATACCCGCAAAACAAAAGTGGGGCCGCCAACGTCCAAGCACCACTCGGATCGGAGTCCGAGCTGAGATCGTTACCAGAACCTGACCGTGTCGACACTTAATCGCCCGAACAGGTGAAGGAGGGATTTCGATCTTCGAGGAGCGACATCGGATCACCGATGACTCTCCGCGCTCAAGCGCCTCCGACTGGAGTCGAACCAGCAGCCCTTCGGCCAGCTGGCCCCGCCGACACAATAGCAGAACCGATCATGCCTCCGCCGCGGACCTGCCTGCCGCGCAACGAAGTCCGGAGGTCACGCCCAGCGGCCGGCTCACCGCTCCTGCACGGCGGACGACAGCGGCGCGACCGGCCACCGGCCGGTCGCCGCGCGCCACGCGAAGAACGCGCCGGCGACGAGCCAGATGAACCCGAGAGTCCCGTCCTCCAGATTGCCCTGCGGACCGCCGCGGTGCGCCAGCAGCGAGACGAGGGCAGCGATGATCGTGCTGACGAAGTACCCGGCGCCCGCGAGGCCGATCCCCGCGCCGATCCGCCCCATCAGCGGCGCATGGAAGGCTCCCGCCACGTACAGCGCGAGAGCGAACATGCCCGTGATCGTTCCCCACCCGCCGAACTCGGTCAGCTCCGGCACGTACTCGCTGGCACCGAAGTACACGACGACCATGACCACGAGCGCCGCTCCACCGATGATCGTGAGCGCCGACAGCACCCCCAGCACCACCCGGCTGACCGCCACCGACATCGCACTCTCCCGCACCTTCGGGTGATCCGGACGTCTCAAAGTATCGGGATCGGAGATCCCTGCACATGGTTTTCGTTCGTTCGGAGGCGTCCGCCGACACCCGATGCGGCGAGACGCGAGTACGAGTGCCACAGTCCGCAAAAAGGAAAACCCCAGGTCATCTGACCTGGGGTGAAAGCTCCTCCGACTGGACTCGAACCAGTAACCCTTCGGTTAACAGCCGAATGCTCTGCCAATTGAGCTACGGAGGAATGTTGTACAGCTTTCGCGCCGCTTGGCGCTTCGTCAGCCCTCGTCGCGCTGACAGGAACTACTCTAGCCCATGCGCTCAAGCACTTTCACGCACCCCCCACCTATACCGTGACCTGCGTGTCACGGCACGTGGGCGACGCAGAAGATCCGCCGGAACGGAAACCACGTCGTGCCGTCGGGACGCTGCGGGTAGGCCGCGCGCAGCCGGGGCGCCAGCTCGCCGCGGAAGCGTTCCCACCCGCGGTCGTCCAGGGCGGCCCGGACCGGCCGCAGCGAGCTGCCGCTGAGCCATTCCAGCACCGGATCCTCCCCGCTGAGCGCGTGCACGTAGGTGGTCTCCCAGGCGTCGACGCCCACGCCGAGGTCGGCGAACACGTCGGCGTAGCCGATGGGCCGCAGCACGCTGCGCGGGGTCAGCAGGAGCCCGGACAGCCGGTCCCGCCACTGCGGCTCGGCGATCAGCGCGTGGCTCAGCGCGTAGGAGGGTGACTCGAAGTTGCCCGGCACCTGGAATGCGAACCAGGCGCCCACGGGCAGCTCGGTCATCCACCGCCGCAGCAGGTCGACGTGCTCGGGCACCCAGTGCAGGACCGCGTTGCACAGCACGACGTCGGTGTCCGGACGCGGCCGCCAGTCACGGACGTCCTCGACGCGGGCGTCGACACCCCGCGAGCGGGCCGCGTCCACCATCTCCGGCGACGAGTCCAGGGCCTCCACGGCCGCCTCCGGCCAGCGCCCGGTCAGCATCGGCGTGAGGTTGCCCGGGCCGCAGCCCAGGTCGACCACGCGCCGGGCGGTCCGGGCGCCGACCGCGGCCAGCAGGTCACCGGCGGGCCGGTTGCGCTGCTCGCCGAACGCCAGGTACTGCCGCTGATCCCACACTCACGCCTCCCGGACCGGGCAGCGACTCGTCAGTCGCGGCCTTTCCTGGCCTCTTCGATGCGCCGGGCGACCTCGGCCGCGACCTCGGCGACCGCCGTCTCGTCGGCGTCACCGTCGGCCCGCACCTGCAGCACGATCCCGTCCCGGCCCGGCACCTTGCGCTGCACGAACCACGCACCGCCACCGGCCAGGTCGCGATGCTGGCTTGACTTGATCGACGACGTGACGCGGGCGTGCACGACGTCGGGCAACCGGCCGGGCGAGGTCAGCGCGAGGCGCCTGCGCGGCAGGTCGCGCAGCAGCACGGCACCACCGGCCCCACCGGCCTCCTCGGCCTCGATGAGCCCCAGTTCACCGTCGTTCCAGGTGGCCTTGCTGAGCAGGTGCCAGCCGATCCGGCGGGTGCCCTCGCCCTCGGGCACCCACAGCCCGAGGTGCGTCGCGACCACCGGTCCGTCCTGGCTGCCCGCGACGGCGAGCACGTGCTCGTCGGCGTCGAGGCGACCTGCGAACCCCTCGGGCAACGCGGCCGTGCCGCTGAGCCTGGCCATGAACCGGCTGAGCCAGGAGCTCACAGCGCCCCCAGCGCGTGCGCCTGGTCCAGCAGCGACTTGCGGTAGCCCTCCAGGGCCACCAGGTCGCCGAACAGCGCGTTGTACTCGTCGGGGTCCTCCAGCGGCGACATCCGCTGGACCTTGGACTTGATGTCGGCGATCTGCCTGCTGACCAGGCACTCCTGCAACCGGGCGATCACGCCGCTGACGTAGCGGGGATCCTCCTCGGACTTGGTGTCGGGCGTCTCCACGGCCAGCTCGGTGAGCAGGCTGCGGGTCACCGAGCTCTCGCAGTGCCTGCCGACCGCGTCCACCAGCGCGACGCCGGCCAGGCCGCTGGAGGTGCCCCCAGCGGCGAGCACGGCGCGGTGCAGCTCTGCGTAGGCGGACTCGGTGAAAGCCTCCTCCGGCAGCGAGTCGTACAGCGGCCCGGCCAGCGCGGGCACCTGCAACGCGGCCTTGAGCGTCTCCCGCTCCAGCCAGCGCGGGTCGTGCCGGGGCGGCCGCTTCGGCAGGTCGACCTCGATGCCCAGCGGTTCCTGCCCGCGCGGCGCGCGCCTGCGGGGCTTGGCCGGGGCCGCCCCCGCCGCCTCCCGGACCCGGCGCACCACCTGGTTCTCG